>DATCQV010000222.1:0-28127 GCA_036569325.1 Mucilaginibacter sp. | reverse complement strand
GCCTTTGAGACAGATGATGTGGAGGCGGCCGCAGCACATATCAAAAGTTTTAATATTGAGGTAGAAGCAATAAGGGTTGATGAATTCACCGGCAAGCACTTTACTTTCTTTGCCGACCCGGACGGATTGCCTATCGAGTTTTACGAGCGATAACTGACAGGTTACGATTTTCGGAGACGCAACGTATTGCGCCTCTACGTGCACTTTTTAATACCTTTACTCCCATGTTCCGGTTTAAGCAATTCAGCGTCGATCAAGCAGGCTGCGCCATGAAAATCAACACCGATGGAGTATTGCTGGGTGCTATGGCCAGGGCCGATGCCCCCCAGCAGATATTGGACATTGGTACCGGAACTGGCGTAATTGCTTTAATGGTGGCGCAAAGATATCCGGATGCGCGGACTGATGCCGTTGAAATTGATACAATAGCCGCAGAAACTGCCGCCAGGAATTTCCAAAATTCTGTTTTTGGTCGGCAGTTACAGGTCCATCCAAAGGATATCAATGATTTTTGGAAAGAGTATCCTGATAAAAAATACGATCTGATTATATCCAATCCCCCATTTTACATCAATTCGTTGGAATCGCCGGAGGCAAAGAAGAATCTGGCCAAACATTCAGACGTTGTTTTTTTTGAGGGATTTACGAAGGAGGTTTCCAAACATTTGTCTCCTGCGGGTTTGTGCTGGCTGGTATTACCTGTAAATACGGCGGCAGAAGTGAAGCATTTGGCTGAGAAAGAAGGGCTTGTTGCAAAAGAAAACATTTTTATCAAATCGTTCAGTTCTGCTGAAGCACACCGGGAAATTGTTTGTTTTGGCTGGGGGGACCGCTTAACTGAAAGCGCCGACTTTGTGATCTATGATGCGCCGGGAGTGTACACTGATACTTATAAAAAGTTATTGAAACCTTATTTTCTAGCATTTTGATATGAAAAATCTTTCCATTCTAATAACGGTTTTGTTGTTGATACCAATTGCCTACTCGGTATTTTCTTTTTATTCGATGCCGGGGGCCGATATTTTTGGTGGAATTGATCATCTTTTTATGTGGAGGATGCTATCTCCCATATTCATGGATCTGCTTTACATTGGTGTTGCGGTATTCTGGAACGTTAAGGAAAAATTCCTTATTAATGTTGTGATGTGTACTACGCTTTTGGTGGCTTTTTTTATTTCTATCGGACTAAACTTCGGCATAACACTTATTTATCAATGGTCAAAATAGGCCTTATATCCGATACGCACAGTTACCTCGACGATGCGGTATTTAAACATTTCGGCAATTGCGACGAAATATGGCATGCGGGCGATATCGGGGTGATAGAAGTTGCCGAAAAGCTGGCCGCGTTCAAGCCATTCAAGGCGGTTTACGGAAATATCGATACTACGGATGTTCGCGCCGTTTACCCGGAGCATTTGCGCTTTAACTGCGAGCAGACCGATGTTTGGATAACGCACATTGGCGGTTATCCCGATAGGTACAGCCCGCTGGTAAAGCCGGAGATCTACAACAATCCGCCGAAGCTTTTTATCTGCGGGCATTCGCATATTCTGAAGGTGATCTATGATAAAAAGATCAATTGCCTGCACCTTAATCCCGGCGCGGCTGGCAAGCAGGGCTGGCATAAGGTGCGCACGCTGATGCGTTTTGCCATTGATGAGGATAAGATCAGGGATTTGCAGGTGATTGAACTGGCAGGTAGGTGAGAAGTAAAGAGTAAAAATTAAAAATTCAAAAAGGGGGGAGGATAATCACAGAGGTCACTGAGGAAAAACACGCAGGACACAGAGAAATAGAAATTGCTCCGCATCCGCTGTGCAATTTCTGCGTTCTCCTATGGTTAAAAAACGACCAACATATCCGGTCTCAACCTAACCAACCACTCACCAACTCACAACAAGTTTACTTTCGCATTCTCCACCTCAAATACGGAATCTATTAATAATCCCGGCTGTTTGCCGGCCGCTACGGCGAGTTGATCGCAACGCTCATTTTCAGGGTGACCGTTGTGACCGCGTACCCAAACGAATTTGATTTTGTGCATTTTGGCTATCTCGAGGTAGCGCAGCCAAAGGTCTTTATTTTTTTTACCGGCAAAGCCTTTTTGCAGCCAGCCATGCACCCAGCGCTTTTCAATAGCATCGATCACATACTTGGAATCGGAGAAGATAGTGACGTCCTGATTGGGGCTTTTGAGCGCCTCGAGGCCTTTGATAACGGCCAGCAATTCCATGCGGTTGTTAGTGGTTTTACGGAAACCTTCGGAAAGTTCTTTATAGTGTTTGCCCGAGCGCAGGATCACGCCGTAACCGCCCGGTCCGGGGTTACCGCTTGATGCGCCGTCTGTAAAAATTTCGATCATAAGCCCCCTAACCCCCTGAATGGGCAACAAAAGTAAAGAAAATTTAAATCGATGACAGGCGAAATTGCATTTTCCTCTCCCCCTTCAGGGGGCCGGGGGGCTAAACTTTCTTCACCTTCAGTCTCAACGAATTGCCGATCACCACTACATCCGAGAACGCCATAGTGAATGCACCAAGCATGGGGTTAAGGAATCCAAGCGCCGCCAGTGGGATGGCTATGATGTTGTAGGCAAAGGCCCAAAACAGGTTTTGTTTAATGGTAAGGAGCGTGTGTTTGCTGATCTGCAGGAATTTGACCACAGTGTGCAGGTCGGTGTTTAACAATATTACGCTGGCTGACTGGATGGCGATCTGGCTGGCGTCGTTCATGGATACGCCAACGTCGGCATGGGTGAGGGCGGGGGCGTCGTTAATGCCGTCGCCTATCATAATGGTTTTACCTTTCTGACGATAAATATCAATCACCTTCAGCTTTTCATCAGGCAATTTTTCGGAGTGGATATCGGTAATACCGATGGCAGCAGCCACCTTTTTGCAACGGTTATCCTTGTCGCCGCTGAGCAGCACCGGCGAAATATTCATTTTTTTGAGCTGCGCGATGAGTTGGGCGGCATCGGGTTTGATCTCATCGTCGATGGCGATTTGAGCGATCAGCTTTTGATTTTTATAGAGGGAAATATTAAATCCGCTTTCATCGGCCGATTTGCCCGAACCGAGGAAATAATGGCTGCCTTCTACATCTTCGGCACGCATGCCCAGGCCTTTTTCTTCCTTTACCGATCTTAGTATAACCTTAGCTTGCGGCAGCGATCTTAACTCACTTACCAGCGATTTGGCTATAGGGTGGTTGGAGCGCTCTTCTATCGCCACGATGATCCCCCTGATCTGTTCTTCGGTTTCAGCGCCCTCAATTTTGATGTCGTTTACACGGAATTTACCGGTAGTAAGTGTGCCGGTTTTATCGAATACCACAAATTGGGTATGGGCAACAGCTTCTACTGTATCGCCGCCTTTAATGAGTACGCCGTTTTTAGCTGCGCGGCCCAGACCTACCATTACAGCCGTGGGTGTGGCCAGTCCCATGGCGCAGGGGCATGAGATCACCAGCACGGCAATGGCATTCATCAATGCAGTTTGCAGCGCGGTATGGGCTATAAAATAAGTAATTGCAAATGTGATGATGGCGATAAGGATAACCGCGGGAACAAATATGGCAGCAACCTTGTCGCCCAACTTTTGCACCGGCGGTTTGGCGGCCTGTGCTTTTTTCATCAGATCGATGATCTGCGAAAGGACGGTGTTCGAACCGGTTTTGGTGGCCAGCATCCGGATGTTTCCGTGCAACACGATAGTACCGCCGATTAGCGGGGCGTATTTGCCCTTTTCCACCGGAACACTTTCGCCGGTAAGCATACTTTCATCAACCGATGCATCGCCAGAGAGCACCTCACCATCCACAGGGATCTTATCGCCATGATTTACCTGCAGTGTATCGCCCGGACGTACTTCTTTGGCGCTGATCACCTCGATACCGCCGTTAATTATCCGGTTGGCGGTTACCTGCTGGATCTTAACGAGGTCTTTTACGGCCGAGGTGGTTTGCGTAACGGAGCGTTTCTCGAACACGTTGCCCAGCAGTACCAGTGTGATAATGGTAGCGCAGGTTTCATAGAACTGGTATTGCCCGCCCAGGTGCTGAACGGTTCCAACCAAACTATAAACAAAAGCAGCGGTCGATCCGGTAAAGATCAGCACGTCCATATTGGGCACCCCGCCACGTATAGAATTGATGGCGCTCTTGCCAAAATGTAAGCATCCCACCAGAAAAACGGGTACACAAAGCGCCAGTTGCACCATAGGATCGTGCAGGAAACGCCAGGGCAGGAGCATGTGCAGCAGCAGCGGAGCGGTGAGGATGGCGCAGAAAATGAACTTATTTTCCACCTTCTCATAAAACGGGGTGACCTGGGTTGCCAGATCATCCACTACCTTGAAGCCGAGACCCTCGATGTCTTTAATAATATCCGGAAGGGCAACAGCGCCATCGCCGGAAAATTTGACCTCTTCGGCTGCAAAATCTACCAGAATGTTATGCAAGCCCTTCTTCTCCAAAAGTTTGTGTACAGACAGGGCGCAATTGTTACAATGCATCCCGGTTACGTTCAATTCAACTAATTGCTCTGCCATGGTACAAAGCTACCTATTAATTAAAATGGTTCTAAATAAAAAGGGTAAGGGGATTGTAATTTGTTTGTGGTTGAAATGTTGTAAGGTTGTAAAGTTGAAATATTTTTTGCCGATTGTTTATATTGGTTTGAGGGTAGAGTTTTGAATTAATGATCTGTTATCCAAACATTCAACCGCCATAACTCACCGCCTTAAAGGATAACATTTCAACCTTCCAACCTTTCAACATTACAACAAATTAAAAAACGTTTTGCAAATAGCTGTAGAATTTCTATTTTTGCAAACTCCAAAACGGTAGGTATAGCTCAGTTGGTTAGAGCATCAGATTGTGGTTCTGAGGGTCGTCGGTTCGAGCCCGATTACTTACCCCAAACGCCTCTCATGAAAATGAGGGGCGTTTTTTATTTTACTGATGTCAGTTCAATAATTAAATTCAAGCAGCATCCTGCTCAAAAAATAAATTTCAAATTTCCTGTAACAGAATTTGGATGGGCGGCTCTCCTTGTCCTGCTAAAAAAGCAGGCTCTTGACGTAAAGAAATCCCTTTTAATGAGGTATTCATAGCCGCAAGGATATGCCGTCAGATCATTCATTCTTTTTTTTGTTGTTGTCCCAAAGCCGCTTTTTTACTACTTCGTCTATCACCTGCTGGTGATAGTTGCGGCTGATGGGTATCCGGTGATCGCGGATAAAGATCTCACCACCTTCGATACCGTCGATATGGCCGGTCGCCACGATGTAGGATTTGTGCACGCGGATAAAGAATTGTTTGTTCAGGTTTTCCTCCAGGCTTTTAAGCGAGAGTATGGTCATCAGCTTTCCTTTAGTGGTAAAGATGTTGACATAGTTTTGCATCCCTTCAATATACAGGATATCTGCGAATAGTACCTTTTCGTATTTGTTACCGCACTTGATAAAAAAGTAATCCTCGTCGGCAGCGGCAGCACCCGAACCGTTGGCCGGTTGGGTTAATAGCCGGTGATAATCGCGGGCCTTGGCTGCTGCTTTAAAGAACCGCTCAAACGTGACCGGTTTTAGCAGATAATCTATCACATTCAGTTGAAAACCTTCCAGGGCATACGACGGATAGGCCGTCGTGATGATCACCATCGGCGGTTTTTGGAGTATTTTTAAAAACTCGATGCCATTCATTTTGGGCATCTGGATATCCAGCAGGATCAGATCAACGTTTTGTTTATCAAGGATGGGGATCAATTCCAGCGGGTTTTCACAAACACCTGACAGGTTCAGGAAATCGACTTCGCGGACATAACTGGCCATACCCTCACGGGCCAGCGGTTCGTCATCTACAATTACACAGTTCATCATATTGTTGCCAGTTGCAGTTCCAATACTACGTTAAATTCTTCTGACGTTTGCCGGATATCCAGACAGTGCCCTTCCGGGTAAAGCAAGTCCAGCCGCCGCTTTACATTTTGAAGGCCGATACCCCCGTAATGAACCACCTGTTGCGAATCGTCATCCGATCTGCTGTTGGCTATGGTCATTTTTAAGCTTTGTCCGCTGGTTGCCAAACCCATTCGGATCCAGTTCGGCCGGTCTTTGTGTTTGGATATATGCTTAAATGCATTCTCTACAAATGTCATCAGGATAAAAGGCGCGATGCCCAGGCCGGATGCCGCAGCGCCGTCCAGATTAAAGGTGGTCATTAAATCGGGATTTTGCCGCAATCGTTCCAGCTCAATAAAGTTTTCGAGATAGGCAATTTCTTTTTCCAGCGGGATCAATTGGTCGTTGCCTTCATACAACTGGTGCCGGAGGAGATCGGAGAATTTGGCCAGCGAAGCGGAGGCCATATCCGGATTTTTATGAATGAGGAAAAAAATTGAATTGATGCTGTTGAACAGGAAATGCGGATTCAGCTGATACCTTAAAAACTTCAGTTCGGTTTCCAGCTTTTCTTTCTCCAGGTCCCGTTGCCGTTTCTGCGTTTCGAGCCAGTTTTTGGTGAGCTTAATGCTCATGCCCAGGGTGAGGGCGGCCAGGGTTGATTTTACTGGTTCCCCTCTTGCCGAATTAAACCAGCTCTCCAGGTTGTTGGTCACCCCAAACATTTTTTGAGCGTTGCTGCCGCTCAGCCAGGCGGTTACATAATATCCCGGCACGATGAGGAAGGAAGAGGCAATAATGAGCAGGGTGATAAACAGGAAATACCAGCCGTAGCGCCCTTTTTGCAGGTAACGAGGAACCAGGAAATATAAGTTAAAGTAGACCGCGAACGCCGGAAAGATGGTATAAAACAGGCATTTGGCCCAAAAGGTGGAAAAATATTGTTCGTGGGCCGCTTCATAAAAACTGCCGATATAAAGGGCCCATAGCAGGTAGTTGTACAACATCCAGAAAGGAATGTGATATAATTTGTACCGAATGAACCAGTTTTTTTGAGCCATCGGGCTAAGGTAAATCAATTGGCTCATATTTAATCGCTTGCAGGACGAACGGATACGGTAAATTGACGAAATACACCGCGCGGATGATATCAGGTAAATCCCCTTACCACCTCGCCGTTTCTCAGCAGAGTTTGCTTGCTACTGCATTTCGTCAATCGGTTGCTGCCGCTGGTCAATCCGGTTTTTTGGTTGGCCCGGTACGGGTTTCTTTTGAAGAAAACACCAGCTATGAAATACTTTTTATTTTGCTCTTTTTTTATTTTGCTCACTTCTGCAGCGTTGGGACAGGTTGCAGGGAAGGTTACAGATGTGGCGGGCAAACCGGTGCCTTTTGCCGCTGTGGCGCTGATGCGTGCGGCAGACAGTGTAATCGTTAGCTCCGCGTCGGCAACAGATTCCGGCACTTTTCGTCTTGCGGTGACAGATCCCGGCAGTTACAGGCTCCGCATTACCGCGATGGGTTTTCAGGCCCATTTGTCGGATGTATTTAAATTCAGTGGTGAGCAGGTACTGAATATGAAACGGATAGCGCTTTTACAGACAGCTAACCATTTGCACGAAGTAGTGATCCGCGCCGCCAAACCGGCCGTAGCGCAAACTGCCGAGGGCTTAACGGTAAACGTGCAAAACAGCCTGATGACGGCGGGAAGCTCTATATTGGATGTATTGCAGCGCTCACCGGGCGTGATCGTTGATGAGCATAACCATACGCTGTCGCTGAACGGAAAGGCCGGTGTGCTGGTGATGATAGACGGGCGGCAGCAGCGCCTGTCAATGGAACAGCTCATGAGTATGCTGAGTGGTATGAGCGCGGATAATATCGACAAGATAGAGTTGATGAACACGCCCCCGGCCAAATACGACGCGGAGGGGAACGCAGGTGTTATCAATATCGTAACCAAAAAGAATAAAAAGGACGGCACCAATGGTTCATTGAGACTGACGGGCGGATATGGCGTGTATGAAAAAGCTTCGGCAGGGCTGAACATTAATCACAATGCGGGGAAGGTCAATTTATACGGAGCGTATTATTACGGGCATTCGCATGATTATGGTTACCTGAGTGCCGTGGGCTCCCAGAATGCGGCCATCGTTGGCGGCCAGTCCGATTTCGGTTATACAGGGATCAGTAAACCGGTGGGTAATTATCATAGCGGCGAGATCGGCGCGGATATCCGGCCGGATACAGCCACTACACTCGGAGTCAATATCAGTTACTGGGGCGGTAATACCACAAATATGCCGCATAATTATGGCTATTTCCTGTTTGATGCTTCGCCTGCCCTGTATTACAACTCCCTGTTTGAAGATAGCAGCCGCCCCACTAATGCCGAGGCCGATGTTTATATAGATAAGAACCTGCCGGGTAAACAAAAGATCCATGCTGAGATGGATGAGATCTATTATCATGTTCAAACGCTGGCCAATTCACAAAATTCCTTTACCGATAGCGAGGGGAATCCGGCGGGCGGCACCGATAGTTTGTTTTCACCCATTCAGCGGGATTTTGGAAGCACCAGGATCAATGTACTGGTTGGCAAAGCGGATTATTCAAACCAGCTAACCGCCAAAACCAGCCTCGAAGGAGGTGCAAAGTTCACTTACAGCCGCACCGATGCCAATTCGGGTATCGAGAACATGGTGAACGGCGTTTGGGTACCAGACGTGGTTGGGCAAGCTAATAACTTTATCACCTACGAGGCCATTAATGCGGCTTACGTTAGTTTGCATCTGCAGCCGGACGCGGCCGGCAACCTCACCATCGGCGGGCGTTATGAGTATTCGCATAATTATACCGATCCTTCTGCAGACAGTAATTACCGGGTCGACCGGAAATTGAAAAGATTTTTTCCATCGCTGTTTTTCACCAGAAAGATCAATGATCATGCTTCGTGGAACCTGTCGTACACCGAGCGGATCACCCGGCCTTCGTACGATAACCTGGCGTCCTATATCAGTTATAATTCCCCGGTTTCGGTTTTCACCGGTAACCCTTTATTGAAGCCGACGGTTACCCGCAACCTTAAATTTGGTTTCAGCGAATATGATTTCCTGTTCTCTTTGTTATTCAGCCGTGACGAGGCCCCGATCTTAGGAGTGCAGGGCACCCCGGGGCCGGTAAGCGGCGTAGTGTATCTGCGGCCCGAGAACGCAGACTGGGAAAATGCCATTACGCTGCAAACGACCTTACCCTTTAAGATCGGCAGTTGGTGGGAAATGAGTTATACCTTCACCGGCGGGTGGCGGCGGTACCGGGTATCGTTTACGCCGCGACCTTTTGAAAAGGGTTTTATGGCCGGTTCTTTTAATTTCAGCGAGCAGTTTAAATTCGGCCATGGGATTTCGGCCGAGTTATCGGGTTATTATAACTCGGCTTCTTATAATTCCAACTGGCATGCATATAGCAATACTGTCATGAACCTGGGCTTAAAGAAGGAATTTGGAGAAGGCAAAGGCAGCTTAAAATTAACGGTGGATGATCTGTTCAGAGGCGGTAGCTATACCAGCGATATGGGCTATCTGACCACCGATGCCTTTAACAGCAAGGTGCACGTGATCTTTAACGGGGAATCCAAATATGGCACGATCATCAAACTCACCTTTTCCCGTCCCTTCGGTTCAAAGGGCGCAAAGACCCGCGAGAGGGAAAGCGCGTCGGGGGCTGAACGCAGCCGGTTATAGTTCGCCTGTTCCGGTCAAATGAATGATCATCCATGAATAATGACAGTTATCTAACCTTGAGTAAACCTTTTTTAATTTTCTTCTACCACTTCCTGTTTTGGTACCCGTTTATGTGTTGTAGCTGTTATAAACGGAGGTATGAACAAGGAGCAAGCGCAGGAATTACTCGAAAAATACCGGCTGGGTATTTGTACTCCCGGGAAAAGGCACTTCTGGAATTCTGGTACCAGGATGAAGCAGCCAGGCAGGTTATGCCCGGGGCGCCTGAACATTACCAAATCAGGTATGATATTGGTTGTCATTTTGCCATACTCCCAATATAGTTAAGATAATAATTAATTTGCTCCGATAAAATCGAAAAACTAACTTTACGTTAAAATCAGACCGGGCCAAAATGGTCTGGTTAATAAATTACCTAAGCTTTTAACTGTCACTTAAATCACACTGCCATGTACGACACTAACCTTGCACAGCAAATGGCCGCATTTTGCGAGCTCACCTATCAACAGTACCAGAATGGCCTGCCGCCAACAAACAATGGCGATGTACCGATGCCGACGGGCTTCACACAAATAGCATCGTTTACGGCGCCGGAGATTAGCCTCACTTCGAGCGATCTCACAACTTACAAAAACGTGCACTGGAAAAGCCTGACTACCAGCCAGGATCTGTTGCCGATGACCGCCGGTTTGCAGGACGTTTATTTTGGCTTTGCGGCGACTTCCGCCAATTATAATTTGATTGCGCTGCGTGGCACGCGGTCGATTTTTGAGTGGGTGATAGATTCTGATGTTCCGCAGGTGCCCGTGCCGCTGGTTTGGTACCATAATGGCGGTTTCGAGCTGGCGAAGGTGCATATGGGCTTTTTAATTGAATTTTCTTTCCTGGCAGAGCAGATCCTGACGGCCTGCCAGCAATTTAACAACTCACTGCCTTGCCTGGTGACCGGGCATAGCCTCGGCGCGGCGTTAGCTACGCTGGCGGCACCATCTATCCAGCTGCTGACAAGTAACAGCGTGCAGATGTATAATTTTGCCAGTCCGCGGGTGGGTAACCCGGCGTTTGTGGGCGCTTACAGTACGCTGATACCGCAGAGCTACCGCGTGGTGAACCTGGCCGATCTGGTGCCCATGCTGCCGCCTACCGACCTGATCTGGGATTACGAGCATGTGCCGACAGAATGGTCGTTCCTGAACCAAACGGGAAACGTTACCGGCAACCATGCACTAATCGGGGCGGCTAATTACACGGCAGCGGTTACCCAGAATATCCCTACCGATGCGCCAAGGACTTACCCTGTTTCGGGGCTATAACTTAAAGCCTCACAGAAGGTTTAAGATAGTAAGCAGTGCGCTTGCTGCTGCTATGATTTTGCGATCTATAATTTAATTTCAATCTTTGAATATACCTGTCACCAATAGCAAATTCGAAGATTGAAATTATGAAGCTTTTACTCACTTCCGCCGGCATCAGCAATGCAAGTATCCATAACGCGCTCACCAATCTGCTGGGCAAACCGGTTGCCGGGGCCAGCGCCCTTTTTATTCCCACCGCCATATACGGTATACCGGGTGGGGCTCAAATTATCAGAAGTGTGATCTGCGGAACATTGGGCGACCCTTTTTGTGAAATGGGGTGGAAGTCGATTGGCGTACTGGAACTGACGGCGCTGCCTACAATAAAACAGGAAGTTTGGCTGCCGATGCTACAGAACACCGACGCCCTGCTGGTTGGCGGAGGCGATTGCCAGTACCTTACCTATTGGATGCAGCATTCCGGCCTTGCAAACCTGCTGCCGCAACTACTTGAAAAATTAGTTTATGTAGGCCTGAGCGCCGGCAGCATGATCATGACCCGCTACGGAACAACCTACGGCAACCATACGCTGCCCGCCGATACCGATAAGTGCCTCGGGTTGGTTGATATGGCTATACATCCGCATTTGAATTATCCTGCATTTCCGGATAATGCTATGGATAAATTGGAGAAACTGGCCGCTACGCTGCCGATGACATCGTATTTAATTGATGACCAGACGGCGATTGTGGTGACGGATGATGGGGTGGAGGTTGTGTCGGAGGGGGAGTGGAAGAAGGTGTGATTGCTAATCTTCGGCCGCAAGCGGCGATGAGCAATATTTAAGATTAAAAAATAATTTAGAATTTTGTAATTTTGATTTTAATGGCGGGAAAAGTAAAAAAAATATCGAGATCGAAAGGTGAGAGGCTTGGCTGGACGCCTTTAGACAAGGTTAATCATATTACCTTATCTTCGGTTGTGGTTAAAGGCCGCCGTATCGTAGCACATTCTGCATCTGATACCCTCAGCGATGAAAACTTCGGCGGCAAATTTTTAATTCCTTGATATTCAACTCACCGGGTTATTCACTCGAATTTATCCAACAACGCAGATGCAGGGATGCAAGTGCTCATTTATTTACCTTAATTTATAAATTTCGCTCGCCAATTACCCGGTACGCATATATTCTACATGCAGATTACCACGTAGAAGACGTTTTTGCGCTTAAGTTTTACGCACAGAAAGACAGTAAGGATGATTATAAATATTCCCGCATTACGAATAAAGGGGATGTATTTAATATATTGATTTCTTGTTTAAGGGTTATCCCGATCATTCTGAATGACTATCCGACAGCTTCCTTTGGCTTCATTGGATCAAGAACTATTGACCGGGTGTCGGGAACAGTCGAAGATTATCAGAATAACCAACGCTTTCGTGTTTATTGTGGAATTGTAGAAGGTACAATAGGGAAACCAGACTTTTGTGCACTACAGTTACGAGGAAGTTAGCGGATACCTCTTAATCAATCGACAGGCACAGAACATTGAACAAAAGGAACAATTGATAACCCGAATGTTCTCTTCAACATATAATGAACTGCCTAACGTGTGATAGTTTTGTCTCTTAGCCCCTCACCAACGGCATCACCTTCTCCCCAATCAATTCAATCGAACTCAATAACTGTTCATGCGTCAATCCTGCGTTGTCCATTTGAAAGGTGAAGCGGTCTACACCGCCTAAGGCTTCACTGTGGCGTAAGAGTTTTTCGGCTACCTGTTCGGGGCTGCCTACTACCAGTACGCCTTTGGGGGCGATGAGGCTATCGTATTGGGCTTTGGTTACTGGTGGCCAGCCGCGCTCGCGGCCGAGTTTGGTCCACAGTTCGGCGTAGCCGGGGTAGTAGTCGGCGGTGGCTTTTTCGGCGGTAGCGGCTACATAGCCGGGTGAGTGCAGGCCTACTTTCAGCTGATCGGGCGTAAATCCGGCCCGGCGGCCGGCCTCGCGGTACAGATCAATCAGCGGACGGAAGCGGTGAGTTTCTCCGCCAATTACGGCTACCATCAACGGTAGTCCCAGCGTACCTGCTCTAACAAACGACTCGGGCGTACCACCCACGCCCAGCCATACCGGCAGTTTTTCCTGCAAAGCGCGCGGGTATACCGGCTGGTGATGCAGCGGCGCCCTGAACTTGCCCGACCATGTTACAAACTCTTCATCACGAATTTTTAGCAACAGATCGAGCTTTTCCTTAAACAGCGCGTCATAATCATTCAAACTGAAGCCGAACAGCGGATAAGCCTCCACCGATGAGCCACGACCCACCACCAACTCGGCACGGCCTTTAGAAATCAAATCGAGCGTGGCGAAGTTCTGGTAAACGCGCACCGGATCGGCGGCGCTGAGTACGGCCACTGCGCTGCCCAACTTGATGCGCTTGGTGCGGGCGGCGGCTGCCGCCAGGATTACCGCCGTTGCAGAATCAAGAAATTCCTTTTTATGATGTTCGCCAATACCGAATACGTCGAGCCCGGCCTCGTCGGCAAAGACAATACGGTCTAACAGTTGTTCCATCGCGTCAACGCTGCTCAGGCTGTTGCTGCCGTACATGGCAGAGGCAAAACTATCTATTCCGATTTCCATGATCTTTTTTAGATTATATGTTGCAACATGTAATTCAAAGGTGAGGATTTTTTATGAGGGAATTGACATGGGGGTATCATAAAATGACGGGTTTACGGATAAAGTGTCTGTGGGCCACAAGCGAGACGCTTGCGGCAGCGGAAAGAGATAGTTCGCGGTCACTTCTTGAAAAGATTTATTTTCATTATTTTTGCATAGATCGCATAAGAAATTATTGTGGAACTTGTATTGAAATCGAATAACGAAGAAAGTCTTGCAAAGATCATCGCTTTAGCAAAGAAGCTAAATGTGGTAATTGAGAAAAAGAATATTGATCCCGATCAGACAAGCAAAGGTGATATCAGGAACCGCATCCTTAATTTCAAAGCGGAAAAACCATCCTCTTTTGGTGATGCGGCAGAATGGGAAAGGGATTTACGTTCGGACCGTGAACTACCATTTCAATAAGTATGGCTTACCTTATTGATAGTAATATTCTTATCTACTCTTACTCTGAGGAATACAAATATTTAAGAGAATTGATTATTAATGGTTCTTGCGTATTGTCGGAAATTTCGAGGGTTGAAGTTTTGGGTTATCATGGTTTATGGAAAGATGAAGAGGCGTATTTCAGAGATATTTTTGAATACGCATCAATAATTATTCCCGATCAGTCAGTTTTTGATCGGGCTATTGAGATTCGCAGGACATATAACTTAAAGCTCGGAGACAGCCTAATCGCTGCTACTGCATCGGTTCACAACCTTGAAATATATACCAGAAATTTAAGCGACTTCAAAAGAGTTGCCGGGTTAAAATGTGTTAATCCTTTGCATTGATTGGTCTTGGTCGGAGATAAAGCCTCTCTGTAAATAATCGTCAATACCATGCTCTTTAAGCAGTTCTTTGTAAACAATCGATATATCATTCGATCTGCTGAAGTTAGTAAGTCGCCTGGCTATAGTATCAGTACTCAAATGACGAAAACTTTCTTTTAAGTATGCAATGTGTTCTCGTTGTCTTTGAATTTTCTTCATTATAAGTTAAATCGTTTTCCGGCATATACAAAGTTATGTAGTATGTCAGAAGTTTTTATTTCTCTGATCGGCATAACACCAGGCCTCATTTCACTTCCTCAATAATCTCGGATCTAATCATCTGATCATACAGCTTCGAATATCGCTTCAATGTCCGCCAGTCGCTGAGGTTGGGTTTTGTTTTCAGGGTGATGTTATTGAGCAGGAACAGGGGTTTATCGCCACTGCCTAAGAAACCGATCTCGATGGATTTAATAGTGTCTTTGCCGCCGTTCAAAACCACATTTTCAATAAAATACCTTTCGGGGCGTGCGTATGGGTTTTGGGTGGCCGTGTCGGGTCTTACCACGTATCCGCGGGCTTTCAGGCCAGCTAAAATTTTGTCCTTACTCATTTTCATCCGGTAGGATCTGCCTATATGAATGTCGCCGCCGGGCCTCATGTAAAAACTGACCGGCGGCGAAGTGGCCATAAAAACAAAGGCCGCCGGGATGAGCAAAAACAGCGGATTTAACGATAACCGGCCAGGTATATTGATCTTAAAGTTCTCTACTCGCTGAATAATGATGTGAGACAGAGGGAGTATGGATAGCGCCAGCAGATCTGTGTAATCTACCGTTCTGGTGATGGGTATAAGAGCGATCTTGTTATATAAATGTATAAGATCATCAGATACCGGCAATTTCCAAAATATGAAGAACAGCCCGGTAACGAGTGCCGAAGTTTTAGAAAGAGGCGGGAAAATGAATTGCAGGAACATAGGGAAGATTAACAGCCCGGCAAAATCGGACAGTTTTCCAGTTATCCAGTTATGGAAAGTCCATTTCAGGTATTGGTCGTTGATAAGGAGAATTAGCAGTGAGGTAATGAATATCCAGTTGAGCAGCAGGGGTTTATTGCGGGTTGTTTCCATCAGGAGTAAATATACTGAAAATCTGATGCTGCATTTTCCTGCGGTAATAAAATAAAGGGGTTGTTTTGCGTTAAGCTGAAGCTTATTAAAATTTTAGGCCGAAGTTATATAGCGTAACTTCGGCCGGTATGCTAAATGAAGTATTTAGGTAAAATTGCTGCAGGACTAACCTGACCGGTGGTTTCGCCTTGATGGAAATTTTGCCATCCTTTCAATTTCATCCAGCAAAATGGGATGTGTGGTATTTTTTATAAGGCACGTCAATATCCAGTATTTCCACATCCCGTCGTCTGTTTTTAAAATAGTAATTATTTCCGGGACGATTTGATCTACAAATGGTTCTAAAATGCCCGCAATTGGTCTTGCAACGGGCCAGTTCATATCCTGGAGCCATACCAATAAGTCGGGAACAATTGGTTTTATTTGTTCAAATGGAAGCTTTTTTAGGCCGTCAATCGCCTTCTGATCGTCCGCATGCTTCGGTATAAGTTCTCTAACGTCCATAAATATGCCGCCCAAAATGAATCTCTTATATATTGCAATGGTTTACTTAACCATCCTTACCCTGAAAATGGCGGAAGCGTGCTTGTTGAGCTGCTGATTGAACGTGCCTGAGAAAGTTCCGGTGCTTTGGTGTTTCCATAGGTCGCGTACCGATATTTTGCCTTTAAGGCCGAGGGACGAAAGGTCAACGGGCGCATTTATACCGTTATCGCTGATATTAAAAACGGCTACATAGAGATCGGTGCTGTTGGGAACTTTGGAATACCAGATCATGTATTGATCGTTCTTAAACAACTGCCGCGGCGATTGTCCCGATTGGTTAACAGCCAAAACCTCGTCATTGGTAAGGAGAGCACGCTCGATCCGGCGGTTCTCGGGCAGGTTGCAGCCGATCATCAGGGGCGATTTATAGATACACCAGAAGTTGATGTGGGTGTACAACTCGTCATCGGTAAAGCGGCTGTAGCGTTCTTCGCCAACGGGGCCGCGTTTAGAGAGCTTGCCGATCTGCAGCATATCGCAGTCGGGCCAGTGACCGGGGTCGCCCTGGCCTTCCCAGGCTTTGGCGTAATTGAACATGTGCAGCACTTCTTTCCAGTTATCCCAAAAATCATCGGCCATGCGCCACATGTTGGCATTTAGTTTTACGTTTTCGGCAGCGCTGACAGGAGTTTCGCCCGGCGATATGCTGAGCACTATAGGCCGTTTGCAATAGGCGATGGCTTTGTGATAACCTTCAATTTCGGGCTGATGGTATGGCCGTGAAATATCATCAACCTTAATAAAATCAACACCCCAGGAGGCATACAGACCGAGCAGTGAATTGAGATAGGCCTGCGCGCCGGGCTTGCTCATATCCAGGCCATACATGTGGTTAAGCCAGTCGCAGGTTGAGGTGGTATCGGCGATCATATCGGCGGTGATGCCTTTGGCGCCTAACACCGGTGTTTTTGCCCATACAGCCTGCCGCGGAATGCCGCGCATTATGTGTATGCCGAATTTCAGACCCAACTGATGAATATAAGTTGCCAGCGGTTTAAATCCTTTACCGCCGCAAGCCGACGGGAACTTAGTAGATTGCGGCAGCAAGCGTCCCCATTTATCCATAGCCAACCAGGGAATATAGGAGCCATCCTGCAGGCGCTTTTGATAGACATTGCCAATGCGGCTGCCGGGAGGGTTATCGTACGCCCACAAAAAATCGATCACCACATACTGCCAGCCGTGCTGTTTTAAATTGCGGGCCATGTATTGCGCATTGGCCTTAACCTCGTCCTCATGAACTGCCGAGCCGAAACTGTTATAGCTGTTCCAGCCCATGGGTGGGGCTGAGGCTATTTTTTCTTGTGCATTTGCGGTAAACCGGGCGAAGCAAGCAGTTGCGACCAGGGTAAGGACGAGCAGGTTCTTTTTCATTTAAGAGATTTTCAGTTGGTTTATAATTAGTGTAAAAATAACAATTATTATTAAACAAAAAACCTCTTCTGACTGAAATTTGGCATAATGGAAAATCACCGCGAGATAAAATCGACCAAATGCGTTGTTCAGCACTGCTTTTTCTTTTCGCTTTCCTCTTTTTTGAAATGCGCCCGTGCTTGTTTTAAACCGGTGGCAATTGCTTCGCCCTCGTTTCCGGTGGTTTTCAATACTTCGTTGGCAATTTCGGTTGCCTTATCCCTGATCTTTTTGGGTTGATTTTTATAGGATGGCGGATAATCGCCGTTGTACCATGGCATAATGAGTTCTCCTTTCTGTTAATAACATTGGTGCATCGTTATATGTTTCTATATACATGCAAAATCAATCGACTGCCGCTGCCCTGTAATGTCTACCGCTTTGCAGCCAATGAATAGAAGCAATATTTTGCCTGTAAGGGCTACCCGTCGCCAATATTTCTACATGATAGAAACAACGTCTACTTGTCCAATGGGCGGGTAGCCGCTACGCGGCATAATTCTATTCGTTTGTTTTTCTACAAAGCGGTAAGCCCCATGGGTCATTTTGATTTCCGTAATGCAGAGCTTTGGTATACGACAGCCGAATAATGAGGAATAGGTGATTTTCTATTTGGGATAAATTTATATAAAACAGACTTGTCTGTTTGGTAATTACTTTCTAACTTTGCTTTATGCGTAACGAAAGAAAAAATGCCATCCGTCAACGGATCGTCGACACGGCATCCCGTCTATTTTACCGGCAGGGGTATGGCAATAC
The DNA here is from genome assembly GCA_036569325.1 of Mucilaginibacter sp. Lineage (GTDB taxonomy): Bacteria > Bacteroidota > Bacteroidia > Sphingobacteriales > Sphingobacteriaceae > Mucilaginibacter. Next base: position 9,892 of record DATCQV010000222.1, on the reverse strand, counting down.
GGGGATCAACCAGATAATTGAAGAATCAGGCGTGGTAAAATCATCCATGTATGCTACCTTCCGTTCTAAAGAAGACATCCTGATGGAATACCTGGTTGAAGCAGGAGCAATGACGGATGAGGCGCTTTCGGGCGCTGCCCATAAATTTAAAGATCCTAAAGCGCAGGTACTGGGCGTGTTCGACTACCTGATCAAAATGGTGCAGGGTGAGGAATATTACGGCTGTAATTTCCTGAACATCATTTCTGAAATCCCTAAAGAAACGGAGCAGGTGGTTAAGCAGATCAGGAAGCAGAAGAACGGCGTAAGGAAGATGTTCGCCACATTGCTGGAACCCATAGGAAAGGCCGACCTGGCCGATGAGATCTATGTCCTTTTTGAAGGTGCATTGATAGCAAATAAGGTGCATGGTGAGGTTTGGCCTGTAAAAACCGCCAGGAAAACCGTTGAGCGGCTGCTCCAATAAAAAATAATCTAATTGATAGTCAGTAGTTTAAATGAAAATCGAATAAAAATTTCAAATATTTTAAAAACAGACTTGTCTGTTTTTAAAATATTTCTCTACCTTTGGTTCATCAAATCAAAACAACTAAAATGAAAACACAAACAATCACTTACAAAACCGTAGCAGTAGACGGAGTAAACATTTTTTACCGCGAAGCCGGCGATCCATCTAAACAGCAGATCATCCTGCTGAACGGCGTGCCTAATGCCTCTGGCGCTTTCCAGGAACTGATGAATGACCTGAAAGAAGATTACTACCTCGTTGCTCCTGATTTCCCTGGCTTTGGCAACAGCGATGTGCCCGACAAAAAGGACTATGAATACACATTCGATAATATCTCCAAAACCATTGAAAAGTTTATGGCGGTAGTGGGCCTGAAACAGCCGAACGTTTACGCGCTGGGTTACGGTGGTCCGGTTACCTTCAGGATAGCTACCCGCACTCCCGGAGCATTCAGTAACCTCATCCTTCAAAACTCTAACCTTTATGAACAAGGTCTTGGGCCGGGAATGATCAATGCCGCGCCTTTTCTGGAAAACAGGAATGCAGAAACAACCGAACTGGTAAAACCACTGCTGACTTTAGACGGTATGAAATTGTTCTTTTTAAATGGCGCAAAAGATGCTGCTAAGATTGACCCGGACCGTTATGCCGCTGCCCTGCATTATTTAACCCGCCCCGGCCAGGAAGAAATACAGTTAGACCTGTTGTACAACTACGCCAGTAACATTGCAGAATATCCGAACTGGCAGAAATGGCTGAAAGAAACACAGCCGCGTACACTGCTGGTATGGGGCAAAAACGATGTGTTTTTCCCGGTAGCCGCTGCTGAAGCGATAAAAGCCGATGTACCTTCAGCTGAACTCCATGTGTATGATACCAGTCACCTGGCATTGGAAGAGCATCACCAGGATATTGCCGGCGATATCAGAAATTTCTTAGGAAAGTAATAAGTATATTTTTTTAACTATATAAAAACAGAGTGGTCTGTTTTATAAATTAAATTTCAAGCACAATAATCAACAATAAAAGATCATGAAAACACAAGCAATTTATTATCGCAATGCACAGGTTAACGGCCTCAATATTTTTTATCGCGAATCTGGTTCAACAGAAAATCCAACTATCCTTTTACTGCACGGGTTCCCAACCTCGTCGCACATGTACAGGAATTTGATCCCTATCCTGAACGAAAAATATCATGTGATAGCGCCCGACCTGCCCGGCTTCGGATACTCTGACGCGCCGAGCCACAAATCGTTTACCTATACTTTTGATAACCTGACCATGTACATCCAGGGGCTCATCGATCAACTGGGGCTGAAACGTTTTGCCATCCAGGTTTTCGATTACGGTGCACCGGTAGGATTTCGTCTGGCCGTGGCTAATCCTGAAAAGATCACAGCCATTATTTCTCAAAATGGTAATGCTTATGTTGAGGGGTTAAGCGAAGGCTGGAATCCGATACAGAAATATTGGGCAGAGCCTACTACCGAAAATCGTAACAACCTGAAAATGATGACTACGGTAGACCTTACCAAATTTCAATATGTTCATGGCGTGAGTGATCCATCATTGATTGCACCTGAATCATATACGCTTGATCAATATTTCCTCGACCGTGAAGATAATGTGGAGTTGCAGTTAGATCTGTTTAAAGATTACGCCAGCAATGTGGCCTTGTATCCAACCTTCCAGGCTTATTTCCGTGAAAAACAGCCTCCGTTCTTAGCTGTATGGGGCGATAAAGATCCGTTCTTCCTGCCTCCTGGTGCAGAGGCCTTTAAAAGAGATATTCCAAATGCTACCGTTAAGTTCTTCGATACCGGTCACTTTGCGCTTGAAACCCATGTAAATGAAATAGGCGAAGAGATATTGAAATTCCTGGCGGTATTGCCGGTCAAATAATTAAAGATACCGGCTAAAATGTTTCATGTTTTAGCCGGTATGATATGGTAAGATCAAATAAAATTCAGGGTCATGACAACAGCTGATAAAAAAATGAAACCGATGCAGATGGATTCGATGTATATGGGTTCGACACCGGAACGTGTTTACGCATTTTCTGACGGGGTATTCGCCATCATTATCACCATTATGGTACTGGAGTTGAAGTCGCCGCGCGCGGCAAGCTTTTCGGCGTTGGGCGAGCTTTGGCCCACCTGGTTGAGTTATGGCGTAAGCTATGCATTTATAGCCGTGGTTTGGATGAATCATCATTATCTCCTGAAATATGCAAAAGCGGCTACGCTGAGGTTAATGTGGGCAAACTTTGCGCATTTGTTTTCGGTGTCGCTGATCCCGTTTTTTACAGATTGGCTGGCAGAAACAAGGCTGATGCCCGTACCGGTGATGATGTATGCATTTGTTTTTTTACTGGCTAACATTACCTACCTGTGGCTGGTATGGGAACTGCTTTGCGATGAGACCGACCGCGCGGTTCCGGTACGGGTGCGCAGGCTGTTGCACGTGCGGTCGTTTATTACCATAAGCCTGTTTGCAGGGGCAATGGTTGTTGCGTTCTGGTTCCCGCTTATCGCCTTTGCCATGATATGCAGCTGTTTAATATTATACCTGCGCCCTGAATTAAGAACCAAAAACCTGATGCTTAAATAATTAAAGACATTCAAAAATGAAAATTGCAATAGTTACCGGTGCAAGTGCCGGAATAGGAAGAGCAACAGCCATAAGGCTGGCTAAAGATTTTACAGGTGTGGTGCTGGTTGCGCGCCGTGCCGAAGAACTGGACGAGACTGCAGCATTGGTACATACGGCCGGAGCCGAACCATTGGTGATAGCCGCGGATTTACGGCAGCCCGAAGTGGCAGCCATTGTGATTGATGAAACCATTAAAAAATTCGGGCAGATTGATGCCGTGATCAATATTGCGGGTGCAGTGCCGCAGATCCATATTTTTGAAATGACAGACGAACAATGGGACGACGGCGCAGCGATGAAACTGCACGGAGCACGCCGGCTTACCATTAAAGCATGGCCGTATTTAATGAAGTCGAGGGGATCGGTAGTGCTCACATCAGGAAGTTCTGCACAGGAACCTAAACCGGGTTTCGCTGCCGTGGCTGCCATTAATGCGGCAATAGTAGCGCTGGCAAAGGCTTTTGCCGAACAAGGCATTGTTGATGGTGTACAGGTGAACAGCGTGCTGCCCGGCCCGGTAATGAGCAACAGGCGGATCGGCTTTTTAAATAAATGGTCGGCAGCTAATAACCTGAGCCTGGAGGAAAGTAAAATTAAATTCCTGGCCGATGCCCATATAGAGCGCTATGGCGAGCCCGAAGAGATTGCCGAATTGATGGCATTTTTGGTATCGCCGGCTGCTAAATGGATGACAGGCACGGCTGTAAGAATGGACGGGGGTGAAGTGAAGGGGATTTAAAATTCAAAAGTAAAAAGTCAAAATTCAAAAGCCTCTGTGGTCTCTGCGCCTTCTCTTTGTTTCTGCGGTTAATTTTACCGCAAATGTGACAAAGAAGGCACAGAGAGCGCAGAGATCTCAGCATCAACACGCAACCTGCGCCTCTTTTGGATTTGGATGCCCTTTGCCTACAGTTACAAGGTTGCGAAGGCTGTTGGTTATATAATCCGTCCAGGCGTTGAAGCAGACTTTGTAGCATTCATCTGCAGGAGTGAGGCCAATATGGGTGAAGAACAGGTGCGTTTTATCGCCCTTTTTTTCTATCTCGAAACTGATCTTCGTGTTTTTCCATTCGTTTTGATCGCTGATGAAATTGAAATGGTTGTCTAACACCAGCCAGACTACCTTTTGGTTGGGAACCACTTCGATCAATCTCATTTTGCAGCTGTGTACGTCCTGATAGCTGTAGGTGAACTCGTCATTGAGTACGTTGGTGTTGCCCTCAATATTTTCCGACCACCAGCCGCGAACGTTGTTGATGGCGTTAAAAACTTCTTCCGGTGTTTGATCTACCACAAAACCGGTAGCGAAATCCTGATTATTCATAGTTTTATTTTTTAATTGATGTGTTAAATGGTTTCTGCCTGCGGCTCGGTGACTTTTTTGTCTCGCTTGCCTTCGCCTGTGGTGATGAGGCTTACGAGACTGTTAATGTAATAGGTCCACCCGGTTGAGCAGCCGTTGAAGCATTCAAATTGCGGAACAAGGCCGTGATGCGTAAAACGGAGCAGAGTTTTATTCCCCTCTTTTGAAATGTCGAAGATGCATTCGGTACCGGTCCACTCATCCTGGGTTTTTACGAAGGTGAGTTTGCTGTCGGTGATCAGCCAAACAACTTTGGCGTCTGGCTCAACGGTGGTTAGCTTTTGTTTGCTGTAGTGTATATCGCCGAAGCACACCGAAAATTCGTCGCCTTGTTTTTGCGAGCCACCGGTTAAGTTTTCGGTCCACCAGGCGGTGACGTTGTTAATGGCATTAAAAACCTCGCGAGGCGTTTGATCGAGCACGAAGCTCAATGTGAAATCCTGATTATTCATAATTTTATTTGTTTGTCGTTTTTGGTCGTTCGTTCAATAAAGCGCCCAGTTTGTTGAGCTTGCCTGCCCAGAAGGCGTCGAAATATTCCAGCCATTCGTGTAATTCATTAAAGCCGTCTTGCTTGAGCACGCAATGCCGCTCGCGGCCGATATCCTGAATGGAGATGAAGCCTGCATTGTACAGCACTTTTATATGCTTGGAAACTGCGGGGCGGCTCATGTTAAAGTTGTCGGCCAGTGAATTGATGGTGAGGCTGTCTTTTGAGAGCAGGTACAGGATCTGCCTGCGACTTGGATCGGCAATCACCTGGAAAGTATCAAGCCTTTGCTGTTCCATTTTTTGCTTCGTTAGCCAGTTTAAGTATTTTTTGAATATGCTGTCCCCATCCTTCGTTCATCGAATCGAACATGGCCATAAAGTTTGTTCCGTTAAAGCCGTTGTGGATGAGGAGCAATTCGGTGCCGTTGTCTTTTTCGGTGAGCGTCCAGTTTACTACCGAGTCGGTAAGCGAGCTTTCGTCGGGACCGAAACGCCATGAGTAGGAGAGGTTAGAGAACGGAGTCACCTCTAAAACCTTGCAGTGGAAGATGCCGTCGAAATTCATGTCGGGCATCGGCCTGGTAGTGAACCGGAATTCGTGCCCCACGATGGGTTTGAAATCACTTTTCATAAGCCATTGCGAAATCAGTTCCGGATCGGTAAGGTATTCCCAAACTACCTCGGCCGGGTGGGGATAAAATAATTGATGTTTAATGATCTTTGCCATAATACGTAACTTTGAAGTTACTCAAATGTATATGTAACTTACGGGTTACGCAAATTTATTTTCAAATACTTTTTAACTTCCTGTTTACAAGGCTTGTATTATTCAAAACTTTATTTACATTTGTAGTGTACTATTATACTAATACACTATATCAATGATCCGGATAGAACAGTTGAATTTTGGCTATGGCAAAAAGGCGCCGTTGTTTAAAGGACTTAGTCTGCAATTGGAGGCCGGGCATATTTATGGCCTGCTGGGTAAAAACGGCGCGGGTAAATCAACCTTGCTGAAAAATATGGCTGGCCTGGTGTTTCCGGGTTCGGGCAGGTGCCTCATTAATGGTGTGGAAGCGTCGAAAAGGTCGGTCGCTGTGTTAGAGGATCTTTTTTTTATTGCCGAAGATGTGTATGTACCGGCGCTTACTCCTGCACAGTTCCTTAAAAGCACGGCGGGCTTTTACCCCAAATTCAGCATAACAGATTTTTACGCCTACCTGAAAATTTTGGAAGTCGACCCCGATGCAATGCTCACCCGGATGTCGTACGGACAGCAGAAAAAGGCCATCATTGCCTTCGGTTTGGCCACCAATACCAATGTGCTGATCATGGATGAACCCACCAACGGGCTGGATATCCCGTCGAAAGTGCAGTTCAGGAAACTCATCGCATCAGTGCTGAACGATGACCGCTGCATCATTATTTCGACTCACCAGGTGCGCGACCTGGATAGCCTGATCGATACTATACTCATTCTCAACGATCACCAGATTGTAGTGGAAAGTTCTGTAGACGATATTATGGAAAAACTGATATTTGGCCTGTATGCTGATACTACCGGGATGCCCGTACTGTACGAAGAGGAAAGTATGCGCGGCAAGTGGGCCATATTAAAGAACGATAGTGAAAAGATGAGCAAAATGGACCTCGAGCTACTTTTTAACGCAGTTGTGTTAGGCAGCCCGGAATTGCTGGAAGTATTAAGAGCTGAATCAAACTATGAATAATATATTTAATATAAACCGTTTTTGGCGCCTGTTCATTAAGCACACGGCCGAACATTACCGTGCCTATTTAATGTCGGCGGCGGTGCTTGGCGGGGTAATGCTGCTGGGCGGCGCATTCATCATTTACATGATACCCGGGCCGCTGGATGCCGGGTTTCAGAGCGTGCTGTTTGTTTCGCTGATGCTGATAGCAGGCTCATTATTTACCAGTACCATTTTTGCCGATATGGGCGACAAGCGGAAGGCCGTCCCTACGCTTACGCTCCCGGCATCGCAATTTGAAAAATTCCTGGTAGGGTGGATCTACTCCTTCCCTATATTCCTGATATTTTTTACTTCTATCTTTTACGTGGTACTGCTGGGACTCATCGGCATGAAACACTGGCCGCATCACCGTACCGAGGTGCTTTCGGTATTCCAGGGCAGGGTTTATATTATGATCGTAGTTTATTCTGTGCTGCACGCCATCACTTTATACGGTGCCATTTTGTTCGATAAGCTGCATTTTATTAAAACCGCGTTCAGCTTTTTTGTGAGCTATGCAGTTCTGATATTATTAAACACCTTCTTTTTAAGGGCTATTATCGGCGGAAGAGATATCATGGCTGCCGTACCTTACGGATTTCTTAATTTCCAGGAGCACAACCGGTATTATTCTATCGATGTAACTTATCAACCCACCAACTGGGTATTGTATATTTTTATGGGTCTGGCAATTCTGTTTTGGGCTATTGCCTACCTGAAGCTGAAGGAAAAACAAGTTTAACGGAGGCTGCAAATGGAATTTAAAGACAACGAAGCAATATACCTCCAGATCGCCTCTTTTGTGTGCGATCATATCCTGATGGGGAAATGGCCTGCCGGACAGAAGATCCTGTCGGTGCGTGATCTCGCCGTAGAACTGGAGGTGAACCCTAACACGGTAATGCGGTCATACGAATTTTTGCAGGGCCTGGAGATCATATATAACAAGCGCGGCCTGGGCTTATTTGTGGCCGACGACGGTTTTGATAAAGTGAAGGCCTACCGCAAGCAAAACTTTGTAAGCCAGAACCTGCCCGAACTATTTAAGAACATCTACCTCCTTGATATTTCTATGGACGAGATCAGGGAGCAATACGAAAACTTCCTGGCAGCACAGCCTGCTATAAAAATGAATCAGAACGAAGATGAGAACAAGTAATAAGCTATTGCTGGCAGCCCTGGGGTTTATAATCGTGTCGCTGGTTTTTTATGACTACCAGCTTAAGGCAGCTTACGAGAAAGGCGATTACCGGGATCAGTACCGCAATTTTGTAACGCTGAACAATAAGGATTTCGATAAGATCGAACTGAATTCATCTACCGCCGTCAACGTTATGCTGGTAAAAGGGCCGTTTAAGGTAATGGCCGACCCGAATGCTATGGAGTATGTTCAGGTTACGCAGCACAATAACACGTTAATTATCAATGCCAATTTTAAATACAACTATCAAAACGCGCGATCTGACTATGTGCTTTATATTTCGTGCCCGCAGCTTTCGTCATTGAAAGCGGATGCGCGGTATACGGCAAATGAAACCGAGGTGACCGACACCCTGGCGGGAGAAGACTTCAATTGGAAACCTACTGTTATTAAAGGCTTTTCGGCCGATAGTCTTTATATACAGGAAGACCATGCCAGTAACTTAAGGCTGGAGGACAACACCATAGGAACATTGCATGCCATAACCGGGATCAGCAACGGCAGTGCATCCAATCTTTGCATCGCGCAAAACAACCAATTCATTAAAACCGACCTTGACATCCGCAACAAAAGCCGCCTCTGGATAAAGGGCAAAGCCGATCATGATTTCAACTACCGCATTGCTGATAGTGCGAAGCTTATACTGAACGGTTCGGCACAGCGCGGGTACCTCAAGAAAATTAAATTAAGCGTACCATGGAATTAACTATCAATTCATTATCAAAAACCTATGCCAACGGCGTGCACGCCTTAAAGGATGTATCGCTTACGTTAACCAACGGCATGTTTGGCCTGCTTGGGCCCAACGGCGCCGGTAAATCATCGCTGATGCGCACCATCGCCACCCTGCAGGAGGCGGATAAAGGCACAGTCTTCCTCGACGACCTCGACGTTTTAAAAAATAAGACGCAGGTGCGGCAACTGCTCGGCTACCTGCCGCAGGAATTTGGCGTGTATCCCAAAATATCTGCAGAGCGCATGCTCGATCATATTGCCCAGCTAAAAGGCGTAGGCAATGCGGGAGAGCGCAAAGAACTGGTGCTGGGCCTGCTTGAAAAGGTGAATCTTTTTAAAGACCGCAAGAAACATTTGGGCACCTATTCGGGTGGGATGAAGCAGCGTTTCGGTATAGCGCAGGCGCTGGTTGGCGACCCTAAGCTGATCATTGTAGACGAGCCCACCGCCGGCCTCGACCCGGCAGAACGGAACCGTTTTTATAACCTGCTGAGCCAGATGGGGGAGAACACCATCGTGATCCTCTCTACCCACATTGTTGAGGATGTGAGCACGCTGTGTTCAAACTTCGCTATTATTTGCCAGGGCGAGGTATTGTATGCCGGCGACCCCGAAAATGCCGTAAGCGAACTGGAGGGAAAGATCTATACCAAGGCAATTAACCAGTCGGAACTGCAATATCATAAAGATGTTTATAATGTTATCTCCACACAACTGAAATCGGGCAAGCTCCATATCCGTATTCTGCATGATGATCAGGCGCTTGACGGGTTCGCTTTAGCCGCTCCAAACCTGGAGGACGTGTACTTTAGCAATATAGCCACCCGTGTTGATGTAAATACCATGTAATCACTTAAAAACAACAACTTATGTTTATCGAAATATTTCTGTTCGAGATCCGGAACCGGGTCCGCAGGCCAGCGGTTTACCTGTACTTTTTGGCGGTATTCCTGTTTACGTTGTTTGCATTCAGCACCGGATCGCTGCCGGTAGCCGAGAAAGAGCACATCAATGCGCCCTACCTCATTGCGTTCTGGTGCGCTGCCATGACCATGATGATGATGCTCATCAGCTCGTCGGTAATGGGGGCCGCTATTTACCGCGATATCGAATATCAAACCAAAGATTATTATCTCACTTATCCCATAACCAAGCCCGGCTATTTCTGGGGACGGTACCTGGGG
>DATCQV010000221.1:0-37424 GCA_036569325.1 Mucilaginibacter sp. | reverse complement strand
CCGCCACTTCTTCCTGTCGCAGTTCTTCCGCAATAACTACAACAAGGCGCTGGCCAATATTCCAATCATCACCTCAAACATCAATATCACCAAGATAGAGGTATGGACAACCAACCGTACCAACGCCACGACAGATTCGCGCGACGTGCTGGCGCTGATGGACTTGGGTGAGAACGACCCGTATAACAAAACACTGGTTCATGGCGGTCCGGCATATTCTGCTTTTCCGGCTGGTTTCAAAGGCCCTGGCTTCCCGCAGCAGTCGAACACGTTATTGGCTAACCTGCCTGCGGCCACACGCTTAACCAACGATCCGCAGAACACCATTGCCACTTATTTCAAGAACACCGGCGCATCAGACAACTACACCAAACTAACCTACGCCCGTAAGCTTACGCCAAAGGAGTTTACCCTGCATCCGCAATTAGGTTATATCTCGTTGAATTATCCTTTGAATAACGACGAGGTGCTGGCGGTAGCTTACCAGTACACCTACAACGGTGTGCAATACCAGGTGGGTGAGTTTTCGAGCGATGTGCCCGTCGATCCGGTTAACCCGAAAGTACTGTATGTAAAGCTGCTGAAGAACCAGTTGCTGAAAACCAGCCTGCCAACCTGGAAGCTGATGATGAAAAACATCTATTCGCTCAACTCGTTCCAGGTGAGCCCTAAAGATTTCAGGCTGACCGTTACCCGTTTGGATGATAAATCGGGCATCGAGAAAACCATCATGGAAGAGGGTCAGAACACCAAGAGCAAACTGTGGCTGCAACTGGCCAACCTCGATAACCTCGATCAGCAGCAAAATAAGCAGCCCGATGGCTTCTTCGATTTCCTCGAAGGCATCACCATCGATTCGCAGAACGGCCGCATCATCTTCCCCGAGCTGGAACCTTTTGGATCCGATTTGGCCAAGAAATTTACGGCCGGCGAGCAGGATCTTGTTAAGCGATACGTTTACCAGCAGTTGTACGATTCGACGAAAACCATCGCACAGCAATTCTTCCCGCAGCTGAACCGGTATCTGATTAAAGGTACTTACACAGCCACGGGCGGCTCCGAGTATCAGTTAAATGCTGTAAATATTCCGCAGGGATCAGTAGTGGTGAATGCCGGTACGCTGAAGCTGGTGGAGGGCACCGATTACACCATCGACTATGGTGCGGGCCGGATCCGGATCCTCAACACTGCACTGCTTTCATCAGGGCAGCCTATTCAGGTTAAGGTAGAGAACAACGAGCTTTTCGGCGTGCAGCAAAAGTCGCTGTTTGGGTCGAGGTTTGATTACAAGGTGAATGATAACCTGGCCATCGGCGCCACCATTATGCACCTCACCGAGCAGCCCATCACCCAAAATGAGATCATAGGGGAGGAGTCCATTTCCAATACAATTTACGGCTTCGACGTGAATTATAATTCCCAGTCGCGGTTCCTCACCAAGCTGGTGGACAAGATACCATTCATGCATACCAAGGCTCCATCGTCGTTCAGTTTCAACGGCGAGTTTGCGCAATTGCTGCCGGGCAGTCCGTCTGTACTAAACTTTGCAGGATCGAAGAACGGTACCTCGTACCTCGACGATTTCGAGAACAGTCAATCCGTTATCGATGTAAAGAGCGCCAACAGCTGGCAGATCTCAGGTACGCCGCAGCGTTTCAAGGAGTCTTCGTTATTTAACGACCTGAGCTACGGCTACAACCGCGCCCGCCTGGCATTTTATAATATCGACCCGATCTTTTACACAGGCGGTTCGGGCACCAATATCCCCATCAATCGTAACGAATTATCGAACCCTTATGTAAGGCAGATATTGCAACAGGAAGTTTATCCTTACAAGCAATCGCCAACAGGGCAGCCGCTAAATATCTCTACATTAGACCTTGCCTATTACCCAATGGTGCGTGGTCCGTACAACTTTACCACTACCGACCTGAATGCCAACGGTACCCTGAAAAGACCGGCCGATCGCTGGGGCGGTATCATGCGCGGCATCAACGCTAATGATTTTGAGTCGCTCAATGTGCAGTACATCGAGTTTTGGGTGATGGATCCGTTTATCAACAAGCCGAACTCAACCGGCGGCCAGTTGTATTTCAACCTCGGTAATATTTCTGAAGATATTTTGAAGGATGGCAGGAAAGGCCTTGAAAACGGCCTGCCTGTTGACGGAAACTACAGCAATATCGATGAAACTAACTGGGGCCGGGTATCCAAGCTGCAGCCGGTGGTAAATGCTTTCGACAATAATCCAAGTTCGCGCCAGTTACAGGACGTTGGTCTGGATGGTTTGAATGATGCCGATGAGCAGAAAAAATACGCGAACATTGTAAACCAGGTAAAGGGACAACTCAATACACAAGCGGCAAATGATTTTGCCAAAGATCCGTCGTCAGACGATTACCACTATTACCGCGGACCGGACCTGGATCAGCAGAACGCAGGTATCCTGAAACGTTACAGTCAGTACAATGGTACCGATGGTAACTCGCCGACTTCCGAGCAATCGCAAGCGCTAACCGGTTTACAAACATCGGCCTCAACTTCCCTGCCCGATGGGGAGGATGTGAACCATGATAACAACATGGATCAGGACGATGAATATTTTGAATACCACGTACCACTCACCCCGGCGGGCATGGTGGTTGGTAAGAACTTTATCAGCGATAAGGTGCAGTCGACCGTGAAACTGGCTAATGGTCTTACCCAGCAGGTTACCTGGTATCAGTTCAGGGTGCCGATAACTAATTATGAGTCGGCCGTGAATGGCATTCAGGATTTCAAGTCTATCCGCTACATGCGTATGTACATGACCGGTTTTGCCGATACCGCCATTCTTCGTTTCGCATCGCTGCAACTGGTACGCGGCGAGTGGCGTGCCTTTAACACCGAAAATAACCCGAATAACGTTATTGCCGATCCATCGATAGTGAACCCGCCGCTGGATAATTCGGTGCTTGATGTCGAGACTGTAAATATTGAAGAGAACGGTAACCGCAAGCCAATCCCTTATGTTGTTCCGCCGGGCATTACCCGTCAGATAGATTACAACAACATTCAGGCTAATACCCGCCTCAACGAGCAGTCATTATCGCTGAAGGTAAGCAGCCTGCGCGACGGTTATTCCCGTGCTGCATTCAGGTTGTTCAATAACGACCTGCGTAAGTACAAAACCATGCAGATGTTTATCCACGCCGAGGGTGACCAATTGAAGGATAACGATCTGCATGCCTTCATTCGCCTTGGTGTTGATTACGTGGATAACTATTACGAATACGAAATTCCGCTGAAGGTAACGCAACCCGGCACCTCGGCTCCTGCCTCCATCTGGCCCGACGCAAACGAACTAACCCTGCAACTGGAATTATTGACCAATGCCAAAGTAGCCCGAAACAATGCCAAATACCAGGGCAAACCCTGGCCCCTCACGTTGCCGTTCACGGTGTCAGACGGGGTGAATAAGATCACCATAGTAGGTCAGCCCGACCTGAGCCGGCTTACGGCCGTAATGCTCGGTGTACGTAACCCGCTTAAATCAGCCTCGAATACCAGCACGGATGATGGTTTGGATAAAGACGGTACCCTGTGGTTCGACGAACTGCGCCTCACCAACTTCGACCAGAAAGGCGGCTGGGCAGCAACCGCCCGTGTAAACGCCAAGCTTGCCGATTTTGCCGACATTACCGTATCGGGCAGTAAAACTACCGTTGGTTTCGGTGCGCTCGATTCCCGCCTGGCCGACCGCAGTTTGTATGATAACCAGGTTTATGACGTAGCCGCCAACCTGGAATTAGGAAAATTCTTCCCTGACAAGAGCGGGGTACATATCCCGGCCTATGTGAACGTATCATCGCAGGTAAGCACACCGCAATACGACCCCGCATCGCCCGACGTAACCTTAAAGCAAACACTCGCCGCGACGACCGATTCCAAAAAAAGAGATTCGATAAAGAACGCTGCCGAAGACTACACCTTGCGCAAAAGTTTCAGCTTAACCAATGTGCACATAGCCCCTGCAACAGGTGCAAAGGCTAAGAAGCACGTTTACGATATTTCGAACTTCAACGCTACGTACGCCTATTCTGAATTCCAGCATCACGACTTTACAACGCAGAACGACCTGGAAAAAACCTATAAGGCCGAGCTGGATTACAACTATACCACTACGCCAAAATACACGTCGCCGTTTGCCAGGATCATCAAGAACAATATGCTGGCATTGCTGCGTGATATCAACTTTAGTTTGCTGCCGTCGCGGTTAAATTTCAGTATCAGTTTCGACAGGTTCTATTCCGAGAATACGCTCCGGAATAACGACCCGAACAACTTTATCCCCATCCCAACCACGTTCAATAAAACCTTTAATATTACCCGCGTTTATGGCATAGGCTGGAACCTGTCGAAATCGCTGACGATGGACTTCGATGCCACCAATCTCTCGGTAGTGGATGAGCCTACGCAGCGCGTGAATGGTTTAAAGGTGGATACCCTTTGGGAAAACCTGAAACGTTTGGGCCGTACCACCAACTACAACCACACGCTGAACCTGAATTATACCGTGCCTATCGGCAAGATCCCGGGCATGGATTGGACCAGCATGATCGCCCACTACAGCACCAACTTCCATTGGCAAACACAACCGCTTTTTGCCATCAACGATCCGCAGTACAACGTGGGTAACAGTATCAATAATGCTCGCACCATCCAGTTGAACCCGACCCTGAATTTTGACCAGTTCTACAACAAGTTCAAGTTCATTAAACGAAATACTGCTGCTACTGATGGTAACGGCCTTAATAAATTCCTGATCGGGTTGCTGACGACGATCAAAAATGTAGGTGGTACTTACACCCGTACCGAAAGTACATTTATACCGGGCTACCTGCCGCAATCCAACTTTGCCGGCGAAGATCTTAGCGCGGGCGCACCGGGTATAGGCTTCCTGTTCGGCAGTCAGAAAGACCTTCGGCAAAAGGCCATTGCCAACGGCTGGATCAGCACCGATACGCTGCAAAACCAGCTCTACGTAAAAACGCTGAATGAAGACCTGCGCTTAAAAAGTACGCTCGAGCCGGTGAAATACCTGCGCATAGAATTACAGGCTTTCCGCACCGAGAACCGTACCTTCCAGACAAACTTTAAATCGATTGACGGATCAAGCAACATCCAAAGCTTAAGCCCAACTACCACCGGCGATTACAGTGTATCGTACCTCACCATCGGAACGGCATTCGCTAAAACCAAAGGCGTGGATAATACTTCACCAACCTTCCAGAAATTCCTGGATAACCGTGCGGTGATCTCACAACGTCTCGGCGGCCAGAATCCAAATTCACAGGGCACAGGCAGCGATGGTTTTGCCGATGGTTACAGCGCAAATTCACAAAACGTGCTGGTGCCGGCATTCCTGGCAGCATACACCGGCAAACAGCCGGGTAAGGTGGGATTGGGGCAGTTCCCTAATATTCCTATTCCAAACTGGCAGATCACCTATAACGGCCTGAGCCACGTGCCGATGTTCATGGAGTGGTTCGATTCATTCGACCTCACGCATGGTTACCGCTCAACCTATAGCGTATCGGGCTATACCACCTTACTGCAATACCAGGCTGCAAACGGAGCAGTAAGCTCGCGCGATGCCAATAACGACTTCCTGCCGCAATACCAGTTTTCGCAGGTAACCATATTTGAACAATTCGTACCGTTGATTGGTATGAACGCCCGTTTCAAAAACAACATGACGGCCAATTTTGAATACCGCCAGAGCCGCGCGCTGAGCCTGAGCCTGCTCAACAGTCAGTTAGCACAGCAGAACGAAAGAGTACTGGTATTTGGCTGGGGATACCACTCCAAAAATTTCCGGTTCCCGTTCGGTATCATGAGCGGCAAGCAGGATAACGACGTAACCTTTAAGGTCGATTTCTCCTTACAGGATAACAAAACACTCATCTACCGTGCCGATGTGCAGGCCGCCGAAGTATCATCCGGAGCCCAGAATATCACCGTTAGGCCATCGATAGATTATGTGATCAACCAGCGTTTCAATTTGAATATCTTCTACGATTCCAATATTACCCGTCCTTATACCTCGCAAACATTCAATACAGCGTTTACCAACTTTGGGGTGAATTTGAAACTGCTGTTACAATAAAAAGCAAAAATTTAGAAATGGAAGACATCAGGATCACCAGCAACATAGATCTGAAGACCTACTTTAATATTAACTTGCTGATCGCTTATAAAATGCGGTCGCTGGTTTTTATAGCTATTGTATTTGTATTTATACAAACTTTGCTGGTAGTCAGCCCGTCGTTCGATTGGATCACCGAGGTGATGTTTATTGTTATATTTCTGCTCTTTTATGGCGGAGTTAAACCCCTGATTCTTTATTTTGCCTGTAAGAGGAATATGAAAAAGTCGGCTTATCTGCATGAAATATTGCATTACACCATAAACGAGAATAAAATAGAGTGCAAAGCCGAAAGCGTAAGCACATCCACTACCTGGCAGTATGCACAAAAAATGATTGAGCGTGAAAAGTATTTTTTGCTGATGATATCTGCCAGAAGCTTTCATTATCTTCCAAAAGAAGGTTTTGAGATGCTGGCGGGAATAGAAGCTCTGAAAAGGCTGGCTGCAGAAAAAGGAGTAAAGCTAAGTTATCATTAAGTGATAGTCAGCAACGCAAAAGACCGCCCACTGGGCGGGGCGGTCTTGAAAATATATAAAGTTAACAAAAGTGCTTTTTAACTAATCACTAACTCAGTTAGCCTTGCTAACCCTGCCCGAGCCTATTGTACGGCTGTTGGTAATAGAAGCGCTGCCGGTGTAAACCACGCTGCCCGAACCAATGATGTTGGCAGATACGGTTTTATCGGCTTCCAGGAAAGCGCCGCCCGATCCGGCTATGTTGGCCGATACATTTTCGGTTTTAAACCCCTTGGCGTCCAGTTCACCAGAACCCGTAATGTTGATTTTAGTATTATTTGCTGAGCCGCTCAGACTAACAGAGCCCGAACCTGAAATGTTGGCCTTAAGATCGCCTCCCTTTGCAGTGGCAGTTACACCGCCCGAACCGGCTACCGCAATATCAACAGTGCTGCCGGTAACTGTACCATCAACTTTAACAGAACCTGAACCTGCATTGGCAACACTTGACAGTGATTTTGCAGTAACGTAAACGTCGATACGGCCATAATTATGATTGCCGTGACGGTCCTTAAATCTGATGCGAAGCTTGCCGTTTTCTACGTCAGTTTCAATATCTCTGATTGCTTCAGACGAACCTTTGATCTTCAGGCTTTCAGTACCGTCAATCTTTACATGAACATCGAACGAACCGCTCGATGCTATACCGTTATAACCCGAAACCGGGCGCGATTCTTCTGATTGTGCCGACGCGTTAATTGCTGTGCCTGCCATCAAGAGGGCCGCAACAATGGTAAATGCTATTTTTTTCATAATTGATCTTTAGTTTATTGCTTTTACTATAAGATGGGTTTGCCGGCAGAAACGTTGCACTGCAGCGAAAGTTTTCTTCCTGCAGCACAACTGTATATTGTTTATCGGGTTATTTTTTTTCGTTGTTCTGTTCGTCGCGTTTGAGTTTGCGGTCGGCGCGGCGTTGTTTGCGCAGTTCTTTTTTGAGTTTTCGCTGCTGTTTTTTTATCTCGCTTTGGTCCTGCATTACGGCAATGGATTGTTCGGTCTTTTTATCCAGTCCTACAGACGGTTTGATGCCGCTGAGTAACGTTTGCCACATATATCCAAAAAAGGCAGTTTCGGGTTTGCGAATGTAAGTAACGTTAGCTACGCGCGGCTGTTCATCAGGGTTATCCGGATTGTCATGTTTTAATATGAAGATATTGGCAAATAAAGTCGCAACGAGTTTCTTTTTCAATTTATCCTGAGCGGTATCCGCTTTCAGCAAGGCCACCTTCGCATCGTTATATAAGAGCTTCACACGGCCTTTTGCAAAATGACGGTTAGCGCTGATATCGAACGTAAATTCCTTTAACCTGCCTTCATTTACCTTAACCATTCCCAGCGGCATTGTTGCCGGATTTAGCGGTACGAGGTCCATCGGTCCCAGACTGCCGCTATAAGTAAAAGGACTCTTTTCGTCGGTCAGGTTAAAATTGAACTTTACTTTCAACAGCCCGCGATTCATAAAATAGCTGCTTAATTGAATGGCGGTGCTGTTGTTTTTTTTGAGCGCTGCGGCGTTATTGGTGAGATTTAAAATATTGCCCGCAGTATTATTGAATGACAATGTTCCCGTTTTTTTCGACTTTACATTAAACTCGTTGTAAATAACATGGATCTTTTTAAACCTTACGCTGTCTATCCTGATATCTACCGGCAGCCGGTTCAACGCAACGCCCGGGAAGCTTTTGATCTTATCTTCCTGTTCTTTACTGTGATTCGTATTGGCAAATACCTGCAGCGTGCCATCGTTAAAAACAAGGCTCGATGCCGTAAGCGTGCGGTATTTATGATAACTCAAATAATCGAAATTATTTAGCCGTGCCGAATCAAGGCGTGCCGTAAACCTGTCTTTATGGCTCTCTGCAAAGAATACATCGGTAGCCGCCGGTTTCAGCGTGAGCCCGGTAAGCGAAAGTGTCGACCTTGAGGTAGATAACTTCACCGACTTTACCGTCCATGTATAAAGCCCGTTCGGCGTTTTCGACTTGTAATTGTTCAGTTCGGCGGTAATATCTCTGCAGTAAAGCAGCCGCGATTTATCGGTTTGCGTAGCCGAATCTATCAGCAAGTCGGTTGCGCTTACGTTCAGTTCCTGGAACTCCGTCACCGCCGGTTTGTCGCCCTCGTAGTTGGTGTACTTTAGCTTTACATCACCCATCAAAATTTTGCGCACGTGAATATAATGCAGGCTTTTCGATATTTTTTGCCATGCCGTGCGGTTGTCTTTTAAAATGGTATCCTTTTTATGATTGAGCTCATAACCCACATTAAGCTCGGGATTATAAAGCATGATCTGCCCGATGTCGAGCTTATGCTGAAAGTATAATCTGAAAGGATGAATATGCGAAAGTACCAGTTTTTTGATGTGCAGCTCAAGCAGGTTATTCGGCGCCAGGTGCTGTTTCTTTTTGGCGTTATAAACGGCGGTGTCGGGTATTAGGGTGATGTTGAAGATAACGATGGTGCCCCGCAGCACGTGCAGATCGGCCGAGGAAAAATCAACCTTATATAGCCCATCGCTACTTTTTGCGACAATATCCTTTACCTTGTTTTCCAAAATGGGCGACCAATAAGCGTTCACAACTAAGCCTAGCACCAGGATAAGCGCAATAATTACGCCGGTTACAACAACGGTTACCTTATGCCATTTGTGCGTTAAGAGTTTAAGCGCCATTAATTACCGGTGTTTTGCTTTGCTTTTTCAAGAGAGTCTTTTTTTGCCTGTTTTGCCGCACGGCGGGCCTCCCGTTTTGCCTTGCGGTCGGCCTTAAATTTATTAAACTTATCCAACAAATTGCCAATTTTTTCTACCGCGGTGTTAACGCTGCTTTCCTTCTTTTTGGTGTAACCTACGCTCGGTTTCAATCCGTCTAAAAGCCCTTTATAAAGGAAACTGAAGAATGAAGTAGTCGGTTCCCGTTTAAGGTCGATGGGGCCAGGGCGAAGCACGCTGTCCTTACCCGGATTACTTTTCTCCAGTATCAGCTTATTGGCAATCATCGATATCAAACCCTGTTTTTGCAATTCGGCCTTACCGTCAACCTTTTTCAGCAGCTGGATGTTCAAGTTCTTATAATAGAACTCCAGGTTACCTTTGCCGTTGTAATTGCTCGCATCTACATTGAATTTCAGTTTCTCAATATCTGCCGATTCTACATGCACCATAGCCAGCGGTTTCACCAGCCTGTCCAGCTTGCGGCCGTCAAGCTTACCCAACTCACCCGAGAAGTTGAACGCGCCATCCTTCGCCAGTAAGTTGAATTTGAAATTCACCTGCAACGGAGCCTCACCCATAAAACTGGTATGTATAAAAGCCTTCATATACCGGTTGCGTTTCTTCTGGTCGTCATCATTGGTCACATTCAGGAAATAGCCGTTGGTATGCTTAAAAAGGATCTCGCCGGTATAGCCGGAGGTGGCATCAGTTTCCGCATAAATAATGTTCCCGTTCCTGATGTTGATGCGTTTCAGCTTCATATCAAGTGCTACGTTTTGCAATGCCTGGTGCGGGTCTTTACCGATCTTACTGGATTTTGTGCCTTTGTAGTTGTTGTCATTATAGATGCGTACATCCGGATTATTGATATCCATGGTTCCGGCCCACAGCACCTGGTCGCGCAAAAAAGTTTGCAGGTCGATATCGCTGATGGCGATCTGTTTAAACTTCAGCGTGTAAATATCACCGGCCTTGCCTTTTACTTTGTAAAAATCAGTATGATTATAGCGCGGCACAAAAGCAATTTTGTCAAGCACGATCTTCCGCTGCTCGGTCGAAAAGAATATTTTTTTGAGGCTGGCCTTATATAAACCGTCGGGCGTAAAAACGTCATAATCGTGCACGGTAACATTAACATCCTTGGTATAATAAAAGCGGGAAGGATTGCTGTCAGACAAGGAATCGACCAGTATATCGGAGATATGGATATCCAAATGCTTCAGCGCGGTGTGCTTCACCTTCGGCCCGCTTTTATTAATGTAGTTCAGGCTGATATCGTTCAAGGCAACCGAATCGATATGCAGTTGCCTGAAGATCTTTTTGATGATCTCGTACGGTGTTTTGGGCTTACCAATCTTTACAGTGTCGTTAAATTTGTAACGCTTATTGATAACTGTGAGGTCAGGTTTATCGATGGTGATATTGTCGATATTCAGGATCTTCTCCTGGTAAGCCTTGCGCGCACCTACATTTTTGATCGACAGCTTTTTTACACTCAGGATAAACAGGTTGTCGGGTGCCTTTCGTAAAGCCACCAGTTTATTATAAACGCCGGTATCGGGGATCAGTTTAAAATCGTGCACGGCGGCATCGCCCGAGGTAAGGTTCAGGTCGAAATCAGAATACTCGATATGATACAAACTATCCGTCGACCGAAGGATCAACTCTTTCAGCTGCGCCTGTAAAATGGGTTTCCAGCGGTTAGAGGCCAGGTATTTGTTATAAAAATAATAACCCGTACCCGCAATGGCAACTACAATGAACAATAGCACAAAAGGCCATTTCCTTATTTTTTTTGGTTCGATATATTGTTGCTCCACCGGCGTATAGGCTGAATTACCGTGAATAACACGAAAAGAATGATTTTGTTAGAAAAAGGATATTCCTGTAGAGGCGCAATACTTTGTGTCTCTGAATGATATTACGTTAATGCATTGGCGTTAATGTCGCCGGGCGATATACTGATGAATGCCCGGATGAGCCCGCGCCGCACTACATTATCACCTATACTCCCAATCACCCCAAATAAAATAACTGCCAATCTGTCATTCCTTATTTAAAAATTATGTATTTTTGCACACTAATTTTTACAATAGATGATGGATTTTGCTGTTACGGATAAAACACACGACGAAAGCAGGCAGGGTGAAGCCTTAATGCTCGAATTGGATACAGATAACAATAACGGCCGTAAATTATATATTGAAAGCTACGGCTGCGCCATGAATTTTTCTGACAGCGAGATCGTTGCGTCCATCTTAGCCGAAAAAGGCTTTGAAACCACGTCCGATTACAATGCCGCCGATGTTATCTTCATCAATACCTGCTCTATCCGCGAGAACGCCGAACAGCGTGTACGCAACCGCCTGCGCGATTTTACCATAGCCAAAGTGAAAAACCCAGGCCTGGTGGTAGGCGTGCTGGGCTGTATGGCCGAGCGTTTGAAATCAAAATTCTTAGAGGAAGAGAAGCTGGTAGACGTAGTGGTTGGTCCGGATGCTTACCGCGATCTGCCCAACCTGATAGACCAGGTAGACGGCGGACAAAAAGCAGTAAACGTATTGTTATCCCGCGAGGAAACTTATGCCGATATCAGCCCGGTGCGTTTGAACAGCAACGGCATCAATGCCTTCGTGTCAATCATGCGTGGCTGTGATAACATGTGTTCGTTCTGCGTTGTGCCATTCACCCGTGGCCGTGAGCGCAGCCGCAACCCGCAATCAATTATTGCCGAGTGTACCGATCTGTTCAACAAAGGTTACCGAGAGGTTACTCTACTTGGTCAGAACGTAGATTCATATAAGTGGAAGTCCGAAAGTGCGGAAGCCGGGAAATCCGAAAGTGAGAAGCCGGTTTTAGGCGGAATGGATTTGCTCGATAAGGTTCTGGCATCAGGCGAAGACCTGGAAGAAGTTCAGCCGCTGCACCATGAAGCCGGCGATGTTACCTTTGCCAATTTACTGGAAATGGTAGCGCTCATTAGTCCCGAGCTGCGCGTGCGCTTCTCCACTTCTCACCCAAAAGACATTACCGACGATGTGCTTTATGCCATCGCCAAGTACGACAACATCTGCAATTACATCCATCTGCCTATCCAGTCGGGCAACAGCAGGATCCTGAAAATGATGAACCGCACTTATAACCGCGAATGGTACATAGACAGGATAGAGGCCATCCGCCGTATTATCCCTAATTGCGCCATCTCTACCGACGTGATCACCGGCTTTTGCTCTGAAACTGAAGAAGAGCACCAGGACACCCTGAGCATGATGGATTATGTTAAGTTCGATTTCGCATACATGTTCATGTACTCGGAGCGTCCCGGAACGCTGGCAGCCAAACGCTACGCCGACGATATCCCCGAACCGGTAAAACGTGAGCGCCTGAAACAGATCGTTGCCAAACAGCAGCAGCACTCGCACATCAGGCTGCAGGAACTGGTAGGCACCACACAAAAAGTATTAATTGAAGGTTTTTCAAAAAAATCTGATAACGACTATTGCGGCCGTTCAGATCAGAACGCCATGGTAGTATTCCCGGTAGGCGAGGGTTATAAGCCGGGAGAATATGTGAATGTAAAAGTGGAACGCTGCACGACAGCGACGTTGATAGGAACTGTTGTTTAGAGCCAAGAATCAAGAAGTCAAGAGTCAAGAAAAAAAAAATTTAAGAGTGTGTTTAAGCATAATTTTAAAAGTTTAAAAATTTGGCAAAAGGCCATGGATCTTACCGACTTGACTTATGATTATTGCAAAGGATTGCCTAAAGACGAACGATATAACTTAATTGATCAGCTTAATAGGTGCTCATGTTCTATTCCATCGAATATAGCTGAAGGCTCGGGGAAACGAACGAATGCACATTTTGCGGAATTTTTAACTACGTCATTAACATCGTCATTTGAGGTTGAGACGCAATTATTAATATGTGAACGCAGAACTTATGGTTCTGAAAAGAAATTAAAAGAATGTTTAGAATTAGTAGTCGAACTTCAGAAAATGATATTTGCTTTTAGGGAGCGGATTCTGAATGGCGGCGAATAATAAATGAGGACACAGATTCCGGACTCAGGAAGTAAAGTGCTATTTTTTCTTCTTGATTCTTGACTCTTGACTTCTTGAATCTACATCCCAATGAATACTCAAGACATCAAACAGCGCTTCGGCATTATCGGTAATTCACCGCTATTGAACCGGGCCATAGATATAGCTAACCAGGTATCGCCGACTGATATTTCGGTGCTGATTACCGGCGAGAGCGGCAGCGGTAAGGAAGTATTTTCGCAGATCATCCACCAGATGAGTCCGCGCAAGCATGGCCCGTTTATTGCAGTGAACTGCGGGGCCATACCCGAAGGTACTATAGATTCCGAATTATTCGGTCACGAAAAAGGTGCCTATACCGGCGCAGTAGGGGAGCGCAAAGGTTACTTCGAAACTGTAAACGGTGGCACCATATTTTTAGATGAAATTGCCGAAATGCCGCTGGGCACACAGGCCCGCTTACTGCGGGTGCTCGAATCGGGTCAGTACATTAAGGTAGGCTCATCAAAGGTAGAAAAGACCAACGTGCGTGTAATTGCCGCAACCAACGTTGATGTGTTCGATGCGGTGAAGAACGGCAAATTCAGGGAAGACCTTTACTACCGCTTAAACACGGTTCCGCTACGTATCCCGCCGCTCCGCGACAGGAAAGAAGACATCTACCTGTTGTTCCGCAAATTCACTTCGGATTTTACCGATAAATACCGCACGCCGCCCATTCAATTAGACGACGATGCACAGCAGGTATTGATAAACTACTCGTGGCCGGGCAACGTGCGCCAGCTTAAAAACATGGCCGAACAGTTAGCTGTACTGGAGCGCGATCGCATCATCACCGCGCAAACGCTGCTCACCTATATTCCCCTGGAAGCCAGCAGAAGCAACCTGCCCATGCGCGTGGAAAACCAGCCGAAGGAAGATTTTTCAGAAAGGGATATCCTTTATAAAGTGCTTTTTGATATGAAGCGCGATATGGTAGAACTGAAGAAACTGGTGGCCGATATCATTGAGCATGGCGGGGTATCCATCAATCATGCCAGCCATTCGCAAACCATCAACCAGCTTTACAGGGATATTGAGCTGCCAAATGCACCTGAAGCGCAATTTACCTTGCAACAGCCCGTTATCACCAATAACAATCCGAACACGGTAAACCCGTACAATATTACGCAGGACGCGGAAGAAGTGGAAGAATCCCTGTCGCTGGTCGACAAGGAATCAGACCTGATCCGAAAGGCCTTGAAAAAGCACAAAGGCAAACGTAAGCTTGCAGCCAATGAACTGGGAATTTCGGAAAGGACCTTGTATAGAAAAATAAAAGAATTAAATTTATAATTAAATGCGCAAAATTAAGGGGCTGGCAATTGTGCTGGTTGGGCTAATCTGGTCGTTACAGGCATGTACGTATAAGTTAAGTTTGAATGGGGCATCTATACCGCCCAACATGAAAACCATCAGGGTGGAGTTTTTTGAGAACACGGCTCCGCTGGTAGTAAACAACTTAAGCCAGACCTTTACCGAGGCACTGAAAGACAGGATCAGGAACACAACCCGGTTGAGCGTAGTAAACGGCGAGGCAGACGCGGTAATGTCGGGCACTATAACAGACTTTAATATCGGTCCGGTTTCGGTACAGGCAACCAATAATACCACTGCGCCAATTGCCGATCAATCGCGCTTAACTATCACCGTTAGCGTAAAATATGTATATGATGCCGATAAAAAGCTTAGTTTTGAACAAACATTTTCGAAATTCAAGGATTTTAAGGGCGATGAAGGCTCGCAGGAGCAGGCTCTTATCCAGGATATAAACAAACAGTTAACCGAAGATATTTTTAACAGGGCTTTTGCAAACTGGGATTAATTTGTAGCTTCAAACAACGTGGATCAGAATTATAATAACAGTCAGAACGATTTTTTATGGACATTGCTGGCCAACCCGGCCGAGGATGCCCGTTCCCATAATTATAATTTACAGCGCCTGGTTAACGATTTTCCGCAGAGCGGCATCCTGCAGGCTTTGCTGGCGCACTCGAGCGACGAAAAGAACCTGAAACAAGCCTCGGCTTATTTTAACGCACGGTCATTATACAAGCTCATCAATGCACCGTCGTCGTTTATCGGCGTGGCTGACGAGAAGATCATTGTTCAGGGTAATATCAATTCGAGAAGCTGGGCAGGCTACAAACAGCCGGAACCGGAGCCCGAACCTCAACCCGAAATTACCGCCGAAAATTACTTCAGCGTTCCGCATCCCGACGAAGCTGCGCACGAAGCCGCTGCAACGATAGATGAATATCGCCCCGAAGTTGCCCACGAAACAGTTTATGAGCATTACACGCCGCAACCGGTAGCCACGCCTGAACACGATGCCATTGAAGAACAGGTTGAACAAGCGTTGCAAAGCGAGCCGACTTACTGGGAGCAACAGGAAGCTGAAATGCATCAGGCCGCAGCTACTGAAACGCACACCGCCCATACTGAACATCAGTCATTCACAGAACCTGTTTACGGGCATCAGCCTGAAGCAGAAGCGCATTTGGCAGAACCTGTAGCGGCAGAAGCTGAAGCGCATGAGCCGGAACCGATAATTACTACAGAACATATTGATGAAACATCTGTAGCTGAACCGGAAACTCCCGGGCACCAGAAGCCGGAAGAACAGCACCCAACCCGTGCAAGCATATTTTCGGAAATAAAGGAGTTGATGAATGACACGCCTTATTCCGAGCCGATCATTAATTATGCTGCCGGTTTAGGTAAGAAGATGCCTGCCGAAACTGATCAGGAAGCAGGTCGCGAACACATATGCGCAGAAGCAGAAGCTTCTGTTCCCGCTCACGAAGAACATCCGCATCCGGCTGATGATCACGGCGAGCAGACCACCGTAGAAGAGGCATCGCCGCAACCTATCCAGGAAGAATATATCCATCTTGCTGAACATCAGCACCAGGAGCCTGCTGTTGAAGAAGCTCCCTCATCCCCGGCAGAGCATGCCTATACAACTGAACACGAGCAACCGGCGCAGCACGAAACGGTGCATCAGGAATGTACATTCACAGACCCGGTCGCTGCCGAATATAGCGGCTTCGCCGAACCTGTTGAAGAAGCACATCAACAGCCCGTTGATCAGCAGCCCGAAGAGCAGTACCGCACCTTTGCCGAAACCCCGTCAGAGCAGCACCACGTTACTTTTGAGCCTGTACCGCAAACCGAAAATATAGAGGAGGAAACTTACGACGAGATCGTAGGGATAGAAAATATAGGCATCGAACCCGACATCATCAGCAATATTGCCGCCACCGACTATTTTTCGTTCGACCGCACATTCGGCGCACATAAAACGCCCGAACCGATAAACGAAATTAGAAGCGGCGCAGACGAAAATGCCGACGATCAGCAGGATGTATCGAAATACCACGACGAAAAAATGCCTTACAGCTTTTTGTGGTGGTTGGATAAAACCCGTAAGGAACACGCAAGTGTTTATCAGCCTTACGTAGCGCCGCCGGTTGACCCGGCCGCTTCGCACACAAAGCCGGCAGAAGACGCATTACAGCAGCAGTATTACGAGAATATCTTCCATATTACCTCGTTCGAAGAGTTTGAAAGAAGCGCGCCGCTGCCTCCGCCTTACGCATCGCCTATAGATCATAAACGCAGGGAGCAGGCCATCATCGACCGTTTTATACAAGAGGAGCCGCAGATCCGCCCGCAAAGCAGCGATAAGCTGGATAACGAGAACAAGGCCAAGAAAAGCTCGGAAGACCGTGACGAACTGGTTTCGGAAACGCTGGCCGCCATCTACAGCGACCAGATGCTGTACCATAAAGCCATCGCATCGTACAAAAAATTGATGTTGAGATTTCCGGAAAAAAGCCGTTACTTTGCGGATAAAATTGAACAGTTAGAAAAGAAAACCAATTAATATAATTAAGAAATGTATTCATTATTGCTGATCCTCGCGATCATTGTGTGTATCCTGTTAGTAGGCATCGTGTTGATCCAAAACCCTAAAGGCGGCGGCTTATCTTCAAATTTCTCAAGCTCATCACAAATGCTGGGTGTTCAAAAAACCGGCGACTTCCTTGAAAAAGGTACCTGGATCCTGGCCATCGTTTTAATGGTGATATCACTTACAATGAACGTTATGGTAAAAGGTGGCGTTGATAAAAGCGATAAGCCGCAGTTAAATGAACAGATCGACAAGGCTTCGAAACCTACCGGACCGGCCACTGCAACCCCTACTTTGCCGGCACCACAGCAATCAACCCCTGCACCTGCTGCTCCGAACAAATCCAAGTAATCAGGCATTATAAAATATGAAAAGGCTTTGCACCGTACCATTAGGGCAAAGCCTTTTTAGCATTTATATCTTTGCTGACACGATGGCATTTGATAACTTGCACCCCAAATTACAACCTGCCTTTGGGTGACAATTGAACAGGTAACATGCCAATTTTAACCTTTATGCCTGCTTGGCATAATTGATGATGAAAAACAACAAACTTAAATTAATATAAAAATTAATATTGTATAACTATGTCATTAAACATTAAACCTATCGGCGACAGGGTAGTAGTGGAAGCTGCTGCTGCCGAAGAGAAAACCGCTTCGGGAATCATTATCCCCGATACCGCTAAAGAAAAACCGCAGCGCGGAACTGTAGTTGCTGTTGGCAACGGTAAAGTAGACGAACCTTTGACAGTTAAAGTTGGTGACCAGGTTTTATACGGAAAATACGCCGGTACCGAAATTAACTACGAAGGCAAAGAGTATTTGATAATGCGCGAAAGCGATATATACGCAGTACTTTAATTAGTGAATTATTGATTGAGTGAATTATTGAATTTCACTCAACGATAGTAATCTTTAAATCACTAATTCATTAAATCACTAATTCAACATTAAAATAATTATTGACGGGTGAATTTAAAATCACTAATTCACTAACTCAATAATTCAATAATTAAAAACCATGTCAAAACAAGTTAAATATAACGTAGAAGCACGCGACGCCCTGAAACGCGGTGTTGATATTTTAGCTAACGCAGTTAAAGTAACCTTAGGTCCTAAAGGCCGTAACGTAATCATCGACAAAAAATTCGGCTCACCTGCTATCACTAAAGACGGTGTTACCGTAGCAAAAGAAATTGAACTGAAAGACGCTCTGGAAAACATGGGCGCTCAGATGGTTAAAGAAGTAGCTTCAAAAACTGCTGATATTGCCGGTGACGGTACAACCACTGCTACCGTTTTAGCTCAGGCTATTGTAACTGCAGGTATTAAAAACGTTGCTGCCGGTGCTAACCCAATGGATTTGAAACGCGGTATCGACAAAGCTGTTGCCGCTGTTGTTGAAAACCTGAAAGCTCAATCACAGACTGTAGGTGAAGACAACAACAAAATTAAACAGGTTGCTTCTATCTCGGCTAATAACGACGAGGTGATCGGTGCGTTAATTGCCGATGCAATGGGTAAAGTTGGTAAAGACGGTGTAATTACTGTTGAAGAAGCAAAAGGTACTGAAACTGAAGTTAAAACTGTCGAAGGTATGCAGTTTGACCGTGGTTACCTTTCTCCATACTTCGTAACCGACGTTGATAAAATGGAAGTTGACTTTGATAATCCTTACCTGCTGATCTGCGATAAGAAAGTATCATCGTTGCAGGAAATCCTGCCAATCCTTGAAAAAGTTGCACAATCAGGTCGTCCGTTGTTGATCATCGCTGAAGATGTTGACGGTCAGGCATTGACTACCCTGGTAGTTAACAAGATGAGAGGTAACCTTAAAATTGCTGCTGTTAAAGCTCCTGGCTTTGGCGACCGCAGAAAAGCAATGCTGCAGGATATCGCAATATTAACTGGTGGTATCGTTATCTCTGAAGAAGGTGGTTACACTATCGAGAAAGCCGATATCTCTTACCTGGGTACTGCTGAAAAAGTAACCGTTGATAAAGACAATACTACTATCATCAACGGTAATGGCGATTCAAGCGAGATCAAAGCCCGCGTTGGTCAGATCAAAGCTCAGATCGAAACTACTACTTCAGATTACGATAAAGAAAAATTACAGGAGCGTTTAGCCAAATTATCTGGCGGTGTTGCTGTACTTTACGTAGGTGCTGCTACCGAGGTTGAAATGAAGGAAAAGAAAGACCGTGTTGACGATGCATTACACGCAACCCGTGCCGCTGTTGAGGAAGGCATTGTTGCCGGTGGTGGTGTAGCCTTCATCCGCGCAGTTGAATCATTAGCTAACGTTAAAGGTGACAACGAAGATGAAAACACCGGTATCGCTATCATCCGTCGCGCTATCGAAGAGCCACTGCGTCAGATCTGCGAAAACGCAGGTATCGAAGGTTCTATCGTTGTACAAAAAGTAAAAGAAGGCAAAGCCGACTTCGGTTACAACGCACGTACCGACAAATATGAAAACCTGATTGGCGCCGGTGTTATCGACCCAACTAAAGTAGGTCGTGTAGCATTAGAGAACGCTGCTTCAATCGCTTCTATGTTATTAACTACAGAATGCGTTTTAGCTGACGATCCTGAAGAAGCACCTGCTGGTCCTCCAATGGGCGGCGGCGGTATGGGCGGTATGATGTAATCAGCCCCCGGCCCCCTAAAAGGGGAGAAGGAATAGGCATTGTGCCAGGTCACTTTTACCAATGACTAATGACACAATGACCAATGACTAAAAACAAAAACCCTTGTCTGTTTTATCAGACAGGGGTTTTGTTTTTTAAACAGCGCCGCTTCGTCACGGCAGGGTAAACGGACGGTCATCTGTTAATCAAATGATTGATTAAGTAATAATCGGGTTACAATTCGCCTTATTTTTGTGTTGTAATTCAAAGACCTGATAATTAGGCACAGCATTTGAATAACCTTGATCGCCATGAAAAATTTAACAGAAACAGCAAAACATATCCAAAGCCAGATCTTAGACTGGGTGCTTTTTAAAGGACCAGAACTTTTTATTACCATCTACGGTAAATAAGAAAAGTGCTACCTTCGCTTTCACTTATGAAAGTAGAAGAATTTTACCAGCAATTCCATCTTTGGGTCATCACCAAAGGCCCCAAATACGTCTTCGGAATAATAGCCCTTGTAGTGGGCCTCTGGGCCATCAGATTTTTAAGAGCGCGCCTGCGCGAAAGGATGAGCCGCAACAAGGTCCATTCATCTCTCCAGCCCTTCATTTTAAGCCTTACCATTACCAGCTTATATATTTTACTGATTATTTTGGTAATGAATATAGTTGGCTTTGAACTAACCATATTCACAACCATTATCGGCGCGTTTTCGGTAGCCGCGGGTTTAGCCCTGTCTGGTACGTTTCAGAATTTTGCAGGTGGCGTACTGATCTTGTTATTAAAGCCTTTTGAGGTTGATGACAACATAGTAGCGCAGGGACAGGACGGCATCGTCACTTCTATTCAGATCTTTTATACCGTATTATTAACCTTCGATAATAAAACTATCATCATTCCCAATGGAAAGCTGTTTAACGAGGTGATAGTAAATGTAACCCGCGAATCCAAACGCCGCCTCGATTTCGAGCTGAAATTGGCTTATGCAGCCGATATCGATAAAGCCAAGCAAGCCATTCAGGAAGCCATTAAAGCAACCGATAAAATACTTCCTGGCGAACCGGTACGCGTCGGCATTATCAGCATGGATGTTGATAGCATCAAATTGACTGTAAACGTTTGGGTGCTGCCCGGCGATTTCACTCCCGTTAAGATAGCCCTGATGGAAAGGATATTCAAGAACCTTGGTGCTGCCGGTGTGAATTTCCCTAAGCCGGGATAAAAGAACAAGACCTTATCGCCGCGTAACTTGTGGTGACGCATGGCTTAAGCTTTCAGCTTAGCTGTAAAATGCTGAACATGGTATGGCAGCAGAGGTTATGCATTCTCAGCAAGTATTATATTTTTTGTTTTGCTTTCAGCTCCAGATACTTGTTAATGGTATTCACCGTCAAATTTTGCGGACTGGTTAATATAGATTGAATGTTATGCTTTGCCAATTCCTTCACAATCAGTTTTTTATCGTAAGCAAACTTCTCGGCAATGGTTTTAATATAGATGCCTTCCACATCGGTGGCGGGTTTCTCGCTTAATTTCTTCAACTCCGTATTTTCAAAGAAAACTACCAGCAGCAAATGGAATTTATTAATACGCCGTAAAAAGGGCAGCTGTCTTTGCAGTGCTGGTAAACTTTCATAATTGGTAAAGAACACTACCAGACTGCGCTGTTTAATCACACTGCGAATAGTGCTGTAAAGCAACTCCATATTGGTTTCGAGGTACCGCGTACGCTCTTTATACAAAACCTCCAGTATTTTGTTGCTGTGTGTAGGACGGCGGTCTGCCGCAACAACCGAGCCTATCTTTTCGGCCACGGTAATTAATCCCGCTTTATCCTCCTTCAGCAAAGCCACGTTTGATAATACAAGGCTGGCGTTAATGGCATAATCCAACAGGCTCAACCCCTCGAAAGGCATTTTCATCACCCGTGATTTATCGATGATGCAATACACATGCTGCGATTTCTCGTCGGTGTAAACGTTGGTCATCAGGTTGCCCTGGCGTGCGGTGGCTTTCCAGTTAATGGTGCGATAATCGTCGCCTTGCACGTAGCTTTTCACCTGCTCAAATTCAAGGCTATGGCCAAGCCTGCGGATCTTTTTGATGCCCATTTCCACCAGGTTGTTCGATATCGCCATCAGCTCATATTTGCGCATCTGTAAAAACGACGGGTACACCGGCAGCGTTTCTCCCTGACTAAAATCGTATCTGCGCCTTATCAACCCCAATGAGGTCATTACATACACCCTGATAGCGCCGAACTCGTATTCACCGCGCCGGGTAGGGCGGAGGCTGTAATTGATCAATTTATGCTGACGTGGTTTCAGCGAAGTCTTAAACCAAACATCCCGCTTCTGAAATTGGATAGGGATCTCATCGATAATTCCCACCTCCACATTAAACGGGTACCAGTTCTCAATATAAACGCCTAATTCATTATCGTCGCTGTTGCTCAGGCGTTCAGGTGCGTGGCGCTTGGCGAAGATGCCCTTGGGGACCTGGTACAACATACCCACATCCACCAAAAAAAGCAAAATCACCGTAAAAAATGCCAGCTCCGGAATAATACTAAGCCAGGGGAAAAAGAAGTCCAGCAAAAACAGCACAGAAGAACACCCCAATCCTATAAAAAGGCGGTGGGTTAAAAACAGGTCTTTATAAAACAGCTTATAAAATTTCTTCACTTAGTACTCACTTTTACATTTGTCCGAATGCTGGGCGCTTAACACACCCCTGCCCCTCTCAAGAGGGGAACCCGGCGCGCAAGGCCTTTTACCTTTCGCCTTTCGCCTTTTACCTTTCCCCTCCTTACCTCGGTACTTCAATCTTCTGGATCATTTGCATTACCACATCATCGGTAGTTATACCTTCCATTTCCTTATCCGGCGAGAGCATAATACGATGCCTTAAAACCGGCGCAGCAACCTGGATAATATCTTCCGGCGTTACAAAGTCGCGGCCTTTAATGGCGGCAATTGCCTTGGCACCATTCACGATGGCCAGCGATGCACGCGGCGAGGCGCCCAGGTATAACGACTTATTGATCCGGCTCTCGTGAACTATCTTAGCTACAAACTCGATAATATTGGGCTCTATATGCAGGCCCCGCACCAGTTTTTTTAATGATACAATATCACCGGCACTTAAAACCGGCCGTATGTCAAGTAGCTGCTCGTTGGTTTTATGCTGATGTTGCTGCGATATAATGGTGATTTCCTCGTCCAGCGTAGGATATTTGACCTCGATCTTGAACAGGAAACGATCCAGCTGGGCCTCGGGTAGGCGATAGGTGCCCTCATGTTCAACAGGATTTTGCGTGGCGAGTACCATAAAGGGCTCGTCCATTTTATAGGTCTGCCCGTCGATGGTGAGCTGGCGTTCCTCCATTACCTCAAACAAAGCCGACTGCGTTTTGGCCGGCGCGCGGTTGATCTCGTCGATCAATATAATGTTACCGAAGATAGGGCCGTGCTTAAATTCAAATTCCGTAGTTTTCGGGCTAAATACCGAGGTACCCAGAATATCCGATGGCATCAGGTCAGGTGTGAACTGGATGCGCGAAAACTGCGTGTTGACCGATTTGGCGATCAGCTTGGCTGTCAGTGTTTTGGCCACACCCGGTACGCCCTCAATTAAAATATGACCGTCGGCCAGTATGCCGGCAATCAGCAGGTCGATCGTGTCATGCTGACCGATGATCACCTTGCCAATATTTTCCTTTATCTGCGTAACGGCCTGGCTTAATGCGCTCAGGTCGGTTCTTTGTTCAAATATTCCGTCTTCCATAATTATTTTGATCGGGTATAAAATTTCTCTATCAATCGGTTTAAGTTAACCAGTTCGTTATCGGTTATGCGCTGCTTTTCCAGTTGCAGTATTTTGTTCACCAGTTCTGTTGCAAATTCATGAGTAATGCCTGTTTTGGCGGCAAGTATCTCAATAAACTCCTGGTCAAGCTTATTGGTCTTAATGTGGTATTCATCGCGCAGATGCGACAGGAAATAAGTTATTTTCTTTTGGGTGATGTTGGTATTATCGCGCTTTTCATAATAAACCTGCCCCACGGTGGTCACAAAGCCAAGCGTGGAGTTAGCCAAGGGCTCAACGATAGGAATAATGCGCTGACGGCGTTTTATTTCGTACAGCACAAAAATCACCAAACTGAAAAGTGCTATATAATACGCCCACTGCAATTGCGGGTGTTCAAAAAATACACGCAGGGGAGAATCATCCTCCTCAATGTCGCCATTTTGATATTCATCCCAATAAATGATTTTGGCAGCCGGCATGTACGATAATGCCTTTGCCGCATAGTCGGCATTGTTATTGTTCAGCAGGCTGTAATTGGTAAAGGCCAGCGGCGTGCAGGTAATAAATAAATTCCCCTTGCCCATTTTAAAGCTGAGGAAAGTGCTGTGCCCAAAATTGTTCATACCTAAAACAACAGCCTTCGTGGTATCAAAATTTTCAAAGTATAAGCCGGCTGCATCGTTTCTAAACTTATACTCTTTGTCCTGCTTTAGTTCACTGTTGGTGAAATTCAGGGTTGGATTCTTCAACTCGTAGCCGGTTTTTATCTTCAGCGAATCTGCCAGATAACCGCCGAAAGAAAAGCTTGCCATAAAAACAGAATTGCCGGCTTGCACAAACTTCTTCAGTTCAGCAAAATCAATTCGGGTTATTTTAATGCTTTTGGCAATAATCAGGTAATTACCGCTTTTTACGCTATTATCATGAAATTCCTTATATATAGAGGAGTTGGTTTTAACCACCTTTGCACCCGGAAAAATATCGCCGAGCTGATGATAAGTAATAAAGGTACCATAAGGGATCTTATCGCCATAATACAAAGTCGGTGTCCAGCTGATTTCAGGCGGCTTGTTGTACTGCGCCACCAGGAAAACGATGAGCAGCACGCTGGCTATAGAAAGATATATCTTAAAGTCTTTCATGCTATCTCGTTTTTAAAGTTCTGAAACGCCGAATTGATCTGTTTAAAAACATTGCCGTCGATGGGAAAATCGCCGTACCAGACGTATTCAAACTGATGGGTAAGCCTCGTAAAAGCGCCGTGCTGTCCGGTATTGCGCAGTTCATCAATATATGCGCTATTGGTTTTCTCGGGCTGCCATTGTATCAGCGCAGCATCGCTCAACTGTTTAAGACATTTTAAATACAGCAATCTCACTGCAAGCCTGTAATTGTGCTGCGCAATGGCATTTTCAACCTCACTATCGAAATTAATATCATGAATATTCTCCAGCGATTCGGAATAGGGGATATCTGCAGAACGTGCTTTGCGCCTGAATAGATTGAACATATCTATCCCCACCAGTTTCAATATAATAAACCCAATGCCCGCAACGCCGGCCGCTATAATTAAATATTCGAGAAACTTAAAAGCAAAGGGCCAGAAACCGCCCTGCGGATTGGGTTTAACGCGCAAAAAATCAAACAGATGCCAGAACCAGCGCCAAAACCTTGTCCACAGCGAAGGCCCGGTATCAACTTCATTATATTGAAACTGCGGCAGTTTGCGGTATTTATTTAAGACCTCCCGGTTAAAGCGGCGCACATCGACCACCGAAGCTGTATCAATAGTCAAAACAGCTTTTACAGCAGGCGGCTTGCCTTTAGCTTTCACCTTGGGCTGCGCAGCTGCGGCAGCGAAAACGCACAGCACCGTAAAAATAAAAACCAGGTACAGCCGCCTCATCTTAATACTCTTCTTTCGGTAAATTATCGTCGGCGTTTGCGGTACCTATTTGCCCTATGCGGCTGATGAGGCCCGTGCTGTCTAATTGTTCGGTGAGGTTCAAATAACACAAGGCTACGGTTATTACCGGCAGGATATAAAATACATGGCATATCCCGGCTGCAACGGCAGTGATCACCGCCGCCGTTACAGACATTGCCCCGCCTTTGCCTAAGTGTGTAACCATATTTACTGCATTGAATATACTTGCCGGCAGCACAAGCAGCATCGACACAAAATACACGATCACGATCATCACTACTATGGCGCCGAAGGTCATCCACCAGTTTTCTTTGATAAGCCTGAAACTGCGGTTAAATGCATAGCCGAAGGTGGTATTTTCAAATATCATGATCGGTAATACGAGCGATAATATAGGATAGAGATAAAATCCGGGAATGAGGCAAAGACAGGTAGCTAAACCTACAATAATGCCCAGCAATAGGGCGCTGAAAAAGATCTTGATGTAGTAATATTTGAAGTATCCCCAAACTTCTACCGGTGTTGGGGCAATGTTGCCATTTTCTTTATACAACACCATAAACGAGTAAATGGCTACCTGCATAGCTACGTAGCCCATTATATAAAACAGAAACGAAATAAAATATTCCCAGCCAAAAAAACGGAACGGATTGGAGTTGCCGAACACGCGCGGGTTGGTAAATCCTTCATTCATTTCGCTAACCGTTTTAATTTGATGCATTACCGAGAATAATATGCCCCCCACCACGAAAAAGCCGCAGAAAATAAAAAAGCATTTTAATAACGCCTTAAAGTTTTGCCGCGCAAACATAAGGGTGTCGCTGATGATCTCGCCGAAATCGCGGATCTTTAGAAGTTCAACTTTGGGTTGCATGAGGTTTGGTTGTTTTTTTTGAAAGTATGTTCGGATAAATTATTACATACCATACCATGAACACCAATGATACGGTTAAGATACTTACGCTAAGCCAGATAGGCATTTCGGTATGCCTGGTAACAAAGCTTTCAAAGAAAGCTGCGGTCAAAAACAATGGCACAAGGCCAATAGCCATTTTCATGCCGTCTTTTGCACCCCGTTTTAATGAGGCCAGGCGGGTATAGGTTTTAGGGAATAAAAAGCTGTTGCCTAAAACCAGGCCGGCCGCCCCTGCAATAATGAAGCTGATTATTTCGATAGTACCGTGAATCCAGATCACCAGTACAGATTGCATACCCAGCCCCTTGCTGAAAAAATAATATTCGAACGATCCCAGCATCAGTCCGTTCTGAAAAAGAAAGAATACCGAGCCCACCGAAAAAATAATGCCGCTCACAAAATTTATAAATGAAACGTAGATATTGTTCGACGCGATCTCCACAAACATTAAAAACTCTCCCTGCTGCTTATATACGCCGAACGGGTCGCCCTTGGCAATATTGGCATTGGTCATATCCACATAGCTGTCGCCTAATATCAGCCGTACAAAATTCTCATCATACTTAGCCGACAGCACGCCTATGGCACAAAAAACAATAAAGAAGATGAACGAATACAGCAACTGTTTTTCGTAGGTTTTAAACAGCAGCGGTAGTTCCGTTTTCCAGAATTTAATGAACCGGTTGCCTTTTTCTGTTTTGTTTTTATAGATGGATTGATGCAGGCCAGCAGCCAAACCGTTCAGATAAGCGGTGGTCTTCGAATTTGGGAAGAAGGTTTTGGCGTACGCAAGATCGTCGGTGATTTGAACAAACCGGTCGGCGATCTCATCAGGATCGCTGGTAGGATTATTCTCAAAGCTGTTCCACTTCTCCGAATTTTGTTTAACAAACAGGGGCTCGCGCATTAAATTATTTGTGTGAAATAATGCGTTAAAATAATTACAAATTTTTATCTTTCAACTAAAAAGAAAATAATCCGCACATATATTTGTTGGCATGCAAACCATAAGGATCACAACATCGCAAAATATTGATATTGATTACGAGGTAGCCGGTGTTGGGGAACGCCTGCTGGCCCGGCTGATCGATTTCGGGCTTTTTTTTGCGATCTATATATTGGCTGTACTTGGTTTTGTGATAGCGGGAAGACGTATGGGCGAAGGTACAGCCCTTACTGCAATAGTCATTGTGTATGCGGCGCTTTTCGTTTTTTACGACCTGATATGCGAAGTAACCATGGGTGGGCAAAGCATTGGTAAAATGATCATGAAGATAAAGGTGATCAGTATCGATGGCGGCAGGCCGTCGTTTGGCCAGTATCTGATGCGCTGGCTGTTCCGCATAGTTGATTTTACCCTGTCGATGCAGCTTTGCGGCCTGTTGTGTGTAGCTATCTCCGAAAAGCAACAGCGCCTCGGCGATATGGTAGCCGGTACCACGCTCATAAAGACCAAGCCGCGCGTTTTAAAGCATAACCTGGTATTTGCGCCGATGGTAGAAAGCTATAAACCCACGTTTACAGATCTTTACAGGCTAAATGATAACGATATTACGCTGATACAGGAGGTTGTGCGCAATTATACCAGAACTGGGAACACTGAAGTGGTGCTCAATGCTTCAGCACGCGTGAAAGAAATACTCGGTATCACCAGCATTCCCGAGGGGATGAACGAATTGCGGTTCCTGCAGATAGTTATACAGGATTATAACCATACCTCGGTCGTTAATGATTTGCAGCTAAATAGCTAAAAGGTTCAGCCGGAATATTACGGGCGATCCAGAAGATCACCACCACCGCAAATATGATCTTTGGCGTAAGCGGATGATATAGCATTTTCAACCGAATATCCTTTTGTAGTATGGCCGATTTGATTTTGTAGAAGAAGTGAACGGCCAGTAACGGCAAACTTAAAACCAGCAGCAGGTTATAATTCGCCGCCTGTTTAATATTACCATGTAAAAGATTATAGATGGCCCTTTGCGAACCGCAACCGGGACAATTATAGCCCGTCAAGCTATAAAAAGGACATTTAGGAAAAAGCCCGTATTTTGATGGATCGCAACGATAATAAACAATAGCTAATATGGCTATAATCGTTACACCCAAACCAAAATACAGGCCTTTTTTTGATATCATTAATTAGAATAGCGGGGCAGGAAGCTCACGCCGATTACAAATACGAACAGAATGTAAAGGACACAAACACCTAATCCTATCCAGAACCCTATCTTAGTCCATTTACC
Organism: Mucilaginibacter sp.; assembly: GCA_036569325.1. Taxonomy (GTDB): domain Bacteria; phylum Bacteroidota; class Bacteroidia; order Sphingobacteriales; family Sphingobacteriaceae; genus Mucilaginibacter. The sequence goes on along the minus strand of DATCQV010000221.1, from coordinate 8,465 downwards.
TGCCTGCTGCGATGCATTTAGAGCTCCGGCATAGTCGCCTGCGTCATATCTCGAATTAACGGAGGCAGAATTTACAATGCCAACAATGCCGAAAGGCAGGCAGCAAAATAATGTCACTAAAATTGACTCAACGAGCCAGTTTTTCGGGCGCGGCGGCGGCATTTGCCCGGTAGGTTGTGTTTGATCCATTTCGATAAGTTTTAAATTTGTTTGAAAGTATTAAATCTATTTCGAATTTTCAAACATAAAATCAACAAAAGTAACGTTACTATCGTAATTTTGAAGGGTGCAAAAAGAACAGATCTCGGTATTCGATATATTTAAAATTGGCATAGGCCCGTCAAGTTCGCATACACTTGGCCCCTGGCGTGCCGCGCAGCAATTTGTGCACTCGCTTGGGCAGAAACGTGCGCTCGATCAGGTAGAACAGGTGAAGATCCTGCTCTATGGTTCCCTCGCCAAAACCGGCCGCGGCCACGGTACCGATATCGCAATTCTTTTAGGCTTAAGCGGCGATGATCCGGTAACTTTCGAGGTAGACCAGGTAACGCCCAAAACCGAAAATATCATCAACTCACACAAACTTGCCCTTGCCGCTACAAAGGAGATCGGTTTCGATTTTACAGAAGACCTCTTGTTCCTTTATAACGAGAGCCTCCCATATCACCCCAATGCGGTAACTTTCCAGGCATTTTTAACCGATGGCACAGCCATATCCGAAACCTATTATTCCATTGGCGGTGGTTTCGTGGTAAAAGAGGGCGGCGATCAGGACAATGCCAAAGCGGAGGTAGACCTGCCGTTTCCTATCGATACAGCTGCCAACCTGCTGCATTGGTGCATGAAAACCGGGCTTAAGATATCGGAAGTGGTGATGGAGAACGAATTGGCCTGGCGCAGCGAACAGGAAACCCGCGAGGGCGTACACAACATCTTCGCCACCATGCGCGATTGTATTTACCGGGGCTGCCATACCCGCGGCACCCTGCCCGGTGGTCTCAACGTTGCCCGCCGCGCCGCCGCCTTGAACAAACGGCTCATTGGCACCAATACTTACAATAATTACGACGAATGGATAACCGCCATTCGGGCCACAGGCAATAGTTTTCAAAATATCCTCGATTGGGTAAGCTGCTTTGCTCTGGCCGTAAACGAAGAAAATGCATCGTTCGGTCGGGTGGTAACGGCCCCAACCAATGGCGCCGCCGGAGTTGTTCCGGCTGTATTGCAATATTACATAGCGTTTTGTGACGGATATAAAAACGATAAGATAGCTCAATTCCTGTTGACTGCCTCAGAAGTGGGCAGCATATTCAAAAAGGGTGCAACACTTTCCGCCGCCATGGGCGGTTGCCAGGCCGAGATCGGCGTATCATCGGCAATGGCTGCAGCGGGGTTGACCGAATGCCTCGGCGGCACACAACGCCAGGTGCTCATGGCCGCCGAAATAGCAATGGAACATCACCTCGGCCTCACCTGCGATCCTATTGCCGGGCTGGTACAGGTACCCTGCATCGAACGCAACACCATGGGTGCCATCAAAGCCATAACCGCGTCGCAACTGGCCCTGCAAACCAACCCCGACAATGCCAAGGTAAGCCTTGATGCCGTTGTGAAAACTATGTGGCAAACCGCCCTTGATATGAATTCCAAATACAAAGAAACTTCAGACGGCGGGCTGGCAATAAATATCCCGATCAGCTTGCCGGAGTGTTAACTCAATTTAGAAGGCTGCATCACAACAAGTTCCCGTTTATCGCAATCGTCTTAAACTCTTCAATGGTCACCGTCGGAATTGAGGGAAAATCGATGGTTTTTAAAATATTGAAATGGGAATCATTGGTTATAATGAAATCAGCGTTCGCTGCAAAGGCGCAATCAACAAATTTATTGTCGTCTGCATCCAGTGTTATTAAATTGAGGTTGTAATAAATAGTGGTTAGAAAGGCGGTAGATAATTCTGTTAAGGTACGGGTGATGTCCGTCGCTACGATAGGGTTCCAGTGAATGGAGAATTGTTCTTCATATTCTGTGAGGATTTCATGTGTAAATGCTACTTGGATCTTTTTATCTACCACCAACTGAAATAGCCAATGATATTTAGATTTCGTTGAAACCGAAACTAACAGAACGTTGGTGTCGATAACAACTAACAAGCGTTACGATTTTTGATTAAGCAACTTTTCCATGTCATCGTCTGTTAACCCTTTTTCGTCCCAAAGCCTATCAGCTTCCGATGTTGCCTTTTCGGCATAGAATCGGGCTAACACATCTTTTAATTCCACGAGTTCCGAGTCAGAAAGATTGGTGCTGAATAATTTCATCAGCTCCATCTGCACATTACTTAAAGGATAATTGAGTACGCTCATGTTAAATTACCTCCTTACGAAATTACGGAATTACCCTCTAAACTCAAAATTAGCAAACAGCTCTACTGCAACTTCTTCAACTGCTCAACCGCATTCGTATTCTGCGGATTCAACTCCAGCGAGTGTTTATAATTCCTGATGGCTAATTCCTTATTGCCCATGTTCAAATAGCTTTCGGCAAGGCTATCATAAGCGTTCCAGCTTTGAGGATACAGCGCTACATTCAATTTAAATATTTCATGTGCTTGTGTCTGTTTCCCTTTCCTCATTAAAAAATAAGCCCAGTTATTCACGTCGTTTTCCGGGAGGTCAAACTTTGTGCCGCTTTTTTTCAAGGCCGCTGCCACTTCTTCTGCATGATCAAATCCTTGCTTATTCAGTGCGTTAAGCAGCTTATTAATAGCAGGGGAAAATCCAAAGCCCAATGATGAGCGTTCGGCCAGTGTATAATTGCATTCTTCGTATATCCGGCGGGCCGATTGTTCAAGCCGGTCGTTTGAGTTGTTGTCATACTCATTGGTCAATATCATTACCGCAAAATGTTGTGCAGGATATAACAGGGTGGCAGCCGTAAAACCTAAGGTGGTGCCATCGTTATTGATATTTCTTTTACCATCGGCGCTGGTTCCCATAAACCAGTTCCAGCCCAGCGCAAATTGATTGATGTTGCCCCACGCCGCCTGGTGAGTAATTTTTACTGCAGGGTCTTTTTCCTCCAGGTGAAATTGAATATACTTCGTCATATCCTCAATGGTCGATTCCATACCAAAGGCATAGTTGTCGGGATAAGGTATATAGGGCATCAAATCCCCTCTGTCCGTATAGCCTTTGGCTCTTACTAGGTTAGCAGGCGGCGTCGTCAAAAAAGTATGCGACATTCCGAGCGGGCCGGCAATATATTTCTTCACCAACGCCGGCAACGACTGATGATAGACGTTCTCCAAAATATACCCCAGCAATTCAGCTGCCGCGTTCGAATGCCTCGGGTTGATGCCCGGAACGGTATCCAATTTTACCGCATGCAGTTCCTGCAGGAATTTTTCCCTGGTGTAACCCTTATGGAGCTTCATAAACGCAGCCGCCATCGAATCACTCCGCATGTGGCTCATAGCATCAGCATCCGGCGGGATCGGCATATTATTCGGCAAGCCGGAAGTAAGGTTAACGATGTGAATTAATTGTATCGGTTTCCCGGCATATTCCAGGTTTGGATAACTGCCGCTTAGATATTTGCGGATATCGTCGTCAGGCTTCACCCTCTTTTCCAGCACCGCATGGGCAAGAATAATACTTGTGAAGGTTTTGGTCATCGAACCGATCTCATACAATGTTTGGTTGGTAGGAGGAAGATTTACGCCTTTCTCAATCGTACCATAATTATGCAGGTATATTTTGCCGTTTTGGATCACTCCAACGGAAATCGCCCTGCCGGGACCTGCCTTAACAAATTCTGCGGCAACATTGGCCGAAATGGTATCGATTTTATGTGCCTGAATCGATTGATTCTGAGCGGTGGCAAGTTTTGCAGTAAATATGAATAACGATAGTGCTAAGGTAAATTTCTTCATTGTTTTTGATATGCTTTGAGCTGTAACAGATTGTCATAAAATTTCATGCCATTATTTTAATCGTCTTATAGTCAATGCGATAATCGAATTTTACAGTTGGACAAATGTAATGGAACCGTACAATGATCGTCCGTTTATGGAATCCACTAAAATAGTGATACTTGTTATTCATCTGCTCTTTATTTTATTAATATAACTCCTTATATTAGAAGATGATAACTAACGACCGCCGGATATTTTTGAAACAGGCAGCAGCCCTTGCAGGGGCATTTTCTGCCAACAGCCTTTTTAACCAGGCACACGCTGCCGACTGGCAAACAGCTTCGCGAAAAATTCAGCACCTCGATGCGGCGCAGGCCGCGCAGGACGAGGATTATTGGAGCGTTATCCAGCGGTCGTTCTCCGTCAATTCCAATATCATCAATTTAAACAATGGCGGCGTATCTCCTTCACCAATTGTGGTACAACAGGCCGTTGAGCGTTACAACCAACTGGCTAACGAAGGCCCTTCGTATTTCATGTGGCGCATCCTCGACCAGGGTCGCGAGCCGCTGCGCGAGAAGCTGGCCAATCTGGCTGGGACCTCGCCCGAAGAGATCGCCATTAACCGCAACGCTACCGAAGCACTCAACACCATCATCTTAGGTCTCGACTTTAAGCCCGGCGATGAACTGATCGGCACCAGGCAAGACTACCCGCACATGATCCAGGCCTACAAGCAGCGGGCCATGCGCGATGGAATAGTTTACAAACAGCTCAGCTTCGATTTTCCTATCGAGAACGATGAGCAGATTGTGAAGGCTTATGAAGATGCCATCACCCCCAAAACAAAACTCATCCACGTTACGCATGTAATTAATTGGGTGGGGCAGATCATGCCGGTGCGTAAGATCTGCGATATGGCTCACGCTAAAGGTATCGAAGTGATCGTCGATGGTGCGCATTCTTTCGGACTGATGGATTATAAAATTCCCGATCTCGGCTGCGATTATTTCGGTACCAGTTTGCATAAATTCCTGTCGGCACCCATCGGCAGCGGCATGATGTGGATCAAAAAGGAAAAGATCGAGAAAGTATGGCCCTTACCCGCCAGCGGCGATCCGCATAGCAAAGACATCCGCAAATTTGAAGAACTCGGTACCCGTAGTTTCCCTATTGAGCAGGGTATCGGCGAGGCCGTCAACTTTCACGAAGGCATTGGCAGCAAACGCAAGGAGGAGCGCATCCGCTACCTGAAAAACTACTGGGCTTCAAAAGTGCAGGAAATCCCGAAGGTAAAATTACATACCTCGTTAAATCCAAAATATTCCTGCGCCATTTGCGGTGTAAGTATCGATGGCATGAAACCCGGCGAACTGGACTCTGCGCTTTTCAATAACTACAAGATCCATACAGTAGGCATTGTTTGGGAAAACATCAACTGCGTGCGCGTAACCCCGCATGTGTACACTTCGCTGCATGATCTGGATAAACTAGTGAAAGCGATAGGAGAGATCGCAGCAAAAAGTAAAACCTGAGAAGAAATTAATTCACATTTTAAATAACCGCGAATCAAATTCAAAGGGTTCGGTAAAGGCCACCTTTATCTGGTTGAAGTCGGGATGTGCTGGATTGAGAATATAATTAAAGTCGCCGCTAACAGAAGCCGATGGTATTTTCATGGCCAAATGTTTACGGCCTTTTAAAAAATCATCGCCCAGCATTTGTGTCGCCTGGATAATTGGATTACTGTTCCATTTTTTCGGTAAATCTGAAGGTTTGATTTCGAAAATACTGATGCCATCCGGCAATTCGATCCCGCACATAAAATAATCAATCGGGATTATTCCAAGCGGTACGTGAACGGCAACTTCCAATACCGCCAAAGCACGCGAACTTGCTGTATATAAAGCAGGTAACCCCTTGTTGTTCCAACGGCCACCATGGGTTTCGGCACCGCGACCGGAAATATCATCTATATAAGCCTTCCTGGTAAGGCGATAAAGCATCATGCAAAAATACCATGTTCAATGCGCCCTAACTCGTTGTACACCATGTTGATGCCAAAATTGGTATCAAGCAAATCCTTTGGTTTTACGCCGCCAAGCGCAATGCTTTTGGTATCCATCCAGGTGTAAAAATTATCCTCTACACCAAAAATATCAATTCCCTTTTTATAAAGCATTTCAATGATGATGATCTTTTCGGAATGAATAGGATCGAAGGTTTTTCCTTCTTTTTTATACCGTTGCATGGTACGTTCCGAAAGATGAAGATAATCGGCCCATTCCTGCAGCGTTAACCCGATGTACTCTGAAAGTTTGGTTAAGCGGTAGAATGACACACCTTCTCTTGCCATATTGGCCAAACTTAATTCGTCATCAGATTCTGTGAAAGTATATTTTAAGGATTTACTCATTGCCTAAATTGCCAATTGTCGATAAATTTACGACAATTGTCTGAATTTCCAAATTAATTTTTCGCCAAGCTTGCCTTAACAACAGGTGCAAGCAACTTCACCCATTCTGCATACATTTTACCGGATGGATGTAAACCATCACCGGCAATCAAAGTACGGTCGTTTGCCGCATCGCGGGATTCAGGAGTGATATCAATATAATTCGGCACAAGTGCTTTAGCGGTTTCCTCTTTATTGATGGCGTTAAAAGCGTCGATATCCGGACCGATCACTGCATCCTGTCCGCCGGCAAATGGGGTAACGCCCCAATCTGGGATAGAGATTACAAACACCTTGCTTGCATCGCCATGTGCAAATTTGATAGCCGTTTGTAAAACCTGCGCAAACTTGATGCGGTAGTTATCTTTGCTGAGGCGTTGATATTGGTCGTTCACACCAATCAGCAGGGTGACAAAATCGTATTGATTGTTCTTGAAGCCGCTTTGGGCAATGGCATTGATCAGGTTATCAGTGGTCCAGCCGGTTACTGCAATTACATCCGGCTTTTGTACATTCAAACCGGCCGTATTAAGTGAGGCTGCTAACTGATATGGATAGGATTCGGCTTGTGATACAGCTTCGCCAATGGTATAAGAATCGCCCAAGGCAAGATAGGTTATGGCAGGTGTCATAGGTTTGGCAGTTGCAATTGTATCGGTAATCACTTTCACGGGCCGGGTGTCCTTTTTCTGACAGCCGGTAACGGTAGTAAGCGTAATTAAAAGAATGTTCAATAATCTCATTGCATCAGATCCATATCAAACAATACGGAAATATGATGCTTTAAGATTTCTTTTACCTCATTAATATCCGCCTTTCGGCCAAGTTCACGCTCCATGCTGGTCACGTCCTTGTCATCAATGCCGCAGGGCACGATGTTTTTAAAATAGTCGAGATCGGTATTTACATTAAAGGCCAGCCCGTGCATGGTTACCCATCGGCTGCACCTTACACCCAACGCGCAAATTTTTCGTGCATTTTCATTATCGGCATCAAACCAAACCCCTGTATAACCCGGATAACGACCCGCGTTTAATCCATAATGTGCCAGTGTTTGTATCACCGCCTCTTCCAGCGTGCGGAGGTAGAGGTGAATATCCGTGAAAAAATTATCAAGGTCGAGGATGGGGTAACTTACAATCTGTCCCGGCCCATGATAAGTAATGTCTCCGCCGCGATTAATCGGATAATAAACGGCCTGCTTATCTTTCAGCCCCTGCTCATCCAACAGCAGGTGTTCCGGCTTGCCGCTTTTGCCGAGCGTGTAAACATGTGGATGCTCGCAAAAGATCAGATAGTTTGGTGTTGGTATCTCCTCCGGTTCATCAATTCCGGCTGCCACTTCCTGGTTACGGATCTTTATTTTAAGGTTCACCGTATCGGCAAACAAAGCTTCCTGCTTGTCCCAGGCTTCTTTGTAATCTATCAGTCCCCAGTCTTTAAAAAAAACCTGTTTGTTTTTCATTGTCTCAGCCCTTAACGTAACCAACCATATAATCCTCGTATTGCAGATAGCCTACATCATATTTAATGCTCACATCGTCCTTTAATAAATGTGCTTTCAGCCAGCCATGTCCTTCAAAATGGAATGGTTCAATAGGAATATTGTCTGCAAACGACACTTCCTTTCGACCGTAGCACTTATAAACAGCCTCTTTGGCGCACCAGCAGGCATATAATTGTTTGATCCTGTCGGCGGGGGTTAAAAAAGCCATTTCCTCTTTCTTCATAAATTTATGTGCAATGCGTTCTACCTTATCCTTTATCTGCTCGATATCAATCCCCACCGGCTCCTTACCGATCATTACTGCGGCATAATCAAAAGAGTGACTCAGGGAGATATGATAGGGGAGATTCACCAGGTAGGGCTTGCCATGCGCATCAACCTTGCAGTCGATAAATTCGTCGGTTTGCAGCATTTTGCGCAGTAAAACGCGCGTACCCAGCCAATGCAGGTTGCGCTTGCCTTTCTTCAGGCTTTCGTAATGCGCCTGTTCCTGCTCATCTAAGCGGAGCTGGCTGTATAACTCGTCAGCTTCTTCCTCAATCTTCCAGATCGCAAATTCTGTATCGTCATCAACCTGCTGTCGG
>DATCQV010000220.1:0-18123 GCA_036569325.1 Mucilaginibacter sp. | reverse complement strand
AAACAACACTTCTTTATTTCTCGGATCTTTTTTAATAAGTATTTCCGCCTCTTCCGGAGATAGTACAAAGCCTTTACCCAACACAATACTACCCTGGAAGCTTTTACCTGCATTCGCTTTTATGGGATATGGATTTCCTATTTCTTGATAAACCGCCTTCCTGGTGCATATTCATAATATAATACATCCAAATAGTTATTTTCCACTGCACAAATACTTCACAAGACATGAATAAAAAAATCACCTACAACTTTATATTGAAACCAGAAAAAAATAGGAATGGCCATCACCCCATTTATATGCGGGCTTTTCAAAATGGCAAAAAGATAGAAATAGCTACGTCAGTTGCTCTGCCCGATAAAGACTGGTCGGTCAACCACCAGCGGGTTAAAAAGGTAAATAAGCTTTATGAACGTTACAACGCAATTTTAGATGCTTATGACAAAAAAGCTCTGAAACTGATCATCAATAATTTTGTGAACGATGAACCGCCAATTTCTTTGTTGCAATTTAAAGAACATATTCTCTCGGCCGGGCAATCAGATGATAGTTTTACAGATTATATTCTCAACCATCTTAAAGAAAACAGGGCTAGGTTAAGCTCAGAATCTTGGTATAGTTATAAATCGCAAATTACTAAGCTGCTTAAGTTTAAAAAAGCGATAGGGTTTTCTGATATCACAGAAAAGTTCATTAACGATTATCATTATTATATGATCCATCGCCTTGGTAATAATGAAAACACAGCCAGTAAGAGTTTAAGGTCACTACGAACTTTTGTAAACATTGCGCTCAGATATGGGCTTATGAAAAGCAATCCGTTTAAATATATTACCATCAAAAAAGTAGATGGAAAGCGAGATTTTTTAAATGCGGATGAGTTAAATAAATTGACACAATCATATTTTGATGGTGAAATTACTAATCCAATGGAAAGAGAGATTCTCAATTATTTCCTATTTTCGTGTTATACAGGCCTACGGTACTCAGATCTTAGATCGCTTCAAATGAGTTCTGTTGAAAAAAATATGCTTCAGATAAAAATGCATAAAACGGGATATATAGTGACTATCCCTCTTACTCAAAAAGCACTTCAGCTTCTCCCTTCTGTGATTTCCATTTCATCCAATCCGGTATTCCGGGTATATTGTAACAAGGTAACAAATCGGGTTTTAAAACAAATAGGTATAAAATGCAAAATACCCAAAAAGCTTACCTGTCACGTTGCCAGACACACATTTGCAACAGTGTCGATCACCCTTGGCATACCGATAGAAGTAGTAAGTAAGTTATTGGGACATACTAATTTAAAAACGACACAAGTGTACGCGAAAATTGTCGATAGCGTAAAAGAAAGAGAAATGAGCAAATGGGATAGCTTGTAACCTTGCAGGTAAATATCAGCCATTTATGCCGCAGTCTTTTTGAAGCTACCAGCAATCGCATTTTACCAGTCCACAACTTGTTTTCATTTTTTCTCCTAAAAAACTTGCAGTGTTTAGCCGATGTGGAGGTATTCGGCGCAATCACTCCGAATGATAACGCTTTGGCGCTAAAAAAGCGTTTGTTTTGAACGATCGTGAAAATTAAGCGATCCTTAGGAATAGCAGCCGCATCCTTCGCAGCGGACACAGCGAATGGCTCGGGACGCAGGTAACGGCCTAAATTGGCTATTATTGATATTGTAGGGGAAAAATTAAATTTGACGTTAAAGATAAACCTTAGTCATGACCATTCACGAATTAGCCGAAAAACTCAATCAGTTAGCAATCAAAAACGATCACGACATCGCCGCACTGCCGGCACTACGGAAACGTTATTTAAGCAAGCAACTGTTACCTCATAAAATATTCTCCAAACATACCATTAAAGACAGTCCTGATATTTATGCGTTTCATCATGGCGGGCGTGATGAAATGCAGTTCAATGTGGGACAGGAATATGTCAACGGTAAAGAATATACCCGTTATGGATTATGCTTTTCTTTAGAGCCGTCCATGAGTTTAACCGATCCCATCGGAACACTCAAAGGGTTCAAACGGGAATTTGACAAGCTAGTCCAGCGGCAACTCGCTTTATTTGCCGGATTTGAGTTATGGTATTACGAAAATAGTAAACGCTACGGGCCATTCTCCCCTCAAACCATTCCAGAGCAATGGTTCAAACAAGGCAACTTCATCTGTTTAGGCAGGCTGATCCAGAAATCCTATGCCCACCTCAATGGGACAGATTTTGAAACCATCCTAAACGGCTTCGATGAGCTGTCACCGATCTATAAGGTATGTGTACTGAACTGTGCACCGCAGCGTTCCATATTCACCCGGCTAACGTCCAACGATCATTATTGGGAATTACCCTCCGGGCATCCCTGGAAAGAAACAGATCAGGGCAGCGGTAGTATTCCCTTCGAGAACCAATATGGTTTTGGTGGTGAAGAATGGTTGTTTAACAAACGCTATAGCATCGGCAATTACCAATATGGTTTTATCCGTGGCATTATGAATACGCGCAGTAATGATGAATCTTACGCTGCGGTACACTGCTACACGGTAAAAAAAGAGCGTAACGTCCGTAAAGTATATTATTGCGGTTACATCAGCAATTGCCTGGTCATCAAAAACGACCCGGATGAGCAGGCCAAGATCGACCGTATCATCGAACGATTCCGGAATGAACAGATTAGCGAGGTGGCCGGCGTCAACGGCGATGCGCGCTGGTTTCAGCACAATGAGTTCAAAACGGCTATCAAATTCCGGCCAAAGGACGTGCATTTCCTGGAGGAGCCGGTTTATCAGCCTAATTTTCCGTTGGGTACTTACAAGCGTTTCAGCGCTTACCCGTTGGAAGGACCGTTAGCCGACATTTTCGAGGCTTCGCCTGAACGCGAACCGACCACCTTTAAAGCGGGAAAAGCGAGTCAATCCAATAGTTATAATCGTTCAGGCAAACGCTTCTCCATAACGATAGAAAGGGTACACACCGAGATCGTGGAAAATCTGGAAAAACACCTTGCGCCAGCATACACTTTGGCTAAAGAGAATATAGCTATCGAGATCATGTATTTTCACGGCCACCCCGCCGATGTGGTGACGAAGCATAGCGGGAACGAGATCACAATTTACGAAGTAAAGACCTCCCTTTCGGCCCGAAGAAATATCCGGGAAGCTTTGGCGCAGCTGTTGGACTATGCCTGTCATTCGGATGAGGTGAAGGTCAGGAAGCTGGTGATCGTTTCACCCGTAAAACTGTTACCTGCCGATAAGGACTATCTCGATCAGCTTGATAACCTGATTGACCAACAGCTGGAATATTGGTTTTACGATAAGGAACAAGCCATTAAATTTGCGGTTCAATTTTCCTAATAGCCGAAACAAAATGATACTTGAAGCGGATAAAATAAAGATGGCTCAATCAGCCGATGAAATTTATAAAAGAAAGCATGTTCCGCTTACCGCAGCATATTTAAAAAAGCCGGATGATCACGCCAACCTGGAAGATGTACAAAGTGGTAAAGTCAGCATCGAGCACGGCGATGCGATATCCAACTATTCAGGTGGCCTTAGCGATCCCGTAAATGGTGCCCTCAGAGGGGATTACATCGGTTATACCGTAGAAATAAAGGCCTATGATAAAGCACTGTCAGCAGCATTAGAAAGCCTGCCGTCCTGGAATAACAAAACTGTTTACCGGATGGTAAAATATGTAGAAGATATAACGCCTTATGAAGCCTACTTTAATAGAACCCTTAACAAGGTGCTTCACGAACCCTGTTACCTATCATCATCAAAAGAAGAATGGGAAGAAGAAAAAGTTATTTACAAAATTAAAACCCTGAAAAAAGATAGCCACGCCCGTGATGTATCTTGAATCACCACCAACGCCTGTGAATCAGAAGTGCTATTTTTAAAAAACACCCATCTGCTGATCAAATCGGTCAGCAAAAGACGCGGACGCTTATACATAGGTATTGAAGAGACAAAGCGCGAAGCTGATGAAGTGCTTAATTACCATTATGACCCTGATGCTCCTGCTATTGATCCGGATCAGGAAGAGCTGGGCATGTTCGACTGAAGCACTGTATTATTAAAAAAGAACGCGCTTATATAGAGTTCACAGTTAATTATTTCATTTGCGATAGATTCGTTGGTGAATTAATTGCTATCGTCCATTCCGAAATCTTTTAGATGAAGATTTGATGGGCTCGAACTATAAATCAAAGATTACAAGTCTTTAAATCTATTTAATTTATTCTGCGCTTACAAAATTCGACTAACAAACAATTAATTAGATTTCTATACACCTCGTTTTATCCCAGTTTTATCACTCCTCTTAAAATCGTAAATATTTCTTAAAAAATCATCTAAAGTACTATTTGACCTCCTGCATACACTTTTAGAATAAAAAAACGCAAAAAATTGAATTTAAGGGGTTTAAGAGCGATTTTTAGTAGAAAAATGACGCGAAATTGAAAAAAAACATTCTCGAATTCAGTACAAAAATGGTGCGATAATGCATAAAAAAAGCATTTACGAGGCGTAAATGCTTGATAATCAGTGGAGAATATCGGAGTCGAACCGATGACCTCTTGCATGCCATGCAAGCGCTCTAGCCAGCTGAGCTAATCCCCCTTTTGAGGATGGCAAAAGTAGTAAAAAGTTGAACAATAGCAAAAGCTAAATTATTTTGTCCTTTAAGTGCAGCTAATCCCTTACCTCGCCCTAAAGATTTAACACTTATTAGTATTAGCGTGTTAAGATTGGTTAAATAGCCGTTTCAACTAAAATAAAAGCACTTTTAAACTGTTTTCTGTGCTGAATTGAAATCTAAAAACTAATCAGCAATGAAAAAAATCTCAAAAATGTTTGCAGCGGCAATGGTTGCTGCTGCCTTATTTTTCGCTAAGAGTGCACAGGCGCAAACGGTACCGGCTAACGCTTTTCACTTTGATATCGGCGCAGAAACGGGGATCTCGCAGGGAACGATAAAAATCGCGTCGAATTATTATGTTGGTGCTACTGGCCGGCTGTCGTACGGTCTAAATGACCGGCTGGCACTAATCTTAACTTCGGGTTATTACAATTTTCTGGGCAATCATTATCATGCCTCCATGGGAATGATCCCGGTTAAAGCCGGGTTAAAATACTCGATCTGGAACGGATTTTATGTGAGCGCAGAAGCGGGGGCAGCCATCGAACTGCAAAATTTCGCCGTTTTCCACGACCTCGATAATGGCATACCGCACACTACTAAGCTCCTTTTTTCGCCGGGGGCAGGCTATGCGGTAAAGAACTGGGATTTTAGTTTTCGTTACGAAAACTTCAGCGGTGGAGACCACTACTACTCTAAAAATGCCGTTAATTATGGCCTGCTAGGGCTGCGTATAGCACACGGCTTCGGGAAGTAGGTAGCTTAGAAAATCAAAGCTTTTAAAAAAGTAAAGCCCCTGATGGGCAGGGGCCTTTACTAACCAATTATAAACCTAAATTATGAGAAGACTTTTTAAAAAATTTGATGGTGTAAAATTAACACTATCTTTTGTTATTGAGCAACTATTTTTTGTAATTCTTTTGTAAAAACAAATCCGCTGCCGTTCACATTTCAAAAATACAAACATTTTGTTAAAAATGTAATAAAAATGAAAATATTTTTAATTTTTTACCGCTTAATTATTTCTAATTTCAATTTATGTGAAATATAAAACGTAAAATGATCGTTAAATCTTATTATATTTTAGTTTTATAAGATAAAATATGGCGTGATTTTTTATTTAATCGGAATTTTATGTCATATTTTCTGAATATGTACAGATAAATTTTCTTATTTTACATTAAATTGGTCATATAATCCGCGATTGTTTCTGAAATACTCACTAATTTTCACAAAGAAGCAAAAAAAGTAGTCTGGTTTATCATTTGTAAGAGTAGCTTAAATTTTTACTATCGCCTTGATCTTGCCTTAAAAAATCCTTTTCCGGCTCATTTTTTGCAAAACCGGGAGCAGGAAATAAAAAATATTGCGCAGAACAAACATCATTTTAAAAATGCTTTAACACTTTTGCGGGGCAATTTAAATGCGAAATGACTAAAAGCCCTGCCACATCGATCACGCATCCTGAACTAACGCCCGTAACCTTATGGGTAATGACCATTGCCACAGGCCTGATAGTTGCCAATTTATATTACAACCAGCCGCTGCTTGAAGATATAGCGCACACTTTTCATACTTCGCGTGCTAAAGTGGGACAGGTATCCATCTTAACGCAGATAGGCTATGCCAGCGGAATGTTTTTTTTGGCACCGCTTGCTGATATGGTTAAACGCAAACGGCTGATGGTAATTATGTTTGCGTTTATTGTATTGTCTTTGTTAATAACGGCATCGGCGCAAAGTATTAATGTGCTCATCATTGCCAGTTTCTTCTTAGGAGCTTCGTCAATGATTCCTCAACTTTTGGTACCCATGGCAGCCCATCTTGCCAAACCAAGCGAGCGGGGTAAAAAGATAGGGGTTATTATGAGCGGCTTATTAATAGGCATTCTGCTGTCGCGTACATTCAGCGGTTATATTGCCGAATTTATGGGTTGGCGGGCTGTATATTACATTGCTGCCGGAATAATGTTGTTGATGTGGGTAATGATCGGCATCTTTCTTCCGGAAGTGGAGCCGGAGTATAAAGGTACTTATGGAAAGCTGATGTCGTCGCTGGTGCATTTAATTAAGGAGGAACCGAAGCTTCGTCTAGCGGCATTACGGGGTGCGCTTTGCTTTGCCTGCTTCAGCGCGTTCTGGACCACCCTGGTTTTCTTACTCAATCAAAACTTTAACATGGGAAGTAAAGAGGCCGGTGAATTTGGACTTGTAGGCGCATTTGGCGCATTGGCTGCAGGAATGATGGGCCGGTTGAGCGATAAAACGGACGCCTATAAACTATCGGGGTTTACATTGTTACTTATTTTGCTTTCGTTCGTTATCTTCTATTTTTCAAGTCATAGCATTATAGGTTTAGTTATAGGAGTTATTGTGTTAGACATGGGCGTACAGGCCACGCATATCTCCAATCAATCCATCATATTTGCCTTAAAGCCTGAAGCCCGCAACCGCATCAATACCATATATATGGTAACTTATTTTATAGGCGGATCGATAGGGACCTTCATTGCTACCCAACTTTGGAAGAACTACCAATGGACAGGCGTATGTGTTACCGGCGCAGCTTTGAGCATTCTTACGCTGGGTATTCACTTTATCAATCATCCTAAACCGGTTTCTCAAACCGCCGGTGTATAGTGTGACTTGACTACTGTACACAACAAGTGTCCTAAAAAATCAGACATTTTTTTCTAGGAATCAGGGTTTGGCAAACTCTTTATTCAGTAATATTTCCGGCTGAATGTCATGTAGTTGCGTCAAAAAAACAGATATTGATATGACGATTTACACGCTTATTTTCCGCTTTGGCATTAATTTGGACTATACCTAATCAAATGCAATACAGGATGGCACTTGATATTAAAAAGCATCGCGAAAGCGAAGAAAAGGAATGGGAAAATCCTGTCGACCCCAACGCTACCTCTGACGAGCGTGACAAAGAGCAATTGTTGAGGCAGTATAAGGAGGCCAAACGCAGGAAGGATAATTTGACCACCGAAGAAAACGAAACTGAAAAAACTAAATAAAACTATTAACTAAAATACTACTACCATGAGAAATAATCGCAAACCATCGTCGGCCAGGTTATTGGCAAAAATCGATAATGAATTGAAGAACCTTTTGGTGAACGATCTGAGGATGTTTATGGAGAATAATCCATTTTTAATGCGCAAAAAACAGGCTATGGCACCTACTACCTTGTCGGTAGCCTGATCCATCATATATCTATCTACCGAAAAACAGTACATCAATCCTATGAAAACGATAGAGCGTTGCATTTTGTGCAGTGCTCTATTTTTTTGCGGCATACTTTACAATCAATGCCGCAGTTTTAGCTGATGCACCGGGCTTGCCCATTTTTTCGTCGAGCTTGTCGTAATTATCGAGCATGGTTTGGCGGTATTGCTGATTGTTGATCATAGCATCAAGCTCTGCCGAAATATTAGCCACTGTGCACTCCTGCTGGATCAGCTCCTTTACCACCAGCTTATCCATAATGAGGTTTACCAGCGAAATGAATTTGATCTTCACCACCATCCGCGCAATCGAAATGGAAACCGGGTGGCCCTTATAAACTACCACCTGTGGCACGTTAAACAGCGCCGTTTCCAGCGTAGCGGTTCCCGATGCTACAACGGCAGCTTCTGCATTACTCAGCAGATCGTAAGTAGCGTTGAATAAAACCGGAATCTTGGCGTCTTTAATGAATTGCCGGTAATATGCTTCATTAAAAGAAGGTGCGCCCGCGATAACGAATTGATGCACTGGAAATTTTTCGATAACGCCGATCATTTCAGGCAATAAACGGCTGATCTCCTGCTTGCGGCTGCCGGGCAACAAGGCGATGATCTTTTTGCCGGTCAGGTTATTTTTCTCTAAAAAGTCATCGCCCGCGTTAAATGCCGCGACCGCATCCAATAGCGGATTACCTACATAATCTACCTCCATGCCCCAGCTCTTGTAAAAATCAACCTCGAACGGCAGGATACAAAAAAGGTGATCGACAATGCGTTTTATTTTAAGGACACGTTTCTGATTCCAGGCCCATACCTTGGGCGATATGTAATAGCAAACCAGCAAACCGCTTGCTTTGGCAAATCCGGCTATTTTCAGATTGAAGCCGGGGAAGTCGATCAGGATAAGAGCATCTGGTCGCCAGCTTAAAATGTCTTCTTTGCAGGCTTTCAGGTTTTTCAGGATGGTATTCAGATTGGCCACTACCTCTATGAAGCCCATGAAAGCCATATCGGCGTAATGTTTTACCAGGGTGCCACCTTCGGCCAGCATCAGGTCGCCGCCGTAAAAACGAAATTCGGCCTGTTGGTCAAGCACTTTCAACGCTTTCATCAGATTGGCGCCATGCAGGTCGCCCGATGCTTCGCCGGCTACCAGGTAATATTTCATCGGATATGCGCTTTAAAGATGAACACCAGTATCATCACCACGAAAGTAACCAGCATGAGTCCGCGGCCTGTTTGGTCGAGTTCCTTTTTTTGCAGGAACCGCAGCGCAATCAAATTTAAGGCGATGGCTACGAGGTAAGGCAACGCCGGACGATTGATGATGTCGATAGCGTTTCGCAGATACCAGGACACTACCCATGCGACCGCCGGGAAGATCAAACCAATTAAAATGCCAACTATCAAACTGTTTTTTTCCAGCATCTTTTACAGGTTAAACTTCCAGCTGTTTAAAACCGGGATGGCGTGATGCGCCGTCATATCAAACTGAACGGGCACCACCGATGCATAATTGTGTTCTAAAGCCCATACATCGGTGTCCTCGCCATGGTCGTTATTTTGAAAAACGCCGGTGAGCCAATAATAGGGGCGTTTGTAAGGATCACTACGCTCATCAAATTCTTCCGCCCATTTGGCATTAGCCTGGCGGCAGATCTTAATGCCTTTGATGTTGTTGCCCGAAGGAAAATTTACATTTAATAGGGTAGCCGTAGGTAAACCGTTAGCCAATACCTGTTCGGCTATTTCCTTTACAAATTTAAGGCAATGCGAAAAGTCGGCCTGCATGGAGTAATCATCCAGCGAGAAGCCAATAGACGGGATACTTTCTATCGCTCCCTCCACCGCGGCCGACATGGTGCCCGAATACAATATATTAATAGAGTTATTTAAACCGTGATTAATGCCCGAAACGCACAGATTGGGCTTGTGGCCTTTAAAAACTTTGGTAACCGCCAGCTTTACACAGTCAACCGGCGTGCCCGAGCAGCGGTACATCTCTATACCATCATTATAAATATCAACCTGGTCGAGGCGCAACGGCTTGCCTATGGTAATAGCATGCCCCATTCCCGACTGCGGACTATCAGGCGCCACCACCACCACGCGGCCAATCTGGGCCATGGTGTCCATTAATGCTTTAATACCCGGGGCGGTGATGCCGTCATCATTAACGACGAGGATGGTAGGTTCATTTTTTCTCATTCGGCACAAAATTAGTTATATTTGATTTATGCTAATCGCTGAAAAGAAAAAGAAATACACCGTTGATGATTACATGCTGCTGGAAGAAGGTGCGCCTTTTCAATTGATTAACTATGAACTTGTTATGTCGCCATCACCTAATTCCTTACATCAGGCTATTTCTTCAAAACTATCTCATCTAATAATTAGCTTTTTAAATAGTGAACAAAGGGAAGGTTATGTGGCTATATCAATGGATGTTGTGTTTGATGAAGGGAATGTTTTTCAACCAGATGTTTTGTATGTGTCTGAAGAGCGTATTGATGAAATTGTAAAAGATAAAATTGAGGGCACCCCTGATCTGGCTATTGAAATATTATCTCCCTCAAATGCCTATCACGATCTGCGGGTAAAAAGGGAGATTTACGAAAAGTATGGCTTGAAAGAATATATAATAATTGATCCAATAAGCCAAAATGCCGTTCTGTACACCTTAGAAAATGGCGTTTATGTTTTGCATAAAACTGCCCAGAAAAATGAAGTGCTTTACTCTGTGATTTTAGACGGACTCGGTTTCGATTTAAGCTATCTATTCAAAAAAGGTCAGAAATTATAATATCAATGATGATATGGCTTTGACCGGAAATAAGCCCAAAACCACTATCGACGATTATATGCCTGCTAAAGAAGGTATCCCCTTTCAATTAATTAACAATAGCGCCGTTGGGTTACCTCTTCCCACGGTAAGTCACCAGGTTATTTTAACGAGAATTATAACGATACTATTAAACTTTTTAAATAGTATCGACGATAAAGGATTGCTAATAGCAGGGCCAGTAGATGTAAAGTTCGATGATCAGAATATACTACATCCTGACATTTTCTATATCGGTGAAAATGAAAAATCAATGCTTTTAAATGAAAGCGTAAAATGTGTTCCCGATTTTATAATTGAGATAATATCGACAGAAAGCGCCTATTATGATATGCGCCAGAAGAAAGACATCTATGAAAGACATGGCGTTAAAGAATACATTATAATTGATACAATTGGTTTGAAAGCCGAGTTATATAATATAACAGATGGGGCTTACATCCTGAATCAAGAAGTTAATGAGACAGAGAAACTAAATTCTACATTTTTTAGGAAGCTATCCTTAGATATGAGTAAAATTTTTACCGCCGTATAACCGTTTACAAACTATTGATCCACTTCACCAGCTCATCCCTCGTTTTGCCGGTTTTTTGCTGAAGCCTGCCAAGTGTTTCATCGTCCTTGCCTTCTTCGTGGATCAGGTCGTCATCGGTAAGATCGCCGTAGGCCTGTTTTATTTTTCCTTTCAACTCGTTCCAGCCACCTTTTAATTCTAATTTGTCCATGATGTTTTTTGTTAGATGTATGTTAAAACAACATCGTGTGGACGATTTAGTTTCGAAGAATGGTATCGGCTTATAATCTGAATGACTATTTCGCCACCTCGAAAGTTGCCAGCAGGTTCACGTTAGGATCAACCTTAACTTCTGTCGGTTTGGACGCTACTTTGAAGTTTGCGGTCGAGATCCGGTCATTGAAATTGATGGTGTGCAACTTGCCGTCTATCGTCAATTCAAGCGGAGCATTATACAGGTTATCCTGTTTTTGGGTTACCGTTACTTCAACCATTCCCTTTGCTGCGTTGTATTTCCACGAGATCTTCAAATCAGGGTGACCTGGTGTATACAACCACTGTTTAAAAAACTGACCGAGGTGCTGCTGCGATGCCTGCTCCATAATTTTCTGCAGGCCGCTGGTATAGGCATTACCGCCGCTGTATTTGGCATAATAAGCCCTGATGCCTTTCCAAAATGCAGCATCGCCAATTTTACGGCGCAGCATGTGCAGCACCCAGCCGCCTTTCTGGTAGCTGTTGGCATTCAGTAATTGCATGTAATTACTTTTAACCAGTGTATCTACCACGGGGGTATTACGCTGTTTCTCAAATTTTAAAACAGTTTTGCGGTCTTCGGCTTCACGTTTTTTGAGGGTATCAGCCCCATATTTATTTTCCAGATATAGGTTAGTTACATAAGTTGCAAAGCCTTCGCTCAGCCAAACGTGACCGAAATTCTTTTCACTCGCGGCATCGCCGAAATACTGATGGGCAATTTCATGCGCCATCAATTCTTCAATACCCGGCGACGTTGGCGACTCCTCGAAATAGAAGATCGACCCGGCGTTTTCCATTCCGCCGAAAATGGTTTTCGATTGCACGTTAGCCAGTTTTTTATAAGGGAACTGACCGATTGCCTTCTGGTAATACCTCACGATTTCAGGGGCAACGGCGTAGCTTTTAAAGCCAGCTTCTTTGCTTTCAGGAAACACGTAAGTATAGATCGGCACATTCCCCGCATCACCCGGATGGTCGATAGCGAAATCGGCAGCACCAATTACCATAACTTTTGTGGGTAATTGCGCAGTCTCTTTCCAATGAGTTAGTTTGAAGTGATTAGCGAGGGGCGTTTCTTCTATCTTTAAACCATTCGATACTACGCTGTAATGATCAGGCGCAGTAACCAGAAAATCTACCTGTGCTTTATCGGCGGGATAATCGGCACAAGGGAGCCAGTTGTGGGCGCGGTTAGGCCAGTTATCGCCAAAAAAGGTCCGATGACCGGCTTTATTGGTCGATATGATCAGCCCATCGGCTGGTATGCCGGCATAGTTAATGGTGTAAGTGTGTTCGCTGCCTGCTGTGGCCGTTGTTTTGATGTTCAGTTTTTCCGGATCCTGGCTAAACGCAATGTTCTTTCCGTCTTCCGTTACCAATGATACCAGCATACCCTTACCGGCAGTGTTTTTGGCTTCATTATCGCGTACATGCGTACTGCCTGCGTTGCTTGCCGTATCGCCTGCACCATTTACCTTCATCAGGTCCAACTGGAAGCTATCAATATTCTTCAAAAACTTTATCCTGATCTTCGCCTGCCCTTTAAGGGTATCGTTATTATCATTGATCTGCAGCGCAAAACGGTAATGCTGTATATCAAATGTTGGAGATTGTGCTTTCAGCGTTAAGCAGCTCATCAACCCCAAAACAAAAAAGAAAAAGGCTTTATACATGATATTAGTATTTAAAATGTCTTACAGAATTATAACTTCGTCTTCCGGACTTTACTGACTTTCCCGACTTCAGACTTCTCTCTACTTCCACCGGAAACTTTTGATCAGCGAATCCACGTCCTTCTTCACGAATGTGAGCACAGGCTGAATGGAATCGAGCCGTGGTTCAGAGTTAAAATAAAGCGCTCCGCGGATATAGTTCTTCGTACTATCGGTCAGATAAAACTGTACGGACGATGCTGCATTCCCATCAATGGTGTAATAAATGCCGTAAACTTTGCGCTCCGGATAGCGGATCACTCCTTCGTCAATTGAAGTAGCTTTTACAGTATGCTTAAAACTGAGCTTATGCGCATCCTCTACCAGTTCGTTAAATTCTTTCTTCGACTGGATATGCTCATAGCTCAAATGCAGCGTACCATTAAACTGCTTAAACTGCACATTGAGCCAGTATGGTTTTGCGTCGGGCTTAGTGTCGGGCTCAACTGTAGCATATTTTGGGTACTGAAATGTAAACGGAGCGCCGGAAATATAAGGCTGGTAAGCTTTCTGCGGGAATTCGATGCGAAAGTACCCGCGGGGCTTGGGCGAATAGTCGTGATTGCCGCATGCCGCAAAAAGTAAAATGGCTATAACTGGTATGAGTAATTTCTTCATGGATGTTTTTGCTTTGACGTCCATATTTCCCAACTTTTCTCTGCTTGTAATATCAGCATTTCAAAACCGTTTTTTATGGTGGCGCCCCGTTCTTCGCCTTTAGCTAAAAATAATGTTTTTTCAGGATTATAGATCAGGTCGTACAGCAAATGATCCTCTGTGATGGCATGGTATGGGATATCGGGACATTCGTTCACATTCGGTGAAGTACCCAGCGGCGTGGTATTAATAATAATAGGATGCTGCTTAATATGGTGTGGTTTCAACTCGCTGAAAAGCAGGTTATCGCCCATCGGTTTGCGCGTAACACTTTTAAAGCCGATACCCAGATTCTCAAGCACGCATTTTACGGCTTTAGCCGCACCGCCATCGCCTAAGATCAAAGCCTGATCCTGGTGGTTTTTCAGCAATGGCTTTAACGACATTTCGAAACCGTAGATATCGGTATTGAAACCTTCCAGCCTGAAATCATGCCCTTTTACACCTACCTCCCCCGAAAACGCCGCCTGAACAGGGCTTTCGAGGCTGATGCGGATACAATTCACGGCACCGGCTCCTCTGGCATCAGGTTCTATCCAGTCGAGGTATTTTAACACGGCCATTTTATGGGGAATGGTCACATTGAGGCCGCACAGATCGGGGTTGTCTTTTAATAACTGGGGTAGATCGTGTATATGCTCTAATGGATATACATCGTAAACCGAATCTGTGATATGTTCGCGCTCGAACTTTTCTGTAAAATATTTTTTGGAGAACGAATGCGTAAGCGGAAAGCCGATAAGCCCGTATTGTTTCATTTCTTTTTAGATATGAGATTTGAGACGTGAGATATGAGACAGATCAACCCACATTTTCAAAAATGTAATATTAAGAAGAATGACGCAAATAATTTGCAGATTTGAAAAGATGGCTGACGACTGCTCATTCTGCCTTGCACCTATGAAGAAAATAATATTGCTTTCGTTTTTATTGCTGACTATAGCAACGGTTTACGCGCAAGTTCCTCATCAGAGTAAGGCCCCCGCCTATATACTGGGCAACTTTGAAGACGATTACCAGATAAAATATACCATTACCGATACGCTTTGGCTACAGCTGCCCAATGCCCGGTTTCATATCATTAAATGGAATACCGAAAAGAAATACATCATTGCCCGTAACGACGCGCATAATCCGGGCGAAGGCGGCCTGTACACACGTATCGATTACATGACCTTTGATAACATGGCGCCCTGGATATGGGGCTACTGCCTTACCGCCTACAGCGCGCCTACAGATGCCGCCGCCGAAGCTACTGCCGCCGCAGACCGGGATAACCCGATGAAAGGCTGCGGCGGGTATCCTTTTTCGAGGATGAAACGGCTTAAATAAGATCGCTTTCCAACGCAGCAACGGCCTCCATTGGCGTTAAAACGGACAGCTTGCTTTTCTTAAAATCTTTGGTATTACGAGCAACGATAAAACTGACATCAGGCACACTTAGCGCACAGTGATATTGTATGGCGTCTTCGTAGTCCTTGAAATCGGTTTTTAGAGATTGCCGGATAATGTCACGGCTCACATCAGTAATTTCTGTAATGTCTGTTAACTCTTCCAATAAATTTATGGTTATAACATTGGTTAGCGACCGTCTGAGGATATAGTAAATATTGTTATAAGAGACAGCCGAGATGAAAATTTTTATCTTGCCGGTCGCCGCGTAGTTAAAAAGCTTTGCGGAATCCAATAAAAAAGGCTGGCGATTTGCTAAAAAATCGATAATAACATTTGTGTCCATAAAGATATGTTTCATCGCGCCTATTTGTATTTTTCAGCCATGGCGTTGCCCAAATCTTTTTTATAGTCGAAATCGCCCGGTAACTGAATCACGCCCATCAGTTTAGTTACCTTAGGTAATAAAGGAGATTCTGTTATCTCGTTTGCGGTTATTGACTTTAAATAATTTTCCACGATACCAGAAAGACTTTTTCCTTTTTTTTGGGCATAGATCTTGGCAGCATCGATTATGCCGTCGTCCATGGTTAATGTCAATTTTGTTGTCATTGCACGTGTTGTTTTGTATTCAAAGATACGTGTATTTTAAATAGATATCAATAATTATACGTTTTACCTTAATCAAATCAATCAAACTTTTAAAACGCTGTTTTGTCCTTTATACGCAATTTGCGCTTATCTTCGCAACATCTGCGTTACATGAAAAAACTTTTTATCCTGCTTGCATTCCTGCTTAGCGTTAACAGCGTTTTTGCACAGCTTAACTTCCTGCCAAAGTTTATCAGGCAAATGTATTTTAGGAAGGACAGCACCCGTAAACCAAGTTTTGTACTGCTGCCTGCGTTAAGCTCATCGCCCGAGACCGGCGTGGAATTTGGCGGTGCAGCGTTGCTTTCCTTTTATACCGATACTGCCGATCATAAAACCCGTGTATCCAACATTTTCGGCTACTCAACGCTTACCACCAAAGGACAGGTAAAACTTAGTCTTAATGCTAACTACTGGACACCCCAAAACAAATACCATTACACCGGCGTCATTGCCTTTTATAACTATCCTTTCAATTTTTATGGAGTGGGGAATAATACCAAACTTTCAGATATCGACCATCTGAACGAAAAACGGTACAAAGTTGCTTTCAGTGGCGAGCATAAGCTCAGCGATAATTTTTATCTCGGTTATGTGGCAGGTGTGATCAAATATTTTTATCCGTACGATCCTGATTACTCTCACATTATCCACTCGCCAACTATTCAGGGTGCCCATGGCGGTGCCAGCGCCTACATCGGCCCAAGCTTTACGTTCGACACCCGTAATAACAATACGTACACCACCAGCGGCTTGATCATCAACAGCTACTATAACATTATGCATGGCACCTATGGTAATAATGGTTACCGTGGCGGATTTTTTAATATAGAATACTCGCAGTTTTTTTTGCTGGCGCGAAAACTGGTGTTAGGACTTGACATCCAGGAACAGAGCCTCACGGGCGGCAGTTCGCCATTTTACCTGATGCCGCAAATGGGCAGCGACGAAATGATGCGCGGCTATTATCAGGGCCGCTACCGCGATCGTAATTACCTGGCCGGACAAACAGAATTGCGTTATCGTATCGATAAGCGTTTCGGTGTCGTAGCATTCGCAGGCGGAGGTGAAGTATTCCATTCCTCATTCGATGCTGATCAGCTTAAACCCAACTATGGCGGTGGCATCCGCTACTTCTTCGACGTGGAGAAAGGTCTCGCCATTCGCCTCGATTATGGCATCGGCCAAAAGCCGCAAGGCGAAAAACGTGAAAGTGGTTTTTATATAGCGCTGGGGCAATCCTTTTGATGAACGGATTTCGGATGTGCGAATGTGCGGATAGGGAAATTGATGTGCGAATTATTGATATACATACGGATTAGGATTTTTAGAATTTATTTTTTCATCCGCACATCAGTAATTCGCACATCAACCTCATATTTTTATTAAAAAGTCTTCCTTTGCCTGGCCGGGTTTAAAAAATACTAATCCAATCCAGAACAGATCGACGGTTGCGGTTACCTGCGGGTGCGCCTTTATTTGTGTCCATGCTTCTTTCATTCCCTCGCTCCAGTAAATATCGTCGAAAATGAGCATGGTATTTTCGTGTACTTTTGGGAGGCACCACTCAAAGTATTTCAGCGTAGCATCTTTTTGGTGATTGCCGTCGACAAAAACAAAATCAACCTTATCGAGTGTCTTTATCACCTCCGGCAGGTTATCGTCGAAATTGCCTACAATGGGTTCGGCGGCGATGGCACCTTGCTCAAAAGTTTGCTTTGCTACGCCGGCTGTTTCGGGGCAACCTTCCATGGTGTAGACCTTTGCAGTGGGAGCGGCCTTTTGCAGGTATAGGGTTGTGATACCCAGGCAGGTGCCTAACTCGATGATGTTTTGGGGTTTCAGATCGGCAACGAGGCGGTAGAGCAATTGAGCCAGTTTTGGTGTTTTAAGTGCATTTTTAGCAATATCGCCTACCTTTTTCCGGCGATTATTGTTCAGGTGCGAGCCTGCGCCCAAGTCGGTGATGGTTATAATCCGGGTGTCATTTAATAGCTTTTCACGGATAGCCTCTACCTCTTCATATACTTTTTTGCCCTGAAAATCGTAAATTACTTCATCTATCAGCCGGTAAACGAAGGGAGAGTGAACCCCGTGCCTGTTTTTTGCTTTGAGCCGGTGAAGCAGGTAATCTTTCGCGAACCTTAAATTTGCCATGGCTGTAAAATTATACAAACGTTTAGTATTTTAGCAGTATAGCATGATAAATCCA
>DATCQV010000219.1:0-25531 GCA_036569325.1 Mucilaginibacter sp. | reverse complement strand
TAACTGTACAGGCGACCCTTATTGTTTTGAAATGGTTACCGCCTGCTTTACAAATAAATTTTTATCAAGCACCTCCAGCATAAACTTCGCGGTGCTTTTACGGCTGATAGTTAACGTGGGCTTAGGATTATCGTTCAAGGTAACACAAACTACCTGCTCCTTTTCCGAATTCGTCAGCCCAACGGGCCGTACAATAGTGTATTCAAATCCGGTGCCCTTCAGATAATTTTCCTGTACCTCATGGTCACGGTAAGCTACGCCGATATTGCTGTTATCAATAAGCCACCTGAACCATCCGGGAATATCTTTTTTGGTTTCATTTGCTCCCCACGCGCTGCAAATTATCATGCGCTTACTTTTTTCGTGCGCTGCAACTTTAGCCATTATTTTTATTGCATCAGAAAGGAAAGTGGTTGGTGTGCGCAATTTAGCCCAGGGAAAATCAGAAGTGCGCGAAATATTCAATACGCTCAAAATTGCGTCGCAATCTTTCATAGCGTGGGCCAAATCAGCTTCGTTAGTTGGGAAGCCTTCAAATAAAAATAAGTTATTGTTGCTGGTGGTAATCTTGCTTTTGTCTCTCACCAGGGCATGTACGATATGGCCGCGATCCAGCGCTTCCGCAAGTAAATATTTTCCGGTACGACCGGTGGCACCGAGCAGTAATATTTTCATACAAGGTTTACGTCATGGTTAATAGCCCCGCCTTACGGCGCGGATCAGCCGGCGGTTGCGTTTATCCTCATAATAATCGTTAACCACCAGTATGGCATGAATAATTCCCGGAACCCATAAAAACAAGGTAAGCAGGCAGTTCAGCAGGAACGAGCCCATCCGGCCGGTGCTCAGTATCGCTATCGGCGGAAATAAAAAACATAAAAAATATCTCATTATCATAATTCTAAAAAGTGATAGCCGAAAGTTTAAACTAATATACTCATCAGCATTAATATTATGACGGCCACCGCAATATTTTGTTACTGCCCGGGTAAACTTAATCAGCCATTCTCCTAATCAACATAATCAACAACTCTCTGAATCAACTTAATCAACTATATTTACGATATGATCATCGTAATTCAGTGTACCGACCGTGCAGGGCTGGTTGCATCCGTGTCGGCCATATTGGCAAAAAATCTTTTCAATATCGTTTCGCTCCGTGAACATGTCGACCAGGCCGACAATCTTTTTTTCATGCGCCTCGAAGTCACCGTAGGCGAAAACATCGCAACGCTCGAAAACCAACTGCGCAAGGTACTGCCCGATAATGCTACCATCCTCGTTAACCCTATTCCCGATAAAAAGGTTGTAGTGCTGGTAACCAAAGAATATCACTGCCTTGCCGATATATTGATCCGCAACTATTTCGGCACGCTTGGCGCAACGGTACAATGTGTCATCGGCAACCATACCGTGCTGCAGGATATCTGCCGCCGCTTTGATATGCCGTTCTACGGTATCTCACACGAGGGTTTAAGTAAGGAAGACTTTGAAAATCAGGTAGCCGCAAAAATTGGCGATTACAACCCCGATTATATTGTACTTGCAAAGTTCATGCGCATCCTGTCGCCCATGCTGGTGGCTAAATTCCCGATGCGTATTATCAATATTCATCACTCGTTTTTACCGGCGTTTATCGGCGCCAGCCCGTACCGCCAGGCCTTTGAGCGCGGTGTGAAACTGATAGGCGCCACTGCCCATTTCGTGTCGAATGAGTTGGATGAAGGACCCATCATAGCCCAGCAGATCATTCCGGTAAATCACTCGTTCACCGCTTCCGACATGGTTAAAGCGGGTAAAGAGATAGAAACATCGGTGCTGGCCCGCGCACTGAAACTTGTTTTTGAGGACAGGGTGTTTGTGTTTAATAATAAGACGGTTGTGTTTGAATAGTAGTTATTATCCGCTTGTCATCTTGAGCGATAGCGAAAGATCCTATGCGCCATACATCCGAACGATGCATTGGCGGGAATATCGCTTGTATAAGTTTTCTCGCTATTGCCCGAAATGACATAGTTTGATAATTTGGTACTCATATATCATCACATGAACAATCGCCGCAATTTCATCAAAACCGCCGGGCTGGGGATGATAACCCTCCCTTCGCTGTTAAGCGCTGCACCAAACCAACAGCCTGCCCAAAGGAAGGTCGTCTGCGTGGGCGGTCATCCTGATGATCCGGAGAGTGGCTGTGGCGGCACGCTGGCTAAACTGGCTGCGCAGGGCCATGCCGTTACCATTATCTACCTCACCACCGGCGAAGCCGGCATCACCGGTAAAAGCAACGACGAGGCTGCCCGCATCCGCAAACAGGAAGCCATCAACGCTTGCAAAATTTTGAACGCCAAACCCATGTTTGCCGGCCAGACAGACGGCGCCACCATTGCAGACAACGCTGCCCTGAAACACCTGCAGGAACTAATAGCGGGTGAAAAGCCGGATGTAGTATTTACCCACTGGCCTGTGGATAGTCATAAAGACCACCAGGTAGCGAGCCTGCTTACCATACAAGCCTGGGTGCGATCGTCTGAAAAATTTACGCTGTACTTTTTCGAAGTATGCACCGGCGAGCAAACCATGATCTTCCACCCTACCGATTACGTGGATATCACCGACACGCAGGAGCAAAAAAGAAAGGCCGTTTACTGCCACATAAGCCAGGACCCGCCGGGCATTTACGGCTGCGGCCACGCCTCGATGGAAGATTTCCGCGGCCGCGAAGCGGGCGTTCACGCCGCCGAAGGCTTTGTCAGAATGACCGGAAAGGGCATGGAAATGATAGCCCTATAGTAACCTGAACCAAATCGTAATTCGTAAATCGTCAATCCCAAATCCCCGTAACTTTTTCATTGCAATAACGAAATTCTTAGTTGGTCAAAATATTATCGTTATGTTAGCGTTCAGTCGTTAGCTATTAACCTTATACCGGGCCTCGCGGTCATACCCCTAAATGCGGAAACTATTTTTGTTGCTCATTTTTGCCGTTAGCACATTCATTGCCAAAGCGCAAAATCACGGCGTTATCAAAGCCATTATTCTCGATTCTGTTACCCATCAACCCGTGCAGCTGGCAACGGTCTCCGTTCTTAAGCTTAGCGACACCTCTCTTATTTCCTACACCGTTACTGATAAGAACGGCGCTTTCACGCTACATAACCTGAAGCAGGAAACTTCGCTGTTGCTGATTTCGCACGTAAGCTATCAGGGCGTACGAATAAAGATCGATTTCAAAAAAGGCGAAACTGTCGGCCTGGGCAAAATATATCTCTCTGCCAAAATGCTGAAAGAGGTGGTAGTTAGAGGCGAGCGCGTGCCCGTCATCATTAAAAAAGATACCATCGAATTTGACGCCACCGCCTTTAAAACCCGCCCTAACGCTATGGTGATCGATCTGCTGAAAAAGCTGCCCGGCGTTCAGATAAATCAGGATGGCATTAGCGTGAACGGCAAGCCGGTATCAAAAATAAGGGTGAATGGGAAAGACTTTTTTGTGGGGAACATGGCCATCGGCATCAACAATCTTCCTGCCGAGATCATAGGCAAAGTACAGGTTTATGATGATCGTGACGATGACCCCGACCACCTGCAACCAGATTATAAGGTAAACAAGATCATCAACCTTAAATTTAAGAAAGATATACTGAAAGGCCTGCTTACTTCCCTCGGCGGCGGCGCGGGCTCGCAGGGCAGGTATGCAGGCGCGGGTTTTGCCGCCAAGTTCACCGATCAGTTGCAGGTAAGCGGAAGATTCAATGTAGATAACCTGAGCGGCACCACCATTTTCAGCGGAAACTATGGCGGCTTCAGCAGCGCCAACTGGGGAAACACGGCGCTGAGCAGGCAAACCTCCGGTGATTTCGACATCACTAAAGACATCTCGAAAAAGCTAAAAGTGCATATTGAATACCGCGCCAACGACCAGATTACGGATAATAATACCAGCAACAAAACACTGCGCAACATTGGCGATACGCTGTTTACTACTATATCGAACAACCTGGCGCATAGCCATACTAACCGCCAGAATTTCCATGCCGAGACAGAGTGGAAACCCGATTCCGGCACTATCGTAAAATTTCAGCCGGATATGGAATATGATTACCGTACAAACAGAAGCGCCGGCACGGGTATCAACTTCAATAATTTTGTGCCGCTTTTAAACACGACCCTCAGCAGCGATAACGGCCGCAATACTGAATTCAGTTACAGCCATAATTTTAGCTATTACCGTAAGCTGAATAAAAAGGGAGTTTCGATAAGTTTTGGCAATTCCATAGGTTATCATCCAACTAATAGTATCGATTTTAACGATAACGACCTGATGTCGTACGTGGCGGGCTTCCCGTCTGATACGCTGAGGCGTTCGGCAAGAAACATCAATAAGATCACATCGCAGGTATTGAGTGGCAATCTGCACTATCCGCTGTCGAAGAAATTCTCTGCCGATGTAAGCGCCATAGCCCTGCACGAATTGGATAAAGGCGAACTGCTCACCTACGATCAGGACCTGAAAACCGGGCTTTACACCATCTTCCTGCAAAGCCAGAGCAATAACCTTACGCGCAATCTTTTTGGAGAAAGCCTCAACCCAACCTTAACCTATAATATCACCAGGGATATCTACCTCAAGGGCGGCGTAAACATCCTCACCCAGCAAATAGGCAACCATTTTAACAACTACACACCCGATCTGAACCAGAATTTCTTTTATGCGTTCCCCACGGGCGAGGTGCACGTCAAACAGTTCACGCTCGGTTACAGCGAAAGCATTCAGCAGCCCTCTATCAACAATCTGCAGCCTATCACCATCGTGTACGATCCGCTGCATACCTTTATCGGCAATCCCTTTTTAAAGCCTTCGTATATACATAATATTGTGGGCAACTATCAAAAAAACGACTACCAGTCGGGCCTTAATTTCTTCATCAATCCGGGTATAGCCATTGAAACCAATACAATTATCAATGTGCAAACCGTTAATGCCGAGGGTGCCACCATCACTTCGCCGGTAAACGGGAAGGGGCGTACTACCGGCTTTCTGCGGTCGCAGATCAACAAACAATTCAAGAAGCGCGGCAAGTGGCAAGTAGGCGTTGGTGCAGGTTTAAGCGCAAATACAAGCCACAATTATTTTATAGTGAACGGCCAGCAGGGTTACCAGAACACCAGGCAATTTATCCTTAGTCCAAATATGTATATCGATTGGAACAATGTGCTTACACTTAGCCCATCCTATCGCTTCACATATTCCCACACCGACTATCCCGATAACACCTACAGCACGCATGTAGCAGAGTTAAGGGCCGACGTCAACCTTCCGCAGCATTTCAGGTGGCAGGCCGATTATAATTACCGTTATACTCCCTTTGCTCCGGCCGGTTTTCAGCACAACGCCAATTTGCTGAACATAGTGGTTACCCGTCGTTTTCTTAAAAAAGACAAGGCAGAGCTCGGCCTGATGTGCTACGACCTGCTAAATCAAAACGTAAATCAAACCCACTACGTAAGCGCCACCACCATCAGCGATTCTGAAACCCAAATACTCAGGCGCTATGTGATGTTAAGCTTTACATACCATTTCGATAAATTCAATTAACCGCCTGCCACCGCCGCCTGTTCAAGCGCCCGGATGCTTGAACACCCGCAGTTGTGAGCGTCCACGCTCACGATAAATAAGCGTGGACGCTTGAATTGGCATCGGCCCTTTTGTAAAATATCAGCTATAATCCCGATAACCGAAAATACAATTGTCAATTCAACGCTTTACATGGTACCTTTAGCTACCAATTGTAATATTATGTTAAAACTCACAATAAATACATTACGTCTGGCTGTCTATTTATTAGCTGCTGTGGTGTTCGTTACTATAAAGACGGCCAGCGCACAAGGCCGCCGTTTTAAACCGAAACCCGCAGGTGTGCCATCAGAATTACAGGTAACACCTTACAAAACCACCATGATAGCCAACGGTGCCGATGAAACATTAATCACCGTTAAGGTTATCGATAGCAAGGGCGATGTACTGCCTAAGGCCGAAGTCCCCGTAACTTTCAAAGTAACCGGCGATGCCAAAATAACCCACATCAGCGGCGAAGCCGATAACTCGCCGGAAATTTCATCAACCCAGCCAAACGACAGCACCTGGAAAGCGACCATCACTGGTGCTTGTCGCATTATGTTCCGCACAGGGCGTACCCGTGGTCATATAAAATTTGAAGCCATGGCCGACAGCCTCTTTACCGGCGCTACCGAAATTCATACCGTACAACCCGGCACGCCGCACGTGGTCACTACTGATAAATACATACCGCAAACCGTAAAAGGTAAAATATTAGGTGCCGATATTTCCTTCCTTCCAGAGTTGGAAAGCCGCGGCATGAAGTTTTCGTCAAACGGCACACCCGGCGATGCCATGCAGATCATGAAAGATCATGGCTTTAACTATATCCGCCTGCGTATCTTCAACGCGCCCGCAAACCCCAAAGGCTACTCGCCCAACAAAGGCTTCTGCGATCTGGAGCACACCAAACAAATGGCCAAACGCATCAAAGCCGCCGGTATGAAATTCCTGCTCGATTTTCATTACAGCGATTACTGGGCCGATCCGCAGCAGCAAAACAAACCGGCTGCATGGGTAGGCCAGGATTTTGCGACTCTTAAAAAATCCCTGTATGATTATACCGCCGGTGTAATGCAGCAATTAAAAGATCAGGGCACCGTGCCCGATATGGTACAAGTTGGCAATGAGATCAATCACGGTATCGTTTGGCCCGACGCTGCCATCAACAATCTCGACAGTTTGGCGCAATTGCTTTACCAGGGCTTTAAGGCGGTGAAAGCCGTTAACCCGCAAACCACCGTAATGCTGCACATTGCCTTAGGTGGTCAAAACGCCGAATCGCGTTTCTTTTTAGACGAAATGCAGAAACGCAACGTGCCTTTTGATGTGATCGGCCTGTCCTATTATCCCAAATGGCATGGCACTTTATCAGATCTCCGCAATAACATGACCGACCTTGCAAACCGCTACCACAAACAGGTAATGGTTGCCGAATACTCGCAACTAAAACAGGATGTGAACGATATTGCTTTCACCGCCCCCGGCAGCAAAGCCCTCGGCAGCTTCATCTGGGAACCGCTCAGTACCTGGGAGGGTATCTTCGACCGCGATGGCAAATCCAATCAATACATGGAGGTTTATCCCGGTATAGCGAAGAAGTATTTGAAGTAAACTGCAATCTTTCCCTTGTCATCTTGAGCGATAGCGAAAGATCTTATACATCCTGTATTCGAATAATGTATTGGCGCCAATACATCGGCGGCAATGAACATCATATAAGATTCTTCACTACGTTACCCATGACAAGTTAAATTGAACGTGCAGGAGGGTGTCACCCTGAGCCTGTCGAAGGGCAGCGTGCGCAATGGCCAATGCCCGCGCGCTAAGCATAGCGTACAAGCCCGCGCTCATGCTTCACTTCGAGAACCTCAGTGCAAACTTGTACCTACCCATGACAAGTTAAATTGAACCTACAGGAGGGTGTCACCCTGAGCCTGTCGAAGGGCGGCGTTCGCAAAGGCCAATGCCCGCGCGCTAAGCATGGCGTACAGGCCCCGCGCTCATGCCTCACTTCGAGAACCTCGGTGCAAGCTTGTACCTCAGCATGACATTCATTTTTTTTCATTTCACCTTCAGAGGCCCCGGATTTTATAACTCAGAATGACAAAAGAATTTAGAGGATTTACGGTTTTTACTGCTTGCCCTACACAAACCTATATTGCAGCACTGCGGTAACAAAAGGGGTTGTCAGCGTAACATTGTGTTTGGTGTTCAATGGCATTTCAACAAAATCGCCGGGGCCAAGCGCATAAACTTCACCGCCTATAACGCACACGCAACTGCCTTTCAGTATAAATAACCCCTCGTAAAATTCGCTATGCTCTTCTTCAGCGGCATCAGTATTGGCCGTGATCAGCATTTGCTGCACAATGGCATCATCACGTATCACGTTAACATTAAAAGCATCAACGGGTTCTTCGGGAATAAGGTGGGCAAACAGATCCAACCAGGGCTGCGGACTTTGCGATGCGCTAAGTACAGGCAGGTCATCGGCGCTGAGCGAAAAATCATCCGCACCAAAATCTATAGATGCCAGTAATCTTCCTTTGAGATGGTTGGCGGGCTCAACTGCGGTCAAATTTGCCAGTTGCTCAAAGCTTAACTCTACGGCATCAAGTTCGGCCTTAACTTCCGGATACAGCGCGGTTATCTTTAAAACATCAGCCTGCTCTTCCCCTGTTAAAAGGCCCAGGCAATACGCTTCTAAAATACCACTCCCGATATACTGGTCTATGTCCATTAATTAAGGTTGCTTTTTTGCTTCATTGCCTTACGGATATTGATCTTCACCTCGTCTGCGGTCATATTTAACAACCTGGCTACATCGTCCACCTTATAGCCCTGATGCACCAGGTCTAATATGTTTGCCGCGTTGACCGCTTCGGTTTCATTCTTAACAGGATCGACCGGGGAAGTATCGCTATCCGTTGCGCCATAAAGATAGTCGATACTTGCGGCACGGGCAAGTTGCAGCGCCCACGATAAGAAAGTTATCTTACTTTGCTGGTAATGATGAATGTTTTTGCAGATATTTTTAAACGTACGGTCGAGCACCGTTGCCGCAGCTTCATCATTTTTTACCATCCGGATAATATACCCATATAACTTTGCCGAATAGCTTTCACATAAATGCTCGCAGCCCTTCGGGTCGCGGCGCAAAAGCAACTCAATTAAAGCGGGTTGGGTACTGAAACTTTTATCCAAAATTATTTTACTGTCTATTTAAAGTTTTAACCTTTTTTTAGGAGGATTGAATTATTGTTTATTTAATAAACATACTATTAAACAATAACTGCGATGAATATATGAAAACAAAATTCAGTAACGTTAAACATAAATGTCATTAAGTATTCTTATCAGGAATGGTTATTAACAATGCCGGATACCCTAAATGGCGTTACGACTTAGGACTTGGAACTCGAGACTCCAGACTAACACTTGGCTCTTTATAAAGATATGTTTAGCTTTGAAATCCTATGATGAAGTTTAGAGCAGCCCGGCATACTAAAGACTTAAACCGTATTATCGATTTTTACGGGAGGGTTTTGGGTTTGAAGGTTTTGGGCGATTTTAAAGACCATCACAATTATAACGGCGTGTTCCTCGGCATCCCCGGCGCCGACTGGCACCTCGAATTCACCGAATCGAATGTAACGCCCGTGCACTATCCCGATGCCGACGACCTGCTGGTTTTTTATGCCGAATCGGTAGAGGAATTCAACAAGATCAAGGAACGTTTTATCCGTAACCGCGTACGACCCGAAACGCCTAAAAACCCTTATTGGGCCAATAACGGCATCACCTTCACCGATCCCGACGGCTTTCGCATCGTCATTTCCGTGCTGCGCATCGTACCGAAAAGATTATTGCCCGGCCGTGGCGGCAGTTCTTCAGGCCGGTAGCTATTATTCTTTCTGTCAAACAATTCCCCGCCTTTATCCTTTTTTAATAAACATTTACCACTATGAACAGAACTGTTGGAATTGTATTGATCGTCCTCGGCGTAGCCATGCTCATCTGGACCGGCTTTACCTATACCAAAAAAGAAAAAGTTGTAGACGCCGGCCCGCTGCAGGTATCGGTAGACAAGCAAAAGTCGGTTAACTGGCCGCCTTATGCCGGTGGTATTTTACTGATTGGCGGCATCATTATATTTGCTACCGCGAAGAAAAAATAAATAGCCGCTGCCGCGAGTCCATTAAATGCTGCGCGAGTTTAGCGCGGCGTAACTCGTGGTAAGCATTGCGAAAGCTTTCGGCTTTCGTTGCAAATTTACCCCAGGCATGATGCTTGTCAATGCGCAATCACGAGCCGCAAGCTCGCGGCAGCGCGGTGAAACTTATTTCTTACCTTTACCCTCATGATCTTCGATTTCCGGCTAAAGGTATTTTACACGGTTGCCAGCAGGCTCAGCTTCACCAAGGCCGCAGCCGAACTGTTTATCACCCAGCCCGCCGTAACCAAGCACATCAAAGAACTGGAACAGCAGCTCAACATACAGTTGTTTAGGCGCAACGGCAACAGTATTGTGCTTACCAGCGCCGGAAAGATCATGCTGCAATATGCCGAAAAGATCTTCCAGACCTATACCGAACTCGAGACCGAACTGGCCCAGCTGAATAACCTCGAGGCAGGCACCGTTCATATCGGTGCAAGTACCACGGTAGCACAAACCATCCTGCCCAAGATCCTGGCGCTTTTTAAAAAGACGTATCCGGCGGTGAACTTTACCTTCATACAAGCCAATACCGATGTAATTACCCAACTGGTTTTAGCCGAAAAGGTCGACATTGCCATTGTAGAGGGCGCGGCTCATTATCCGCAGATTGCCTATACGCCGTTTGTTAAGGACGAGATCGTACTGGTAACCCGCGCCAACAACCAGCTGTCGAAAAAAGCCGAGATCACGCCCAAGCAACTGTTAACCATCCCTTTGATCTTACGCGAAGCCGGTTCAGGAACCCTCGACGTGATCTATACCGCCCTGCACAACGCGGGTATCAACCCAAAGGACCTCAATATCGAAATCCAGCTCGAAAGCAGCATCGCCATCAAACAATACCTGCTTTATTCCGAGACAGCAACATTTCTGTCGATACAATCAGTTATCAGCGAGTTAAAATATAACGAGCTCAGCATCATCGAAATTAAAGGCCTCGAAATTTTCCGCACGTTTCAGTTTATCCAGTTACACGGCAAAAATTCTAAACTTATTGAACTTTTTAAGCGCTTTTGTCTGTCAACCTATAACCTGAAGTAATTATCAATTACTATTCTTCATTGGCTTTGGGTTATATCAAAACCGATCTTTAGTTATTATTTCAATCATACTCAAATGGAATTGATAACTACTGATATTTGTATTATCGGCGCCGGTCCGGTGGGTTTATTTGCCGTCTTTGAAACCGGATTGCTAAAAATGCGCTGCCATTTAATCGATGTTTTACCGCAGGTTGGCGGTCAGCTTTCCGAGATCTACCCGCAAAAACCTATTTACGATATCCCCGGCTTCCCGACCATTAACGCCCAGCAACTGGTTGACGGCTTAATGGAACAGATCGAACCCTTCAAACCCACCTTTTCCTTAGGCGAACGCGTTAACGGACTCGAACAACTGGAAGATGGCTCATTTATTACCACCACCAGCGATGGTACCGAAGTGCACAGCAAGGTTGTGGTTATTGCGGGCGGACTTGGCTGCTTCGAACCACGCAAACCGGCTATCGACAACCTCGAAGATTTCGAGGGAAAAGGCGTGGCCTATATGGTAAAAAATCCCGAAGCCTATCGTGGTCGCAAGGTAGTACTGGCCGGCGGCGGCGACTCTGCGCTCGACTGGACCATTTTCCTCGCCGACATAGCCGAAGAAGTTACGCTCATCCATCGCGGCGACACCTTCCGCGGTGCACCTGATAGCGCAGAAAAGGTATTTGACCTGGCGCAGCAAGGAAAAATTAACCTCATATTGCAAGCTCACATCAAAGCAATCAAAGGCAACGGTCACCTTCAGGAAGTGGAAATAGTCGACCGGGAAAACCAGATCTCAACCATCGCTGCCGATCATTTGATCCCGCTGTTCGGCCTTACTCCAAAACTCGGCCCGATTGCCGAATGGGGATTGAATGTAGATAAATCGGCCATTATGGTTGATACGTTCGATTACAGCACCAACGTACCCGGCGTGTACGCCATCGGCGATATCAACATCTACCCCGGCAAGCTGAAGCTGATCCTCTGCGGTTTCCATGAAGCCGCCCTGATGGCACAAAGCGCCTTCAAACACGTTTACCCCGATCAAAAGCTCAGCTTTAAATATACCACGGTATATGGCGTAACGGCGTTTTAAGGTGAAAGCTGAAAGACCAAAGCAGAAAGCTTTTTTATTAAATAATACCCGGCGCGAAGCTTTAGTCATTCAGCTTTCCGCCTTTAGCTTAAAATATGATCAACTTAACAATAGAAGACCGCGACGGCACCCGCCGCCCGGTTGAAATACCCGAAGATATCAACCTCAGCCTTATGGAGGTTTTAAAGGCTACCGATCATCATATCCTGGCAACCTGCGGCGGCATGGCCCTTTGCGCAACCTGTCATGTTCAGGTGGTAGAAGGTCCTGAAAAATACTTCCACCCATCCGATCTCGAGCTCGATCTGCTCGATACCCTCCCTGATGCAGCCTTCGACAGCCGCCTGGCCTGTCAGCTTCGCATCAGTGAAGATATGGATGGTATGGTATTCAGAATAAGGGGCGAGGAATAATAGGTGGCTTAAAGGTTTTTTGTAGATACACAATACTTTGTGTCTCCTGCCTGTTTAGCGTCGCGCTGCTTATTTTATTTGCAACCTATGTGTTTTATCCACACCTTTAGGTTATAAACCACATCATGAAAAAAACGAACCTTATCCTCGCTTTCCTGCTATTTTTCGCAACTGTAACCTATGCGCAAACCCGCGCAGGCTGGATAGATTATAAAATGGATAACCGCATTTCGGTAAAAGTGCCTGTGCAGCCCAAAACAATAAATGAAGTTACACAATACGCGCAGAGTAAAGACAGCGCCGTTTATGTCCTCACTTTGGTTGATATGAAAGTATCTGCCGGGCTCGATTCTGCACAGTTATCTGCAATGGGCGGTCAGCAGGAATTTGCAGATGGCCTGAAGAACGGAATGAGCGGCTCGATGCCCGGCTACACGCTTGGCGATTTTAAAATAGGCAAATGGAAAAACTTCACCTCGTACAGCATGGAGGGCGAAAACCCTTCCCAAAAAATAAAACTTCAAAGCTTTATGGTGCTGGTAGGTTCCAAATTATACGGCATAAGCCTAATGCTGCATAATGGCAAAACCACACCCGATAAAGACTTTTTCTTTCAATCGCTCACACTGCATTAACCGGAGTGCATTCAGGTATTTTTACGATTTGATATACTTTTAATACCAATCATCTTAATTCCCCGCTTATGAAACAGGATGTTAGCAAAATAGCAGATAAAATAAGTTATGTACAGGCAACGCTGGCAGCCATCAACGGCAAGTGGAAGCTGCCTATTTTATTGTCGATGTATTCCGGGATCTCCCGATTTCGCGATCTGCAGCGCAACATTCCAAACATCACCACGCGGGTATTATCAAAGGAACTAAAGGATCTCGAAGCAAGTAAGCTCATCATCCGCATTGTACACTCCGGCAAGCCGGTATCGGTAGAGTACAAGCTCACCACCTACAGTTTTACCCTCACCCCTGTTGTCGACGAAATGATAAAGTGGGGCAAACAGCACAGCAAAGGCGGACTATAAAGATTAGAAATGACACGAGAACTTCGGCGCATTCCCCGGCCGCTTGAAGGCGAATATCCGCCCTATGCCATTATGTACATGAAGCTCATCCCCGATGATGAACTGGTATTGCAGCACCTTTGGGATAATTTCGTCATGGTAAAAGAATTGATCTATGGCCTGCCCGAAGAAATGCTTTATCATCGTTATGCCGAAGATAAGTGGAGCATAAAAGAAACTTTAGTGCATATTATCGACGATGAACGCATATTTGCGTACCGCGCACTGCGCTTCGCCCGTAATGAACAACTGAACCTTATAGGCTTCGACCAGGATTCGTATGCCGGATATTCAAAGGCGGATGAGCGTGACCTGGATAATATTTTTGAAGAATACGAAGCCGTACGCCGAGCCACTATTGCCCTTTTCAACGGCCTGCCCGAAGATTCATTTATGCGCATTGGGAAAGGTACCGGTACAGCTAATAATGCCAGCGTCCGTGCGTTGGCCTACCATATAGCCGGCCACGAGCAGCATCATATCAACCTGATAAAAGATAGGTATATCCCCACGTTTAGAGAATAGTTGGTCGAATTAAGCAATCAGGCTCACCCACCACCAACGACTGATTAACAATGACTTAATGATCAATAAACTAATGACCAGCCTACCTGCTATACTCCATTGCTACAGAGTCCGGCCCCATCAGCTTAAGGTAATGGTCATCTAATTTCTGGATCACGAAGGCGGTGTAAGGTTTGTTGCCTTCAAAGGAGGTGAAGATAGTATCTCCCTTCATAAAATAGTCTTCGGCAATAGCTTCGCCATCATCCATTGTAAAGCCTTTGTCAGTGATCTTCAGTTTGGTGCTGCCGTCCTTCGAATGCCAGTTGCCCTGCAGCTTACTTTTCGCAGGCGATTTACAGGCCGCCCAAAACAATGCAAAGGCGCAAACGAAGTGTATAAATATTAACGCGTAATTTTTCATGGCGGATGTTTTAGTAGATCTTTAGTCCTTTAGAAACACTAAAGGACTAAAGACTTACCACTATAGACTAAAAACTACTTCTCAGGTTTATCTATCAATTGCGATTTTTTTAAATAAACCCGGTGTCCTTTTTTGTTGATATAATAATAATGCGAGTGTTCATTAATGTAGATGGTTTGCCCGTTAGGACCTTGTTTACCTTCGTACTTTTTATCAACTACAGCTGCAGCACCGCTGGCCGCGGCATGCGATGTTGCATGGCCTACCTTCTTGGCCGCAGTACCTATTTTATGGCCCACGGTAGAATCTTTGTGGGTTTGGGCATAAGCGCCGCTAAAAAGAAACATGCCCACGGCAACTAATGCCACTTTGATTAATGCTTTCATAGTTATACAATTAAGTTAATGTGTTTATATTAACTCAAATGTTCTGCCAAATGTTTCATTTCCAGCGCCGGCGGTCTTTTCTCATATAAAATTGCATACACGGCGCTGCATATCGGCATGTTTACCTTATAATGTTTATTCACCTCGTGCAGGCAGTTTACAGCATAATAACCTTCGGCTATCATATTCATTTCCAATTGGGCCGATTTAACGGTATATCCCTTGCCAATCATATTACCAAAAGTACGGTTACGGCTAAACTGCGAGTAAGCGGTAACCAGCAAATCGCCCAGGTAGGCCGATTCCATAATATCCCTGCTGATAGGATGAACCACATCCACAAAACGCTTCAACTCGCGAATAGCATTGGCTATCAATACCGCCTGGAAGTTATCACCATAACCCACGCCGTGGCAAATACCACTGGCAATGGCAAAAATATTTTTCAGCACGGCGCCGTATTCGGTACCGTAAATATCATCGCTTACAATAGTTTTGATATAGCGGGTATCGAACATGCCGGCAAATTCTGCTGCAAGTTCGGTATCGCGCGAGGCAATCGTAAGGTACGATAGTTTTTCCAGCGCAACTTCCTCGGCGTGGCATGGTCCGCTGATTACGATGAAATGATCGAAAGGCACATTATAATGCTGATTTAAGAACTCACCGATGATCTGGTTCTCATCGGGCACAATACCTTTAATGGCCGATATCACCTTCTTCCCAGCCAAATCCTCCGGACCGATCTCCACCAGCGCCTCTTTTAAAAACGCTGCTGGCACGTTCAACAGCACAAATTCGGCCTGCGCAATCGTAGCCTTCAGGTCGATAGAGATATGCTTCGCCGGAACGCTTATCTCAACCGAACTGATGTAATTGGGATTATGCTTAAATTTCTGGATATGTTCAACCGCCGCGCCGTTACGCATCCACCAGAAGATCTCTTTTTCGGTAATGTTATCAGTAAGTATCTTAACGTTGGCAGTAGCCCAGCTTCCTCCGCCAATAACGGCTATCGTTTTCTTTTTATGCATAGATTTAATCGGCAGTTGCCGGTTTGCAGTTGGCAGTATTTTAAAAAAAGTTGGCGGTTGACAGTAAACAGTTAGCAGCGTTAAAACATTGCTCACCAACCGACAATATGACCAACAAAAAAAGTCCTGCCAGGTTTATTTGACAGGACAAATCTATATAATAGTTGGCAGTTTTTAGCGTGATGCTCATAACTGCCCACTGCAAACCGCCAACTGAAAACTCAAAGTTTAGTTCCCTGTTGGTATAAACAGCTTACTCTTATCCACCTTTTCAACGTCCATATTGTCTTTCAATACTTTCGAAATGGTAGCAAATGGCGCCGAAACAACCTCATCGCCCGCGTTCAGACCCGACAATACCTGGATATAAGTATCATCCTGGATCCCGGTAGTTACCAGCACCTGTTTTACTTTTCCTGCTTTATATACGAACACGTATTCTTTCACAGGTTCAGAAATGGCCGGTTTGTTTGTATCGTTATTATCGTTCGCTTTTTTCGCGTTTGTACTGTCTTTCTTGCTTTGACGGGTAGTTACCGACTGGATAGGAACCGACAATGAGTTGGTGTGATTGGTATTGATATCCACAGTAGCGGTCAATCCCGGGCGGAAAGGAACATTATTGCCTGCGCTCTTGTTCAGCAGGTTTTTGTACGAATCGGGATTGATCCTCACTTTTACGGTAAAGTTGGTTACCTGGTCGGCGTTGGTTCCCACCACATTGGCCGAGCTGCCTATCTCAATCACAGTACCACCGAATACCTTTCCTAAGAATGCGTCCACCTCAATTTTTGACGAATCGCCCAGTTTAATGCGGTTGATGTCATTTTCGTTAACGTCTACATTTACATCCAGTGCGCTAAGGTCTGATATGGTCATGATCTCGGTACCGGCAAATTGCTGAGTACCTAATACACGCTCGCCTTTTTCTACCGAAAGTTTTGAGATCACACCATCAACCGGTGCATAAATGCTGGTTTTGGCCAAATTATCCTGCGCCTCTTTAACCGAAGCCTGTGTTTGAGCCAGGCCGTAGGTAGAACCGATCACATTTTGCTTGGCTGCTTCCAGACCCGCTTTAGCGCCTTCATAACTTGCTTTTGCCGCGTCGAATTCAGCAGCGGTTAATACTTTGTTGTTGTATAAAACCTGGTCGCGTTTATAAATGGCAGCCTGGTTATCAAAAGTGGCCTGCGCTTGCTTCAACATCTGCGATGAATTACCCAAACTTGCTTTTTGCGTATTGTAAGTTGCCACCGCACGATCGTAGCCCGACTGTAAAATATCCGGACGGATGCGGCAAAGCAACTGGCCCTTCTTAACCACGTCGCCCTCCTTAATGGGTAGCTCCACGATCTCACCCGAAACCTCCGGACTGATCTTTACCTCAACGTGCGGCTTGATCTTACCACTGGCCGATACCGATTCATTAATGTCGCGCACAGCAGCCTTTTCGGTGGCTACCTGCGTTTTCTCGGGCTTGCCAATAATACCCGCTGCTTTGAATACAATAAGCAGCACTACTAATACGCCTATAGATATCAGAATATATTTTGTAGTTTTTCCCATGATCTGTTTTGATTTCGGTCCCGATAGCTATCGGGGTTCGTTTCGGTTTTATTTATTTCTTTTACTTTCTTTTTCTTACAATTTGCACGTCCTCACATTAATAATCCGCACATCACAGCACTATCGGATTGCCGATATAATAATCAATTACTTTGCTGCGGAAGATCATCTGGTACTGCGCTTCGATCATATCGTTCTGTGCCTTATTGAAATTTGTAAGCGCCGTGTTATAATCCAGCGTGTTCACAAAACCGGCATCATAGCGTTGCTTGGTAATGTTAAGCGCCTCTTTGTTCGATTCAAAGGTTTGTTTGGCCGATTGATAGCTCTTCTCCGCAGCCTGAAGATCCAGAACGGCCTGGATAATGGTCTTGCTTAAGTTATTCTTGGCAATTTGTGTGTTCAGCTCGGCATTCTGATAACTCAGCTTAGCTTTACGTACCGAAGTCCGCGTAGCGAAATGATTGAAGATTGGGATCTGAACGCTCAGGCCTATCGATTGGTTAAAGTTGTCGCCAAACTGGTTAAAGAATGAATAAGGCGCATAAACCGGTGCCACACCCGGAGTCGATACTGTTTGCCCGGTACCGTCAACGGTACCTATCTGCTGCGTTATCGGCGTAACACCAATAACTTTCAGCTTGTTCTGATTCGAATAATTCGACCCTAAACCACCGAATAACGACACGGTTGGATAGTATGCCCCTTGCGCTACTTTAATGGCCTGGGCATACACCTGCTGCTGTAATTCGGCAAGCCTGATATCCGGATTGATGGTGAACGCCGTTTTAATAACCTCTGCAGAATTGTATAGTGTACGCACATCGGTCAGTTTACTGATATCCGGCTTCTCAACAGTGATCTCCGTTGCCGGGTCCATTTCCATATA
The DNA here is from genome assembly GCA_036569325.1 of Mucilaginibacter sp. Lineage (GTDB taxonomy): Bacteria > Bacteroidota > Bacteroidia > Sphingobacteriales > Sphingobacteriaceae > Mucilaginibacter. Next base: position 7,268 of record DATCQV010000219.1, on the reverse strand, counting down.
TTGTTTCAGCACAAGAATAGCCAGATCAACCTGGTTTTGTGCGTTGGTTAAATTCAATTCTGCGGTAGAAACCTGCGCTTTTGCCTGCGACAGATCGGCCAGCGTAGCATTACCCTGATCGAAGTTTTTCTGCGCGCGGTCTAACGTTATTTTGGCCAGGTCTATCTGCTGTTTGGCGGCAACCACAAGATCCTGATCAGTAAGGATGGTAAGGTAATCTGTAACCACATTCAGCAACAGATCATTCTTTACCTTAGCCGTTGATGTTTTATTAACATCGAGCGAAAGCTTATTTTGAAGAATTTGATTCCGCAATTGCCCGCCCTGGTAAAGCGTAACCGATACCGACGCCTGCCCCGTAAGATAAAAGAAAGCCTGGCTGCTATAGGTATAGGTGGTTAAGTTAGGGCTGCGGCCAAAGTTGTATGATGCCTGCGAATTGCCGCTTACTACCGGCAGTTGGTTGTATTTCGATTGTTTGTAATCTTCATTGGCAATATTTTCATTAACCACGGCCTGCTTTATAGAAAGGTTGTTGGCAAGGGTAAGGTCGACCGCCTGCTGCAGGCTGATGACGCGCTGCGCATTTGCTGTAAAACTAAGCAACGTAAGGCAGACTGTACATAAAACGCTTATCCCCGTTAATTTAAATATCCGTTGTGTCATAAGGCTATAATTGTTCATGGATCATAGTGGATAGTTCATAACAACCATAATCCAGCTCTTAATTTAATTATTAATACATTTAGCATCATTTATGGCTAAAGTTGACCGGCCATGAACTATGAACCATCAACTATCAACTAAATGTACCTGATAAAAACGCCGTGGTTACTTAAAAAGCTTTATCCCAATTTATTATGGGACGCGCCACAATGCCCCCGGTGCATTTATCTCACTTTTGACGACGGCCCTATACCTATTGTTACACCGTTTGTTTTAAATATTTTAAAAGAATTTAATGCGAAAGCCACTTTCTTTTGCATTGGCGACAATGTACGAAAGCATCCTGATATTTTCGAACAGGTAAAAAATGAGGGCCACGCCATCGGCAATCACACCTTCAACCACCTCAAAGGCTGGGACACACCCGACAACGTTTATCTCGAAAATTTCCTGAAAGCAGATGAGTTGATCGGATCAAATCTTTTCCGTCCTCCTTATGGCCGCGCCAAAAGGTCACAGATAAAACTCCTGAAAAATACCAAACCCGGTTTACAATTTGTGATGTGGAATGTCCTCTCCGCCGATTTCGACATCAACGTTACACCCGAACAATGCCTCGGCAATGTACTCAAAAATACCCGAAGCGGTGATATCGTGCTGTTTCACGACAGCCTGAAAGCAAAAGAGCGGGTAGAGTACGTGTTGCCGCGAGCGTTGGATATTTGGAGTAAGGAGGGGTATAGCTTTAGCACACTGACTGTCTGAAGAGCGATATAAATTAACCAATTTTGGAACATTGATTGAATACTCGTAAATTTATATTCTGAAAGGCGAAATTATGAAAACGGTAATTGTTGACTTACTCAAAGACGAAGCAATCAATCTTTTAAAAGATCTGGAGGCTCTGGATATTGTTCGTCTTCACGAAAAAGATAAAAACGGAAAAGTTCCCGCTGATTTAGCTGCAAAATATAGCGGAGCTATGTCACAACGTCAATCCATAGAAGAGATAGACCGGCAACTAAAAGAACTTCGTGACGAATGGGACTAAAATATCTCTGGGATACAAACACTGTTATTTACTACCTTCAGAAAAGCTATGCTGATGCTAATCAGGAAGCAATGAATACGATCATTAACGCTTACCTGCCAGCAATTTCTGTCATAACGGAAATAGAATTATAAGTTGGAAGACTACCAATCAACATGATATTAATATTGTTAAAAGTTTCGTTTCAGACTGTATAGTTTTTGGTTTGGACGACGAGATAAAACTAAAAACTGTTGAGGTGAGAAAGAACCACAAACTAAAATTACCTGACGCCATCATAGCTGCAACAGCTTTAAAGAAGGATTTGACATTAATTAGTAGTGATAAAAGAGGCTTCGCAACACTGCCGGACTTAAATCTGCTTAACCTAAACTAATTTTCTAAAGTCTTCATAATACTTTTATTGTATTTACGCATTATGCTTAAAATACCTGGAATAAGTTTCCGCTACCAACTGACTCTTTATTCTTGGCTCTTGGTTCTTGGTTCTTGACTCTCCCTCCTCCCCAACCCCAATTTAGAACCTATCCAAATAACAATTGTACAATACCCTGACTACCTTTTAACCCTATTTTTTGTAAATTCGCCGCATTCGCCTCCGTAAGGCGTTTTTATCTTTTTACTTACCTAAAGATCAGATACAATGGCTTTTGATTTAGATATGATCAAAAAGGTTTATGATCGCTACAGCACCCGCGTGGATGCTGCCCGCAAAGCGACCGGTAAACCTCTTACCCTAACCGAAAAAATTCTTTACGCCCACCTTAGTGAAGGCGATGCCCATACCGCATTTGGCCGTGGTACCGATTACGTTGACTTCGCACCAGACCGCGTTGCCATGCAGGATGCTACCGCCCAAATGGCGTTGCTGCAGTTTATGCAGGCAGGCCGTCCTAAAGTTGCCGTACCGTCAACCGTACATTGCGACCACCTGATCCAGGCCCGTGACGGCGCTAACACCGACTTAAAAACCGCAAAAGACGTTAACCAGGAGGTATATGATTTCCTTGCGTCGGTTTCAAATAAATACGGCATCGGTTTCTGGAAACCGGGTGCAGGTATCATCCACCAGGTAGTGCTGGAAAACTATGCATTCCCGGGCGGTATGATGATCGGTACCGACTCGCACACGCCTAACGCGGGTGGTTTGGGTATGATTGCCATTGGTGTTGGCGGTGCCGACGCTTGCGACGTGATGGCCGGCCTGCCCTGGGAGCTTAAATTCCCTAAACTGATCGGTGTACATTTAACCGGCAAACTGTCTGGTTGGGCATCGGCGAAAGACGTGATCCTGCGTGTGGCAGGCATCCTTACCGTAAAAGGCGGTACCGGCTGTATCGTTGAATATTTTGGCGAAGGCGCACGTTCGCTTTCTGCAACCGGTAAAGGTACCATCTGTAACATGGGTGCCGAGATCGGCGCGACTACCTCTATCTTCGGATACGACGAAAAAGCCGCCGAGTACCTGAGCGGTACCAAACGTGCCGACATTGCTGAATTAGCCAACGGCATCAAACAACACCTCACCGGCGACGATGAAGTTTACGCCAATCCTGAGCAATACTTCGACCAGGTGATCGAGATTAACCTGGATGAACTGGAGCCGCATGTAAACGGTCCGTTCACGCCGGATCTGGCCTGGCCTATCTCTAAATTCGCTACTGCAGTAAGAGAGAACAACTGGCCTGCCAAACTGGAAGTTGGTTTGATCGGTTCATGTACCAACTCATCATACGAAGATATTACCCGCTCGGCTTCTATAGCTAAGCAGGCTATCGATAAAAACTTAGAAACCAAGGCAGAGTTCACCATCACACCGGGTTCGGAGCTGGTGCGCTATACTGTTGAGCGCGATGGTTATTTAGATACCTTCGCCAGCATGGGCGGTGTAGTATTGGCTAATGCCTGCGGTCCGTGTATCGGCCAGTGGGCCCGTCATACCGACGACCCTACACGTAAGAACTCTATCATCACCTCGTTCAACCGTAACTTCGCGAAACGCCAGGACGGTAACCCGAACACCCACGCATTCGTGGCATCACCGGAGATCGTTACCGCGTTTGCTATCGCAGGCGACTTAACTTTTAACCCGCTAACCGATACTTTGACCAATAAAGACGGCGTTCAGGTAAAACTGGACGAGCCGGAAGGTATCCAGATGCCGGTTAAAGGCTACGCTGTTCAGGACGCAGGCTACCAGGCGCCGGCCGAAGACGGCAGCGGCGTTCAGGTAATTGTCGATCCGAAATCATCACGTTTACAATTGCTCGATCCGTTTGCAGCTTGGGAAGGCACAGATCTAACCGGCTTGAAATTGCTGATCAAAGCCAAAGGCAAATGTACCACCGACCACATTTCAATGGCTGGTCCATGGTTGAAGTTCCGCGGTCACCTCGATAATATTTCGAACAACATGCTCATCGGCGCTATCAACTACTTCAACAACACTGCCGACAGCGTTAAAAACGAACTGACCGGCGAATACGGTCCGGTTCCTGCCACCCAGCGCGATTACAAAGCGCATGGCATCGGCACGGTGGTTGTAGGCGACGAAAACTATGGCGAAGGTTCATCACGCGAGCACGCAGCAATGGAACCACGTCACTTAGGCGTACGTGCAATCCTGGTAAAATCATTTGCCCGTATCCACGAAACCAACCTGAAAAAACAAGGCATGTTAGGCATCACTTTTGATAACACTGCCGATTACGATAAGATCCGGGAAGACGACACTATCGATATCCTCGGCTTAACTGAATTTGCACCAGGCAAACAGTTAACCGTTGTACTGCACCACAAAGATGGCAGCAGCGATACGTTCCCTGTAAATCATACCTACAATGCCCAGCAGATCGAATGGTTCAAAGCCGGCGGCGCTTTGAATATCATCCGCAGGCAAATGGCGTAATTTGAGATTAAAGCTGAAAGGCGAAAGCCGAAAGGTATAATACAAGCCTTCTCAATTTTGGGAAGGCTTTTTTGTTTGCTTTTTGTAGAGACGCAATACTTTGCGTCTCCGATAATGAAAGTCAATTGCAACAGCATCATTACATAAATACCGCTAAACCGCCGCTTCCCAACATCGTCTTACAGTTATAAAAAGAAACTTAGGACTATGAAAAATTATCACATTATCATTGCATGTATCTGCCTCACGTTATCATCATGCGCCGTACATGTTAACTATTTCGGCGATAAACTCGCTCCTACCACCAACGTGGACATCTACTACTCCGCCCACGATGTAAAAAAGGAGTACAAGGTTATTGGTCACATGAATTACCCTAATGCAGGGCAGGACGCCGTTAAACAAAAATTTGTGGAGTACGCTAAATCCATTGGCGCCGATGCTATTATCATCACCGGCAATACCGTTGATAACGGTGGGAAAACCGGCTCTGATGTGGTAAATGCCGATGCATTGAAGTATGGTAATTAGCCTCGGCATACATTCCCGCCATGTTATTTCGAGCATAGCGAGAACTATTCTCTTGAGCGCAGCGAAAAAATCTTATACTTCATTGCATCCGGACCATGCATTGCCGCTATTGCATTGGCGGTAATCTCGCTCTTTTAAGATTTCTCGCTCACGCTCGGAATGACAGCCTGAAAGACTTTATTTCGCCCTTCAGGGGTTAGGGGCTCTTTCTAATCCTCTTCAACGTCAGCAAATTTTGGCCGTTAACGCTATACCCCGATATATTATTCTGATACAAATTCACGCGCTTATCATAATACAATACCACCACCGGCGATTGTTGCATCACCAGGTTATCCATCTGCCGGTACAACGCATACCGCCTTTCATCGTTCACCTCGTGGTAAGCCTGTTCAAATAGTGCGTCGAACTGTTTATTGTTAAAGCCGGTATAATTAGGCCCGTAGGGAATTTTATTTTTTGAGTAGAATACCGAGAGGTAATTCTCACCGTCCGGATAATCGGCGATCCACGATCCGTAGAAAAAGTTAACACCGTTCTTCGATACCAGCTCGCGCAAACTGGCGCCTTGTGTTATCTCTACGCTGGTTTTGATACCTACCTTTTCTAACTGCCCCTGTACATACTCGATCAACCCACGATAGCCAACGGTGGTATGCAGCGTGATTTCCGGCAATCCTTTACAATTGGGGTAACCCGCCTCTTTTAACAGCCACCGCGCCTTATCAGGATTATAACTATACCCTTTCACTGCCGATGCATCGAACCCAGGCATCCCCATCGGGATAAACCCAGCAGTGCCCGGCGTACCCAGGCTATTACGCAGGTATTTGATCATCTTCTGCTTATCTATGGCATAATTAATAGCCTGCCGGATCTTCAGTTTCTTTAAGGGCGACGATTTCACGATGGCAAGATTGCTATCTACCAGCATCCCGAGGTAGATGGTATTCAGAAACGGACCGGTATTTACCGTGAACTTGCCTTTATATTTCTGCGTCACCCTGCCACCCTTGGTAAAAATATCATCGCGGTAGCTGCCGTCTATATCGTTCAGAAAATCCAGTTTGCCGCTCACAAACTCCATAAACGCGGTTTGCTTATCACCGATGAACGTGGCGCGGATGGCATCCAAATGCGGCAAGGCACTCCCGTCTTTATCCTTTTCCCAATACTTTTCATTCTTCAGCAGCACCATTACCTCACCCTCCTTCCAGTACTTAAACTTAAACGGACCGGTGCCTATCGGGTGCTGCCTGAAATCCTTGCCGTAATGATCTACCACCTCATGCGGTACTACGGAGCAGTACTGCGCCGTGAGCAAACTCAATAGCGGCGGAAACGGTTGCCGAAGTTTAATGCGCAGCGTACTGTCATTCAAGGCCGTAAAAGGCGTATCACAGATCTTATCACTAAAGATCCACGACCCCGACGATGCCACCTTCGGGTCGATCAACCGGTGGAAACTGTACACAAAATCTCCTGCGACGACCTTTCGCCCCACGCCTCCCTTAAACAACGGGCAATCATGAAAACAAACGTCACTGCGCAAATGGAAGATATAGGAAAGTCCGTTAGGCGAGATTTCCCAGCTTTTGGCAATACAAGGGCGGGTTTTCAAACTGTCATCAATCTGCACTAAGCCGTTATAAACCTGGTTCACCATCCAGATGGTATTCTGATTCCGCGCAAAAGCAGGATCAAGGGAGCTTAGTCCCTCATCCAGATTAATATTGAAAATTGTTTTTTTTGAGGAAGACAGATCCGGGCTGCAGGAAGCGAAAACGAAAGCTACAATACAAAATACAAAGCCGGCCAGTTTATTCATTAGGCTAAATATATTGAAATATTAAGGAATGGTGAATAATGGGAACGTCATATTGCGCTTTTCAGTCCCTTGCGTCATTGCGAAGTACGAAGCAATCTCTGCACGGGGCATTCCGGTAATGCATTGGCGCAAATGTCTAGTTCAGAGATTGCTTCGTTCCTTATAATGACGTATTTTTAAGTGATTCATAATCAAGCTGCTTTTTGGAATGTAAAGCCCAATTTAGCAGCTTCTTTTTGTAAATAGGCTATTCTTTTTGCCGTTTGTTTCTCTACATCCTGCTG
>DATCQV010000218.1:0-2819 GCA_036569325.1 Mucilaginibacter sp. | reverse complement strand
ACCTGAACGGCGGCGCCTGGGTGCCCGATATGATGGTGAACCGCGATTCGGCACGTTATGATTATGAAATGCACCTCTGCCGTAACGCAAATGTGAACCTGGTGCGGATATGGGGAGGCGGGGTTACGCCTCCGGACGCATTCTGGAATGCAGCCGATAAATACGGCGAAATGGTATGGTCGGACTTTTGGATCACTGGCGATACACAGGGCGAATTTAAAGGCTCGCCCGACTGGCCGCTGGAGGGCAGCGTTTTTGTCAGGAATGTGACGAGTACTATTTACCGTATCCGCAATCATCCAAGCCTGTTGGTTTGGACCGGCGGTAACGAAGGCCATGCCCGTAAGGAATTGTACGATGTGATGCGCGACAATATTATTACTCTTGATGGTACGCGGCCTTATATCCCAAGTTCGTCGGGCTTTGCGAAATTGCCTGCCGGGTGGAAAGGTTCGTGGCCGGATGACCAGCCATCGGGTGTGTATAGCGGTGGTCCGTACCAGTGGGAAGATCCTAAAGTGTATTACAAAAAGGCGGATATTGGCGGCGATTGGGTATTTAAAGACGAAACCGGCCTGCCGTCGCAGCCGCCATATACCACGCTTGCCAAAACTATTCCGAACCTGGTGTGGGATACCAAACTGCCATTTCCGCTGAATGATAGCTGGGGATACCACGATGCTGCAACAGGTGCTGCCCGATATGATAAATACATCAGCGAAATGGTGCAGCGTTACGGTCAGCCGGCTACTATGGTCAACTTTTCCGGCAAAATGCAGCTGATGAACTATGTAGGTTACCAGGGGATTTTCGAAGCAGCCGGTCACAAGCTCACCGAAACCGGCGGCGTAATGTTATGGAAACTGAATGCGGCGCTGCCAAGCGTAGTATGGCAGATCTATGATTGGTACCTTGAACCCAATGCCGGCTATTATGCCATGCAGAACGCTGTTGAGCCGCTGCATATCCAGTTTAATCAAAACGATTCTACGGCGGCGGTTATCAACCGGATGCACCACGCTACAGGCATGCTTACTGCAAAAGCCGAGATATTTGATGCTGATAGTAAGCGCCTGAAATCGATCATTATTAATCATATTGGCTTGGCTGATGAGGGTACGCAGGAAGTCATCAAACTAAAAGGCGTTTTGGCCGAAACCAGGGGTATGAGTTTCGTTGTGCTTAACCTTACGGATGCGGCAGGGAAAACGGTATCGCACAACGTTTATTGGATGGCTCCTAAAAATGACCTGACCGCCCTCAATAACCTTGCTCCTGCCAAAGTGGATGTCAAGGTTTTGAAAAGCGAAAAAGGAGCGGCTGAAAATAAATGGACGCTTCAATTCAGTAATAACAGCGATAAGATTGCATTCTTTGTTCGTCCGCAGCTAATGAAGAACGGGGAGGAAGTAATGCCGAGCTATTGGACGGGTAATTATTTCAGCCTTGCCCCTCATGAATCCACCACTGTTACGGTCGGTGCGCCGCTGGCGAAATTAGACGGCGTGCAGCCTAATGTTTTGGTAGAAGGATGGAATATTGAAAAGCAATGGATTGGATTGCCGGCGGCAAAAAAATAACGTTCCCGGTTAAAATTTTAATAATTTGAAGCCCTGGCATTTACCAGGGCTTTTGTCTTTTTACTAATTGGAAAATTCTTATCACAAGAGTAATAAAAATTCTATATTCGTGGCAGATACCCCATCTAATTAAAAACTATTAACTTAACCCTTTCAAGTGAAGAAAACACTTATCTTGCTGTGTGCAATTGCGATTACCTATTGCAGTTGTACTAAAGACCGGCTATTGCCTAAACACAATTCGTTCAAAATTTCTATCAAAACCAATGTCAACGATGTGGAGGCTAATGTTCCCGGGGCGTGGACGCAGGTGCTTGGCGGAAGCGCGCAAATTACATTTACTAAGAAGAACAGCGATTCAGTAACTGTTTCGCCGTTAACAAACACCATCGACCTGGCTAATTTAACATCCCTTAACTGGACCCTTATTGGCGGCGCTTATGATATTGAACTTCATACAACAGATAATGCTTTTGCCGCACATTTTATAAGATTCAGGGCTTCTGCTAAAAACGTTCCGGTTGAAACTGATGGCCCGATAGCCATTCCCGCTGTTACAACCGATGGTGTGATCACCATTAATAAGAACGCCGTTGATACAACAGTTGTACCTACCTTTAAACCGGAGGGCGGTAACACAACAAATTTTAGCAAAGCCAATGGTTACTACTTTTTGTACGTCCAGGGGTTTGTTAGCGGCAAGCTTACATTTACAGAAGCTACCACCGGTGATGTTTACATGAAAAATCTTGAAGTAGTAGCAGGCAACCAATACGATATTTCTGCAAAGCTTAACTCAACTAACGGGATAGTTATCAATTCTATACCGTTCCATTTAAAAGCTTCTGTTTTAAAATAACCCGATAATCATAATCACAAATGAAAAAATATTTACTGTTATTACTTCCCGTATTTGCGCTGATGATTGGCGGGTGCAGCAAGGAAGCTCAAAAAACTCCTCCTGTAGTACCGGTTGTCCCCGAAATTTCGGTACAAAATATAAGCTACCCAACTTTTACCAACAGTACATGGACCAATATTGCAGGGGGAAAGATAGCCCTTGAGTTTGATTTGCTGGATGCCGGCGGCGCTGTAACATCTACCACCACCGACAGTACCGACTACTCAAACCTTGTTGCTTACAGCAAGGAATTAAAAAAAGGTAATTACAACATCCAGGTATCTTCAAAAAACCAAACCGCAGTAGCCGATACTTTTATCCGTTTTAATGCGCAGATA
>DATCQV010000217.1:0-36565 GCA_036569325.1 Mucilaginibacter sp. | reverse complement strand
GTTTTCGCCGCTCACGTACATATTGTTAAAGCCCTTAAGGGTAATAACCTGGCCGATTGGAGGGTTGGTGGTTCCACCGCCGTTTCCGCGGGATACGATCACGTTGTGAATGGCCGACAGCAGTGAATTGGCACCCGTTGCATCGCCGGCCAGTTCCCAGGCCATCATACCGCCGATGCCCCTGTCGAACGCGAGGTTGGTTTTTGCGGTGATGGTTGGGATGCCGTTGTAGCCATAAGTTTGGAAAGTGTCGGAATTTGGACTGCCGCCCGCATTGAGCACCAGGTTGTAATTAAGGGTTGAATAGTCGTAACGGTTGTCGCGGGCGTAAAATGGCACGCCCAAGATGGTTTTCTCAACCGGTAACCCGCGACCGCTCCAATAATTCAGACAATCAACGGCAGATTGGTAAGTGGAATGCTGGAAGTTATTGTCGTCATAATCCATAATGTTGAGCCAGTCGAGCGCGGTGAACATGCCGCTGGTAATGTAGGTTGCGCCGGTGGAGATAACCGCGATAGTACAGAGCCTGCCGCTATTGTGCATGGCGGTAGCCAGCTGCTGCATCATAGTGAGAAAGTTGCTGGCTTCGGTACCTGCGGATGGAAATTCCCAATCTACATCAACGCCATCGCAATTGTACTGGTTGCAGAAGCTCACCATGTTGTTGACGAATGCGGTGCGTGTTCCGGAACTGGCTACAATGGTATGGAAAGCATCGCCGCCACCGCCGCCGCCAACGGATATCATTACCTTAACGCCGTTGTTGTGCGCGGCAGTTACAAGGCTCTGGAATTTAGGCGTGTTATCGAGCGCTTGCAGGCTGCCGTTGGTGTTAGGGATGAGGAATGCATAATTGATGTGCGTAAGCTTGCTGTATTGCACGGTATTAACATCGCCCTCCCAGCTGGGTATATAGCCTACCACTTTAAATGTGGCGGCGGTCACCACGTCGGGCGCCTGGGTGTTTTTGGAGGAAAGATCGGGTGTTTTGGGGCCGAAGTCCTTAATGTTGTCCTTGTGACAGGAAGACAGCGCGAGCAGCACCGCAAACAACCCTGAGAGCAGGTAATAGTTGAATTTTGCTTTCATAAAATAGTAATTAAAGGTTAATATAATTGGGTTAATTGATTAAGCCTTAGTTAACGGTTGTAGCCGGCACAAAGCGCCACAATTGGCAATGGCGGATTTAGCGGACTACAGTTTGTTATGTATTATATGTAGCAGGGGTATTGGTTTTGGTGAGGTAAATTTATATAAACTTTTATAAATAATTGATTATAAAGTACTTACAAATATTTCGATACGTATAAATCGCAAGGGAGCGTGGTTGGGAAAGTGCGATTATGGGTTGTGAGGCAGAAATTGGATGAGCTAAATTTTTTTTCGTGATACGCTAATTTCACAGCACATGGTATTAAGTAATAGGAAATACGGTTTTTAACCCGGAAATTACCACTGTGTTTAAGCATAAACACACAGGGATGGCGAAATTTTGTAGAGGTAATGTAGGGGTAAAGGAAATTATCAAAAGCCTGGGTCAAATGCGATAACAGCCGCAAAAGAGGCGAAAATTATTCTGAGAATGAATTTTTATCCAATAACAATAGTTCGTACATTTAATTATATTTGGCCGGATTAGTGTATTAATAAAACTATGGTTAAACTTTTTTTCGGTGGCTTTCCACTGGACTTTACGGAACTTGACATCGCGATGCTTGTCGGTTTCCATGGTGATATCAGCACAATTAAAATTGTGCGCGATAAAAAGACAAGGGTATGCAAGGGATATGCATTTCTTGAAATGGTGAATCAGGAAGGAGCAGACCGGGCTGTGGAGGCGCTTGATGGAACCAAGGTACAGGGCCGTGTGATCAACGTAAAGATAAGGGAAGATAAACCGGTTATTAAACGGCCATCGTTCCGCCCGGCCGGCGGCGATTTTAAACGCGAAAAAAGACCAAGAAGACAGTTTTGAAATAATCGTTCCGGTTTACCGGCTTTGCCGTGGCCGGGCGAGGCGCTGATATAAAAACAAAGCGCCGGCCACTTAACAGAAAGATCACCCATCCGGTGATCTTTTATTTTTTTGCAAAGCAGTGTTGTAATATATTTTTTTTAAATCGCCCTTAAGGGATGAAAGCCGCAGGCCCGGTGCTAACTAATTTTACGCCAGCTTATTACTTACAATATTTGTAAGAAAACATCGATCAATAGTTAGGGGAAAAGTCACTTTCGCGAGGGGAGTGATTTTTTATTTTCAATAAATATTCATTTCCTGAAAACAATCTCTTTAAAAAATGGTTTGAAAGCGGAAATTGAAATGTATATTCAAACATTATCAACCGGCAGAACAGCCAAAGCGTGTATTAAAAATAAATAAACTTTGTATTAAATATTTCCTGTAGTATGTTAACATATTAACAATTTTACAAGAAAAAACGGAAAAAAATGCAGGAATGGTATAAAAACGGCCTAAAATTGAGATAGAATGCGAAGGAGCGACCGAATAATTTTTGTGTTTCCTTAAAAAATTTATACTTTTGGCCGCCAACCGTTATCTGTAAAGGTAATAAATATCTATGTAAACTTAAATAATGAAAAAAAATCTACACCCGGGGCTCTATTTACTTTTAGCACTTGTTATAACAATATCCTCCTGCGTCGATCAAAAAAAATACATCTATTTTCAAAAAGCCGCTAATCAAACTGATACCGTAAATGTATCAAGGGCTTATGTTCCGAAAATTCAGTCGGGCGATATACTTGCTATTTTCGTAAACTCGCTTAACCCTGCTGCAAGCAGCTTCTTCAATCCGTTTGCAGGCTCGGGCGCGGGAGACAATGTTGCTGCATCGTCGTCGGTTCCCGGAACTTCATCTACAGCGGCTCCTGCACCGCAGTCATCAAGCGGTTTCCTGGTAGATCCGTCGGGTTTTATAGAGTTGCCGATAATAGGCGGAGTTAAAGTTGCCGGGCTTACAACCACAGAAGCAAGGGACACCATTAAACACCGCCTTACGTTCTACCTGAAAGAGCCTACTGTTAACGTTCGTTTTTTAAACTACAAAATATCAGTGATGGGTGAGGTAATGCGCCCGTCTGTATATGTTATTCCAAACGCGCGCGTAACGTTGCCCGAAGCCATTACGCTGGCCGGCGATCTGACTCCATTTGCAAAGCACGAAAATATTACTGTAATAAGGGATGAAAACGGTAAAAAGGAATTTGGCCGTGTAAATATTAATAGCCGGGATATATTTTCGTCCCCGTACTATTACCTTCATTCGGGCGATATAGTTTATGTTGAACAAACAAAAACAAAGGCCGCACAAAACGACCCTACTTTGCGGTTACTGCCAATTACGCTTAGTACACTCGCAGCGCTTGTGCTACTTATCATCAGGATTAAAAATTAGACCGCGCGTTTAACATTTACTACAAAATTCAACAAATGAGTACGGATAATCACGAGATACAAGTTTATAACGAAACATCGACAGACGTTAATATAAAAGAAATACTTTTCAGATACCTGCATTACTGGAAATGGTTTCTTGCCTCGCTAATTGTTTTCATTGCGTTAGGCATCGTTTACATTAAAATATCGACCCCTCTGTACCAGATAGAGACCGACCTTTTGATTAAGGACGATAAAAGCAATCCAGGTGCCGGCAGCAGCGACGATATACTCAAAAGCCTTAACCTGTTTTCGTCCACCAAAATTCTTGATAACGAGATTTCGATCCTGAAATCATACACGCTGATGGAAAAGGTGGTGAAGGGACTGGGCCTGAACGTTGGTTACTACGAAGATGGCGGCATCAGAAACGCGCCGTTATATAACCTGCCTTTTAAAGTAGAGCTTCTGGACACGATACCCGTACAAAGTTTCTCTGACTACCTGACCGTAAAGATCATAAACGATAAAGAGGTAGTTCTGGGAGGCAAAAAAACGGCGCCGAACCATCCGGTGCGCACCGCGCTGGGAACCGTTGTTTTTGAGGCAAATAATATTCCGCATAACTTTTTCAAAAAGGAACTGCTGGTAAAGTTTGTTTCTATCCCGTCGTTTTTCTCCACTTATTCCAAAACGCTCAACATCAGCCCTGTTAGTAAGGACGGAACCGTTTTGATAATTACCTACCAGGACGCATTGCCAAGAAGAGGTAAAGACATATTAAACCGCCTTGTTTTTGAATATAACAACGCCGCGGTAGCTGATAAGAACAAAGTAACATCAAGCACCTTGGCGTTTATTGACGAGCGCTTGCGTAAACTGGCCAATGAGTTGGGAAGCGCCGAGAAAAATGTTGAAACTTACAAATCGAGCAATAACATTACCGACCTTAACGCGCAATCGACCGCGTTTATACAGGGTGTGCAGCAGAATGACGTTGACCTGAGTAAGGTTAAAATACAGCTCAGCGTACTTAATAATCTTGAGGCTTATGTGAATAACACGAAAGCCCAGGCCGGAACAGTACCTTCGATGCTTGGTATAGACGATCCGACGCTAACAGGCCTTGCGGTGCAGCTTTCAGAGGCGGTGTTTAAGAAACAGAGCTTGTTGCAAACCATACCTGAAACCAACCCGGTTATAAAATCAATAGACGATCAGATCAATGCTTTGAGAATTGCTATAGATCATGCCGTGAAAAGCTTTAAGGCGAATTTATTGGTTACCAAAGCGCAGTTGGATAAAAAGAATCAGACTTTTGAATCGATCATTAAGCAGGTGCCTACCAAAGAACGCGGACTATTGGACGTAATGCGCCAGCAAGAAGTGAAGAACGCCCTGTTTAATTTCCTTCTGCAAAAACGTGAAGAGCAGCAAATGTCGCTGGCATCTAACCTCGCCGACAGCCGCACCATTGATGAGGCCAGAAGCTCACCCATACCGGTTAAGCCAGTAAAATCGCTGATAATGATTGTCTTCTTCGCCTTCGGCTTAGTGTTACCGGCCAGTATAATTTACGTGAGGGACATCATGAATGACAAATTGAGGAAACGTTCGGATATCGACAGAATCACAAGGACGCCGGTACTTGGCGAAATTGCCCATTCTGATGAAACCATTCCGTTGTTAACGGTTGAACGCCCGAGATCGATGGTGGCCGAGCAAATTAGGGCTATAAGAACCAACCTTCAGTTTATAAGTGCGAGCGAACAGCATAAGGTGCTGCTATTTACCTCGGGTGTGAGCGGCGAAGGTAAATCGTTCGTATCGCTTAACCTTGGGGCCAGTTTGGCTTTATCAGGCAAAAAGACGGTGATCCTTGAGCTCGACCTTCGTAAACCGAAGCTGCATACGGCCTTGGGATTATCGAACGAAAAAGGTTTATCGAACTACCTGATCTCAAATTTCTCGTACGAAGAAGTACTTCAGCAAACCCCGCAGCAGGAAAACTATTACATTATAACAAGCGGGCCTATACCGCCTAACCCTGCCGAGTTGCTGAGCAACGGCCGTATAGATCAGCTGATAACCGAACTGAAGAGAGACTTTGATTATGTAATTATTGATGCGCCTCCGGTAGGTTTGGTGACCGATGCCCAGATACTTGGAAGGTTTGCCAATGCAACCATGTTCATTGTAAGGCACAACTATACATTGAAGAGCCAGATCTACCTGATAGATGACCTTTACAGAAATAAGAAATTCCCTAATTTAAATATCATTTTTAATTCTATTGATTACAGCGGCAGCGGCTATGGTTACGGCTACGGTTATGGCTATGGCTACGGTTATGGTTACGGTTATGGCTACGGTTACGGCGGCGGCGGTTACTACCAGGAAGCGCAGCCAAAGCGCAAGTCGTTTTTAGGCCGCCTATTTAAGAAAAATAAAAAGTAAAAAATAATTAAACACGGGAAATCCTTTATATCTATGAGCACAGAAACAGTGACAGAACAGAACAAGATAGCAGTAATTGGTTTAGGCTATGTTGGCCTGCCGCTTGCGGTTGAATTTGCAAAAAAATATTATGTTGTTGGCTTCGACATTAATGTAGCCAGAATTGGCGAACTGAATGGCGGCAGCGACCGCACACTTGAAGTGAGCGACGACAAC
Organism: Mucilaginibacter sp.; assembly: GCA_036569325.1. Classification (GTDB taxonomy): domain Bacteria; phylum Bacteroidota; class Bacteroidia; order Sphingobacteriales; family Sphingobacteriaceae; genus Mucilaginibacter. The sequence goes on along the minus strand of DATCQV010000217.1, from coordinate 30,492 downwards.
CTGAAAGCAGTGATAAACCAGGCTGCCGACCGCGAAATTGGACTGCACTGCAGCAATAAGCTGGAAGATATTGCAGGCTGCGATATGTACATTATAACTGTGCCCACCCCGGTTGATAAGCACAACCGCCCCGATCTTACACCGCTTTATAAGGCCAGCGAAACCGTTGGTAAGGTGTTAAGCAAAGGCGATATAGTAGTTTATGAATCGACCGTTTACCCGGGCGTTACTGAAGACGAATGCGTGCCTGTATTGGAAAAGGTATCGGGCCTTAAGTTTAATGTTGACTTTTTTGCAGGCTACTCGCCAGAGCGTATCAACCCTGGTGATAAAGAGCATACTGTAGCCAAGATATTAAAGATAACTTCGGGATCGACCCCGGATGCAGCCGAAAAGGTTGACAAATTATATAACTCGGTTATTATTGCGGGTACGCACAAGGCGCCATCCATCAAAGTTGCGGAAGCGGCCAAGGTGATTGAGAATGCCCAGCGTGACATCAACATTGCATTTGTTAACGAGCTTGCCAAGATATTTAACCGTTTGAACATCGATACCGACGAGGTTCTACAGGCCGCCGGTACAAAATGGAATTTCCTGAAATTTAAACCGGGACTGGTTGGCGGTCACTGCATTGGCGTTGATCCTTACTACCTGGCACAAAAGGCACAGGAAGCAGGTTATCACCCTGAAATTATACTGGCCGGCCGCCGTCTGAACGACGGAATGGGTGCTTATATAGCCCACGAAGTGGTAAAGCTGATGGTGAAGAAAGATATTGCGGTTAAAAACTCAAATATACTGGTGTTGGGCATTACCTTTAAGGAGAATTGCCCGGATGTTAGAAACACCAAGGTGGTGGATATATTAAATACCCTGAGCGAATACCAGACCAACATTACCGTTTATGACCCATGGGCCGACCCTGCGGAAGTAAAACATGAATACGGCTGGAATTCTGTTAAGGAGCTTAAGGATGTTAAAGATTGCGATGCTATTATCCTTGCTGTTGCGCACAACGAATTCAAGGAACTACAGCTCGATTCGTTATGCAAATCGGCTAAGGTGATCTATGACGTGAAGGGCGTATTGCCTATGGGATTTGCTGATGCAAGGTTATAATTAATCCTCATTGAGAGTTTAATTATTTACCGCAATCGTTCATTTTATTATTTTATATAGATAAAAATGTATAATACTATTTACCACGCAGAAGATATTAGTGAGTCGTCATTTTTAATCACCGGCGGAGCGGGTTTTATCGGCTCCAACTTAGTTGAGTACTTGCTGAAGTACAATGCGAAGAAAGTTAGGGTATTGGATAATTTTTCGACCGGCTCTCACCAAAATATCGAAGCATTTAAAAGCAATCCTGCTTTTGAGTTGGTAGAAGGTGATATCCGTGAACTGGAAACATGCAACAAGGCGCTGGAAGGCATCGACTATGTTGCGCATCAGGCCGCCCTCGGTTCGGTTCCGCGTTCTATAAACGATCCTATTACGACAAACGAGGTAAATATCAGCGGTTTCCTGAATATGCTGGTTGCTGCTAAGAACGCCAATGTTAAGCGTTTTGTGTACGCGGCCAGTTCGAGCACCTACGGCGACCATCCCGGCTTGCCGAAGGTAGAGGATAAGATAGGAAACCCCCTATCGCCTTATGCAGTAACTAAATATGTTAATGAACTTTATGCGTCGGTTTTTTCGCGCACGTATGATTTCCATACTATCGGCCTGAGATATTTCAATGTATTTGGCCCGAGGCAAAACCCTAAAGGTCCGTATGCTGCAGTGATCCCGTTATTTATGGAACACGCCCTGAAAGGCACAACCCCATTTATTAACGGTGACGGCGAAACCAGCCGCGATTTTACGTTTGTTGAGAACGCGGTGCAGGCTAATGTGAAAGCTATGCTTGCTAAAGAGCTGCCGGCTGCGGAGGTGATCAATATCGCTTTTGGCGAGCGCACCACGCTTAACCAGCTTTGGAACAAGATAACCGAACTTACAGGCATCGATATCAAACCTGAATACAGGGCCGAGCGTAAAGGCGACGTGAAACACAGCCTTGCAGATATATCAAAGGCGGGACAACTGGTGGGATATAAGCCTGAAATTTCTGTATTGGACGGCTTGAATATAGCCGTTGAATGGTATAAAAGCAATTTATAACCCGCTAAAAGCCGTTTTTTCCTTTAATAATTGGGTCAGGCAATTGATTGAAGGTGCTTTTAGGATCTCCTGATGATAAAAGTTAGGCATGTGAAAAACACATGCGTTAAAGAAAGCCCAGGTCCGCATCGGTAGTTGACGTAGTGCTAATCTATGAATACAGGGCCTTGATCTTCTTTAAGTTTTGATAAATGTATTAATATCTGCACATTATAAATGTCTGCCCCAGCAATAGATACTGTAAAGAAAACAAACAATACTATTCAAGCCTTTTGGGTTGCTGTGGGAAATTTTTTCTCGTATGCGTTAACGGTAGTGAGCGGTGCTATTTTGTCCCGCTATTTTAATAAAGCCGATTACGGTACTTACCGGCAGATAGTTTATGTATATGGTTCGTTGCTGGTTATTTTTACAGCGGGGCTTCCAAGGGTTTATTCCTACTTTTTACCGCATTATGACATAGCGCAGGGCAAATCCATCGTTTCGCAGGTAACGAGGGTGCTTTTTTTGTCGGGCCTTGTGTTTTCGTTGTCCCTGTTCTTCTTTTCAGATTTAATTGCCGATGTGCTGAAAAACAAAGACCTGGCGTACGGATTAAAAGTATTCTCTCCAATTCCCATGTTGCTGTTGCCCACGCTCGGCATCGAAGGTATATTCTCGACCTATAAAAAGACCATTTATATTGCTGTTTATAACATAACTACGCGGGCATTAATGCTAATATGTATAGTGTTGCCGGTAGTGTTTTTTCACGGCACGGTCATCTCGGCTATTTATGGCTGGCTGGTAGTTTCAGTAATAAGCGTAGTAATGGCGTGCTTTTTCATGGGAATACCCTATAAAGGCGTTAAAGGGGAGAAATCAACGCTCAAATACAAGGAAATATTCAATTACAGTATTCCGCTGGTAATTGCAAGTTTATGGGGAATGGTGATCAAAGCATCGGACGAGTTTTTTATCAGCCGGTATTTTGGGGCGAAGGTATTTGCGGAGTACTCAAACGGCTTTACCGAACTACCCTTTGTATCTATGGTAACGGCCAGTACATCTATCGTGCTGATGCCTGTTTTTTCAAAGGCGTTTCACGAAAAAACGGGAATAGACGAATTATTAAGTACCTGGAAAAGTACCATGAGCAAATCGGCACTCATTATTTATCCCCTGCTGATATTTGTGATGGCCTATTCGTCCGATATTATGATACTGCTGTACTCTAAACGGTACGCTAATTCAAGTATATATTTCCAGATAAATATGTTCCTGAATTTCTTCAATATCATAATTTTTGCACCGTTGTTTTTGTCGATGGGTAAAACTAAAGTTTACTCAAACGGGCACATGCTGCTGGCCGCGTTGATGTGGATAACCAATTATATTGTGGTGCTTACCATCCATACACCAGAAGCTGTAGCCATTAACACCACAGCGCTCAGCATTCTGAAATTGTTCTTTTTCGTGTACCTGGCGTCGAGGTACCTGAACATCAGGTTTATCGATTTCTTTCCATTTAAATCGTTGGCGGTACTGGTGATACACACCTGCCTCATCATATTTATAGTAAAGTATTTGTTATCGTTCATACCATACCATTTCCCGGTTGCGGTTACCTTAACCATAAGCGGATTGGCTTACGGCGGTTTGCTGCTGTTAACAGCACGGATATTCAGGATAGATTATATTTCTGTTTTCAGGCCGATAATAAAGAAAGTAATAAGAAAATAAAAAAACAGGTACCTGCACGTAACACATACAGGTATAATTACTGATAACACGTATTTATTTTTATAACTATTTTAGGTATAAAAATAACTGACCGAATAAGAGATGTTAAACAAGTATAAAGCTCAAAACTGGAAAAAAAATTATCCCTCAAATATCATTGAGTATATTTTGTCGCCATGCAGCTGGGGCTTGAGAATAATAAACTTTACAGTTCAAAAGATATTTAAGATTAACAGGAAAGTTCCGTTCATGGTTCATTTTACATCAATTGTTAACGGTAAAATAACAATAGGTAAAAATGTGGCGAGGTATTTTGCAAACTCGGGAAGTTGCTATATACAAGGTATAAACGGGGTAATTATTGGCGACGATACCATATTTGCGCCGGGAGTGAAGATCATATCGGCCAACCATGATATGGACGACTATAAAAAACATGACAAAGGGGGGAGCCCTATTATCATTGGCAAAAAATGCTGGCTGGGCACAAACTCGGTTATTTTACCTGGCGTGGAGTTAGGAGATAACGTAATTGTAGGGGCCGGAAGCGTAGTGACAAAATCATTCGGGCCAAACGTAATAATAGGCGGCGTTCCTGCCAAAATCATTAAAAACAGATAATTGATGAAAATTACATTCATAGCCGGTGCGCGTCCAAACTTTATGAAGATTGCACCGCTTATACATGCAATACATAAATTACAGCAAAAGGATACGCCTGTTTCGTACCGGCTGGTGCACACAGGGCAGCACTACGACAAAAAAATGAGCGAAACTTTTTTTGAAGAGCTGAACATACCCAACCCGGATATCAACCTGGAATGCGGCGGCGGAACTCAGGCTGAACAAACCGCGGCCATTATGGTAGCCTTTGAAAAGGAACTGCTGGCAAACCCTACCGATCTTGTATTGGTGGTAGGCGATGTAACATCGACCATGGCCTGCGCTATAGTTGCCAAGAAACTGAATACCAGGGTTGCGCATGTGGAGGCGGGGATCAGATCGTTCGACCTGACGATGCCGGAAGAGATCAACCGCATGGTGACCGACAGTATTACCGATTACTTTTTTACCACTAGCGAGTTTGCCAACGAGAACCTGCTGAAGAACGGCGCTAAAGAAGCAGATATATTTTATGTAGGTAATGTGATGATTGATACCTTGCTGGAGAACCGGTCTCGATTTGCGAAGCCTGCTATTTTTACTGAGTTTGGACTGAAAACAAAGCAATACTTGGTGATGACCCTTCACCGCCCGGCCAATGTTGATGAAAGTGAAAAACTAAAGGCGCTGATAACTGAAATTGTTGAAAACGTTGAAGGTTTGCCGATTATATTCCCTATCCATCCACGTACGGCGAAACTGTTTAGAGAATTGGGTATTTCGGCGCCTAATTTGAAAATAGTGGAGCCTTTGGGTTACCTGGAGTTCAATTACCTGGTGGAGCATGCCAAAGCCGTTATTACTGATTCGGGAGGCATTACTGAGGAAACCACAGTAATGAAGGTACCCTGTTTAACCTTGCGTGACAATACAGAACGACCGGAAACAATTTTGATAGGCACAAATGAACTGATCGGGACCGACCCGATGAATATAGAGCCTGCATTGAAAAAGCTATTTGCCGGCGAATGGAAAAAAGGAAAGATCCCAAACTTATGGGATGGGCGTACTGCGGAACGGATTATAGAAAAAATATTGAATGTGTATGAACAGTAAGAAGATTGTTGTCATATCAAGGACAATATTTCCGTTTCAGGCACCGCGGTCATTCAGGGCTACGGAACTGGCTAAAGAGTTGGCAAGGCAGGGACACGATGTTACCCTGTATGGTGTTTTAGGTAATTATGACTATACCGATTTTGAGCGGCAGCATAATATTAAGGTAAAGAACCTTGGGAAGATGCGCTTTGCTACGCTGAATAGCAGTAACGATGTAAAAAGCAGTCTGCTGAATAAAATATTCAGCCGGCTTATTCACCGGTTAATAGAGTTTCCGGATATTGAATTGATGTTTAAAGTTTTCCGTTGTTTAAAACAGGATAAAGACATTGATCTGTTGGTTACCGTGGCGGTGCCTTATCCTTTGCATTGGGGGGCGGCTTCTTATATCGGGAAAAGGAAAAACAATTTTAAGGGAACCTGGGTGGCTGATTGCGGCGACCCTTATTTCGGGAATAAGTTTCATAAGCGGTATTTCTATTTCAAGTACGTTGAAAAATGGTTTTGCCGCATAGCAGATTTTATTACCGTACCGATTGAAGAGGCTAAAGAAGGCTACTTCAGCGAATTTCATGATAAGATAAAGGTGATCCCGCAAGGGTTTGATTTTAATGAGGTAACACTGAGCGATACGGAGCCCAATAACCCCGTGCCGTTATTTATTTATGCAGGTGCCTTTTACAAAGGCATGAGAGACCCGGAGTTATTTTTGAATTACCTTACCACGGTGAAGACCGATTTTAAGTTTATTGTTTATACAAAAAATAAGGAAATGGTTGAGCCTTTTATAGAAAAGCTCGCCGGGAAATTGTTGATAAAAGATTATATACCGAGGATTGAGCTATTGAAGATAATGAATGGCGCAAGTTTTTTGGTTAACGTTGAAAACGGCACGGCAATGCAATCGCCGAGTAAACTGATTGACTATCTTTTAACCAAGAGACCTATTTTGTCTGTCAATTCGCACACGCTGAATGAGCCGGCTATCAATGAGTTTTTGAACGGGAACTATAGCAGCCAGTTAGTGATAGAAAACTTGGATCAATATGATATAAAGAATGTTGCAGGGAACTTTGTTAAATTGATGAAATGATGGAAGATGTTAAAATAGTGATTGCAGGAGATTTCGTGATTTTTAACGACGATTATTCTTCCGACAAAGTTGACGGGGGCATAGCTGCGCTTTTTAAAGATAACGACCTTAATATAGTAAACTTAGAATGCCCGGTTACCAATTGCGGTCCGGAAAATAAGATATTAAAATCGGGGCCAAATATTAAAGGATCGGCAAAGGCTATTGCATCCATAATGAAAAAACTGAACGTTGACCTGGTTACTTTAGCTAACAATCACGTGGTTGATTATGGTAAAGCCGGGTTAGAAGATACGTTGGCATTTTGCAAAGAAAATAAAATTGAAACGGTAGGAGCCGGCCTCAATTTGGAGTATGCTAAAAAGGTTTTCAGAAAAGAAATAAAAGGCACCAAAATATCGGTCATTAATTTTGCTGAGAACGAATGGTCGGCGGCTGCGGCTGATGAGCCGGGTTTTAACCCTATGGATCTGATCGATAACCTAAAACAGATTAAGGAAGAGCGGGCTGTTTCAGATATCGTTATCCTGATAATTCACGGCGGCCACGAATATTATAACCTGCCCAGTCCACGAATGGTTAAGCAATACAGGTTTTATGCTGAAAACGGCGCCGATCTTATTGTTGGGCATCATACGCACTGTATAAGCGGGTACGAGGTACACGGCAACGTTCCTATTTATTATAGTTTGGGTAACTTCCTGTTTGCGCAAAACTCGGTTCATAAGGGATGGTACACAGGTTTGGTATTGCAGGCAACCATTAATACTAAGCGAAAGATTGAAACAACCCCGGTGCCGGTTGAACTCACTAAAGACAACCTTGCGCTGCAACTGCAAAACTCAGCAGACAGCGCCACGACGCTAAAAACAGTAGAAGAATACAAGCAGATAATACAAAACACCGGGGCGCTTAACAAGCATTGGAGCGATTATGTAGACAAAAGGGAGAGATCATACCTCTCTTATTTCTCGCCGGTGGCTAATGTGAAGAATGCGTATATAAAATCTGCTTTTAATAAGCTGAAATTATTTAACACATTTGTGAGCAGGAAAGGCTTAGCCCTGAAGCTAAATTTATTAAGGTGCGAAGCGCACGCCGACTTATCGAAAGCAGTGATAAAAAAACATATCAACAGGCGATGAAAATAGGTATACAACATAATAAGGGCAATTTTTCTGATTATTGGGTAACCTATTTCAATGAAAAAAATATCCCATATAAGCTGATTAATTGTTATGACAACGATATTGTTGCCCAGGTTAGCGATTGCGATATTGTAATGTGGCATTATCACCACGCGAATTATCGCGATGCTTTGTTTGCTAAAGGGTTATTGTTCTCGCTGCAGCAGGCCGGTAAAATTGTTTTCCCCGATTTTAGTACCAGCTGGCACTTTGACGATAAAGTTGGGCAGAAATATCTGTTAGAGAGTATTGGTGCACCGGTGGTTCCGTCTTACGCATTTTATGACAGGCCGACAGCACTTGCCTGGGCGAAGAAAACATTCTATCCAAAAGTTTTCAAATTAAGGGGCGGGGCTGGTTCAAGTAACGTAAGGCTCATCAACTCGGAAGCGCAGGCTGTGGCTCTGATCAATAAAAGCTTTGGGGCTGGTTTTTCGCAATACAGCAAATGGCAGGGCTTGGCGGACAGGGTGAATAAATACCGCAATGGAAAAGCTACATTCAGGAATGTTTTAGGAGGGATAGCACGGATAATTAAACCTAAAGAGTATGAGCGGATGGCGAAGCGTGAGAAAGGCTATTTTTACGCCCAGGATTTTATAGACAATAATGATTCTGATATCAGGGTGATAATTATTGGCGATAAGGCGTTTGCTATCAAGCGGATGGTAAGAAAGAATGACTTCAGGGCATCGGGCAGCGGCAGTATTATTTATGAAAAAGAAAACTTTGATAACGAAACATTGGCGCTCTCGTTTGAAGTTGCCGGCAAATTGAGATCGCAATGTTGTGCATTTGATTTTGTGTACGATAAAAACAAAAAGCCGCTCATAGTCGAAATAAGCTTTGGTTTTAATCCAATAGGATATACAAAATGCGTGGGGTACTGGAACAGGCGGCTGGAATTTTTTGAAGGCCCGTTTAACCCTTACACGTGGATTGTTGACGACTTGATAACAGTTTACAAGCAAAGAACAACTGCGGCGGTTTAACAATATGAGCCGGGGATAACATAGAGATATTTAAATTTTTACATCAAATATTAAGTAGTTGATAAAAAAAATAGAAGAGATAAGAAATCGTAAGCGTGCTTTTTTGGCATGGTTATTCTTTGTTATCAGTCCTTTGATTCTGTATATAGTATCACTGGGAAATTTTAAGAAGAAGTGGGCGAAAAACATTATTTGGGCTTTTACCGCATTTTTTGGCTACACGATGCAGGTGCCTATAAATTATACCGGCGATGCTATGCGTTATAAAACCCATTTTGAGGACTATTATGCAACTCATACAACTATTCCCATACTCTTCAAAACGTTTTTTACCAATGCGGTTCATATTGAGATCGTAAGCGATTTTCTATCGGTTTTTACTGCCCAGTTTACCAACAATTATCATTTCCTTTTTTTAGTTTACGGAATATTTTTCGGCTATTTTTTTTCAAGAAACCTTGACTACATGTACCGGTTTATGGGGAAAGACCTGCGGAGTCCCAGTATATGGATAACCGTTGCACTTTCATTTGTTATACCCGTATGGAATATAAATGGATTTGACTTTTACACGGCCTCGCACGTGTTTCTGTTTGGTGTATTGCCTATTATATATGAGAAGAGTTATCGGCGTTTTATTTTTCTGCTGCTTGCTCCGTTAGTACACTTTTCCTTTTATCTCATCATAGTTTTAACGTTGGTTTTTTTAGCTACCAAGCAGTTTAAAAGTGCGATCCTCATCATGTATATTCTCAGCTTTTTCGTGTTTGGTATTCACCCAGATGAATATAGCGATATAGCCAGCGACTATCTCCCGGCGTTTATTTATGACAGGGCTCAGGTTTATCTTCAAGCTACTTCCAATACGGCACAAGCTACTTCCAGCGGAAATATAGTACTGGCGGCGAACCTAGTTTACAAGACTATTATAAATGTAATTTTCCTGGTGACGTACAATATGAACCGATCGTTTATTGACAAGCATGAACGCCTTAACCGGATGTTCCTATATTGCTTCTTTTTAACCGGAGTTTTCAATGTGCTAAGCCTTATACCCAGCGTGGGCAGGTTCCTTACCATTACGCAGTGCCTGATGTGGATCTCGCTATTTTTGCTGATCAACAATCCGGAGTTTACCAATTTTGAGCAGATAGGGAAATACATAGGCAGAGTGAAGGTAGTACTCGTTATTTTCTGGATATTCATGACCATGAGGTATTTGTTCCCGATGCTGGGATTGGGTTCAATTTTAAGCGGGCCTTTCTGGGTTGACAACTTTGTTAACAATGATACCGTGGTGGGCAACGCGATTGACTTTATAGGTAACAGGTAACAATGAGTGCTGTTGGTAAAATATTAAAAAAGACGAAAGGGCTGCTCATTCTTATGTTTAAGGGGAAACTTAGCTATTCGCGCTCATTGGGGGTTACCATTGGGAAAAACTGCCGCATATATACCGTGGACTGGGGAAGCGAACCATTTTTAATAACCATAGGCGATAATGTGACCGTAACCTATGGTGTGAAATTCATGACACATGACGGCGCCGCCTGGCTGATGCGCGACGAGAAGGGAAGACGGTATTTTTACAGCCCCATAACCATAGGCAATAATGTTTTTATAGGACTCGACTCGCTGATAATGCCGGGAGTGAAGTTAGAAGACCGAGTAATTGTGGCAGCGGGCTCGGTGGTAACCAAATCAGTACCGGCCGGAAGCGTTGTTGCAGGCGTACCTGCGCGAATTATAGGAAGCTTTGATGATATACAAGAAAAGATGCTTAATACCTATGTTGCTGACAACGAGTTGAATAAAAAGTTAGATTATAAGCAAAGAATATTGCAAGTAACGTCGCAGGAATTCAAACCATTTCTTCGGAAAAAAAATGACGAGTAGCATAAAATTTGACTTTGAATGGAACCGATAAACATCTTGGTTACTTTACCTAACGATACGATGGGCGGCGCCGAGCAATACCTGAACATGATAACCAGGTATTTTGCAAAGCAGAATTGCGCTATATACGTGTTGTTTTTAAAGAAACAGAATGACAATGGATGGCAAAATCTGGAGGACTACGATAATGTTCACCTACGCTATACTAACAGCAGTTCTGAAAAAAAAGGCATCTGGCTATTTTTCAGGCATCTCATTTCGCTAAGAAAAATAAGTTTCGAATATATATTCACTTCCCACGTGCATTTAACAGGCATGGTTGGCCTTTTTGTACGGCTTGGCCTTTTAAAGAAACGGTATTTTATAGGGCGTGAATCTACTTCTATCTTTCTTCGGTTTAAGGGCTTAAAACTGGCCATGTTTAAACTACAATACTGGATGGGATATTCGGCTGTTGACCTGCTGATCTGCCAGACCCAGTTTATGAAGGAACAACTGGTGAATGCTATTCCGTGGCTGGAAAAGAAAACCAGGATTGTAATTATACCTAACCCGATAAATCTGGACGCAATGAATCCGGGCGAAATGGATAAAGATGAACTGCGTTTATATGGCAATTTTATTGTTTCGGCGGGGCGCCTGATACCTGAAAAAGGATATGACATGTTGATATCCGTTTTTGCGAGGATAAAAAAACAATTTCCGCATCTTAAACTGTTGATACTGGGCGAAGGAAAGAAGAGAGCTGAGCTGACAGCTCTGATTCAGGAGATGGAATTAACCGGTGATGTGTTTTTGCCGGGCTTTGCGAACAATGTATATAAGTATTTCAAATATGCTGAATTATGCGTAGTTTCGTCAAGGATTGAGGGTTTTCCGAACGTTTTGCTGCAAATGATGTCGCAAAATGATAAGGTTGTATCAACCAAATGTGCCGGTGGAATTGAAGACATTGAGGGGGTGATAACTGCCGATACGCACAATGAGGAAAGCTTGGAAAATGCAATGCTTGCGGCACTTGGAAACGATACTAAGGAAAATCGATCTACGTTTGATAAACAGTTGAAAGAAAGATCGCTCGATAGATTTATCGAAAAAATTCATGAAAATCTGTCTTAAATAAATAGAACCCCATATTTATGAAAAACATCACAAAAAAAGTTACTCTGATTGCCATTCTGGCAGTTGGATTTTTATCTTTTGGTTACCCCTGCTTTAACCAGCCAAGACCGGCATTTGTATATAAGCCGGTGCCTAAAAGATTCATGTCCGCCTTAAATGCGAACGATAGCTACGAAAGTGAACGGGCCACGGCGCTTAGTACCGCTTACGATTTGACCAGAAGCCTGCCCGCCGGTTATGTAAAAGATGGTTCGGTTGATTATACTAAAACCCTGCAAAGCGGAATAGACACGCACCAGAATATTATATTCCCTAACTTCCCGGTACTGGTTGGTACCGCTGGCTTAACATTTAAGGCCAATACATCGGTGCTTTTTGCCAAGGATTCGAAAGTTTTGCTGGCACCGAATGCGCTCCAGGCATACGTTATATTCAAAATTTATGATGCAGATAATGTGAAAATGTTTGCACCGGTGGTAGTGGGCGACAGGGTTAACCATACAGGTACCGGCGGCGAAGCGGGTATAGGTATTAAAATTGGCGGCTCATCGAATGTTAAGTTGTACAGGCCGCAGGTTTCCAATTGCTGGGGCGATGGTATTTATGTTGGCAACAGCCCAAGAAATGTGTCAGACGGTATTGTTATTGATAAAGCCCGGCTTGATAATAATCGCCGTAATGGCCTTACTGTAGCAGCCGGAAAAAATATCTCGATCACTAATGCCGTCGTGACCAACACCAATGGGACAGCACCGATGACTGGTATCGACATTGAACCCAACAACAGCAAAACGGTTATAGACAATATTGCGATAACGAATTACATGTCATATAATAACGCTGTTGCAGCCCTGATGATAGGCTTGAGCAGATTGCCCGGGCCACAAGCTAAAGCGCTGAATATAAAGGTAGACGGTCTTACAGCCCGTGGCAGCTATGTTGGGATTACTTTAGGCGGTTTTTACGCACGCCCTGAAAACAGAAAGCTTGACGGCAATATCGAGCTTAGCAATATAAATATTGTTGACGCACAGATCCCGGTAAAAACTGCCAGTAACTATGATCTCGGTCCGGCTATTCATTTAAGGGGAGTAAAATTCCTTAAAACAAATCCATCCGGCTCGGAAGAACCGACAGACGCGGAATTGGGTAAATTAAGGAGCAGGCTTTCAAAGAAATTAAATATTTCAATGGACCAGTAATCCGGTCTGCTTATTCTAAATACGTTTTTCTTAAATGATCCCAAAGCTTATTCGCATCACTACCGTGCCGCTGTCGTTAGAGAAACTGCTGGGCGGGCAAATGGGGTATATGCGGCAAAACGGTTTCGATGTTTATATGGTAAGCTCCGATTCGCCAAAGAAAACTATGCTGGAAGAAAAAGAGGGGTGCCCGTTCTTGGTTGTGAATATGACCAGGACCATTTCTCCATTTAAAGATCTTATTTCGTTATTTAAACTAATCGGACTCCTGCGTAAACTGAAGCCCGAAATAGTTCACACCCACACGCCCAAAGCGGGCTTTATCGGTATGCTGGCAGCATTGTATTGTCGCGTGCCCGTAAGATTGCATACCATTGCCGGGCTTCCGTTAATGGAGGCCACCGGGTTACAACGATCCATACTGAACTATGTAGAGCGGATAACTAATGCTTGCGCAAAAAGAGTTTACCCTAACTCGAAAAAATTACAGGAATTTATGATTCAGGAAAAGCTTTGCAAGCCTGATAAACTAAAGGTTATTGGCGGTGGTAGCAGCAACGGCATTGATACGGAATTTTTCAAACTGACTGAGTCCATAGCCGATACTGCTGCCGCTTTTAAAGTTGATAACTATATTGCGCCGGGCGATTTTGTGTTTGTATTTATTGGCCGACTGGTAAAGGACAAAGGCATAGAAGAATTGGTAATTGCCTTTAAAGAACTAAGCAGCGTATATAAAAATATAAAGCTGATTTTAGTAGGCCCCGCCGAGCCGGAATTAGACCCGTTGACGGCAGAATGTGAGCGTGAGATTAACGAAAACCCGCAGATAATTGCCGTGGGTTATCAGGGCGATGTAAGGCCGTATCTTGCCGCCGCCAATGCTTTGGTTTTTCCGTCGTACCGCGAGGGTTTTCCTAATGTGCCCATGCAGGCGGGGTGCTTTGATTTGCCAAGTATTGTAACGGATATTAACGGTTGCAACGAAATCATTAACAATGGCGAAAACGGGCTGGTGGTACCGGTTAAAAATATGCAGGCTTTAAAGCAAGCTATGCAAAACCTTGTTGACGACGATTTATTATATTCGAGGCTTAAAGCGAATGCCCGGAAAAAGATTCTGGAACGATATGAACAAAAAAAATTCTGGAATTTACTACTTAATGAATATAACCAACAGTTAGATGAAAATAAGGTTATACGGTAATTTCTTTAAACGATTATTTGATGCTTTATCTACTGTAATAATATTTATTATATTATTTCCTGTATTTTTAGTTATTATCATACTTCTGTTAATAGCCAATAACGGGCGGGTTTTCTTTTTCCAGGCGCGGCCAGGTAAGAATGGCCGCATTTTTAAGGTGATAAAATTTAAAACGATGAATGATAAGCGCGGCGCCGACGGACAATTGCTTCCGGATGCAGAGCGTTTGACAGCGGTTGGCCGTATAGTGCGCAAAACATCGTTAGATGAAATACCTCAGTTACTGAACGTAATTAAAGGCGATATGAGCTTAGTAGGGCCGAGGCCGCTGCTAATTGAGTACTTGCCGCTTTATAACGAGGAGCAAAAGAAACGACATAACGTGCGCCCCGGCATAACCGGATGGGCACAGGTTAATGGACGCAACGCCATTAGCTGGAGCCAGAAATTTGAATACGACGTTTGGTACGTTTCGAACCTTTCATTTTGGCTTGACCTTAAAATAATGTTGTTAACAGTTAAGAAGACAGTAAGGAGTGAAGGTATCAGTTCATCTACATCGGTAACGATGGAGAAGTTTACCGGATAAATGCGTATGGGGTTAAACGTTAAGAGGATTCTAAGCCGTTATGGCTATTGCTATATGTAATTGACTTTAAATCTATCGACAATAAAATTATGTTATTCAATTCGCTGCACTTTGTTGCCTTTTTTATAATTGTTTGCTCCGTTTATTTCTTATTGCCGCATAAGCACCGATGGCTGTGGCTATTACTAAGCAGCTGTTATTTTTACATGGTGTTTTTACCTATTTACATCCTCATCCTGGGCTCCACCATCGTTGTAGATTATTTTGCAGGGATATTGATAGAAAAGAACACCGGACGAAAGCGTAAAATGTACCTGGTTATGAGTTTGGTGGCCAATATAGGCGTGTTGGCCGTTTTTAAATATTATAATTTTCTTAACCAGAATATATCGGTACTGCTTAACTCGGTAGGGTATCACAATACTATTCCCAATTTGTCCATATTACTTCCGGTCGGGTTGTCGTTCCACACCTTTCAAGCTATGAGCTATACCATAGAGGTCTACCGGGGCAATCAGAAACCCGAGCGACATTTCGGTATTTACGCGCTGTACGTAATGTTTTTCCCTCAATTGGTAGCCGGCCCGATAGAACGCCCGCAGAACGTGATCCATCAGTTTTACGAAAAGCACAATTTTGACTACTACCGCATAGTCGAAGGGCTTAAGATGATGCTGATAGGTTATATCAAGAAACTGGTAATCGCCGACCGGTTATCTATTTATGTTAACGCAGTTTATAATAACCCAGATAAGCACAGCGCGGTTACTATTGTTGTGGCTACTATTTTCTTCGGATTTCAGATCTATTGCGATTTTTCGGCCTATTCAGAAATTGCGTTGGGAACGGCAAAAATATTGGGGATTGACCTGATGGTGAATTTCAGGCGACCATATTTCGCAAAATCGATACAGGAATTTTGGAGCAGGTGGCACATTTCTTTATCAACATGGTTCAGAGATTACCTGTATATCCCCTTAGGGGGTAACCGGGTAACGGTAGCCCGATGGTGCCTCAATATATTTATCGTATTTATGGTTAGCGGATTGTGGCATGGCGCCAGCTGGACCTTTGTAATATGGGGTGCCCTGCATGGCGTTTATTCTGTTTGCGGTATCCTGTTTAAAAAGACGAAGCTTGGTGTGTTTAGCGAATCGAACGTGTTTGCGCGGATAATATCAAATATTTTTGTGTTTGGCCTGGTGTGTTTCGCCTGGATATTTTTCAGGGCCAACTCTATACACGATGCCTTGTTGTTATGCTCGCGTTTATTCAAGCTAAAATCGGGCGAGTTGTTTATCGGGTTGCCGTCAACGTTTTTTTATTGTATCCTGTCGATTGTTGTATTGTTGATATTTGAGTACGCGCAGGAGTATAACCTTAAACCGGTATTAATATTCAATAGCAAAAAAGTTGCCGTTCGTTATGTTGGTTATTCGCTGGCTATAATTGTTATTGTGTTATTTGCCGTATTTAACGGCGGGCAGTTCATCTATTTTCAATTCTAATTTTATGAAGCATCCATTTATAAAACTGATTCAAAAGATACTTTTGCTGCTTGTTATCCTGTTTGTTTTAGACAGAGGGCTCGGGTTTTATATCAGCAAGCTCTATTATTCGCAAAAACAGGGCGATGACGCTATTACCACTTATGCCGTAAATAAAGCCAAGGAAGATGTGCTGATATTCGGTACATCGCGCGCAGCGCATCACTACGTGGCGTCTATAATCAGAGATTCTACCAGGCTTACGGCGTATAACCTTGGGCGCGATGGTACTGATTTTGACTACCAGTATGCAGCCATTAATGCTGCGCTAATTCGGTATACTCCCAAAGTCATTATTATCGACCTGAATAACAGCGATCTTTTAGCGGTTACACCCGAAGTTCGGGATCGCAAGGGATTGTTCATGAGTATGTTTGTACCGCAGATGCACGTGAATAAATATATTGACAGCCTTATACATGAGCGTGATCCTATCGAATATTATAAGGCGAAGCTGATCAGCTTATATGCATTTAACTCATCGCTGTCATCAATTATTCAACACAAACTGGGGGTGGGGCAAAAGAATAAATTCGGGTATGAACCATTGTTTGGCTCCAAATCGCTTAAGGGAGCGGGCATAAGAGTGGTTGATAACCGGAATTACCGGGAGGATGAAACCTTAAAAAAGAAGTTTGAAGAAGTAGTTGCAGAAATTGAGAAAAGAAAAATTCAACTTTATGTGATCGTATCGCCGGCGCTGCTGAGATATAAGTACACGCCTGTGCCGTTTGTCAACAACGTGTTAAGCAAGTATGGGTTAAAGGTTATAAATTTTCAGAACGATCTTGTGTTTGATGACAAGACGTTGTATCATAATGACAACCACCTGAATGATTCGGGCGCAAAACTGTTTACGCAAGTGTTACTGCGCGATAATATCAAAATCCACAAATAGTTATTTGGTGTAGTAAGGAGTAAATGCCGAGTTTCGGATTGAGGATTTATTGTTTTAAAATTAACATTTTAAAACTTAAAGGAATAAAAACAGTTAATGTTAGCAATATATTAACATAAATTATTAACAAAAAACCAATAAACAGTTTAACTTTGCCAATAGCTATTCAATCTTATTCAGTAACTTCTCGACACGCAGATACGCGTTGGGTGCTAAAAGGGCCTTTGAGGTTTGTTTTATGACCCGGCATTATAAGCTATGCGCAACATTTTTTCTTGTAGAGGAAAAATGTTGACATATTTGTTGTTTTGTTACAGAAATGTTACATTTAAATAACGTATTATTTTTTTAAAAAGTATATTTAAATAAATAAGCTCCGGACTAAACATAAGAATGTTGAAAATTGGTAGGGAAAGGCAAAGACCGGACAAAATGAAGTTTAGCTTTTATTCGATTTATGCTAATTGTATGGAGTAGGCTGCTGTAGCCTATAAGATACATTCAACCTAAAAATAAAATATGAATCCAAAAATCTGGCTGTCCAGCCCTCACATGGGCCAACAAGAAGAGATCTTTGTAAAAGAGGCTTTCGATACAAACTGGATAGCTCCCCTCGGACCAATGGTTAATGGCTTTGAAAACGACCTGGAAAAGTTTACCGGCGCAACATACGCGGCCGCGCTAAGCTCGGGTACGGCTGCGCTTCATCTTGCACTGATTATGCTTGGCATTGGGCCGGGTGATGAAGTTATTTGCCAGAGCCTTACATTTTCAGCATCGGCAAACCCGATAGTTTATCTGGGTGCTACGCCGGTATTTGTTGACAGTGAAGAAGACACCTGGAACATTTGTCCGGAATTACTTGAAACGGCTATTAAAGACAGGATTGCAAAGGGCAAACGCCCCAAAGCAATTATTGCCGTGCATATATACGGCATGCCTGCCAAAATTGAGGAGATAATTGCGATAGGTAACAAATACGGCATTCCTGTTGTTGAAGACGCTGCCGAGGCGCTGGGATCTACAGTGAATGGAAAGGCGGCGGGCACGTTTGGCATAATGGGTATCCTGTCGTTTAACGGGAATAAGATCATCACTACCAGCGGTGGCGGTGCATTGATATCTGACGATGAGTACTTTATACGCCAGGCGCGGTTTTTGGCCACGCAGGCGAGGGACAACGCGGTGCATTACCAGCATTCGCAGATCGGATATAACTACAGGATGAGCAATGTGTGCGCAGCTATAGGCAGGGGGCAGATGCAGGTGCTTGATGAGCGCGTTGAACAGCGCCGCGCCGTTTACGATTTTTATGTAAAGGAATTTGCCGATTTACCTGGTATTGAATTTTTAAATGAGCCTGAAGACAGTTTCAGCAACAGGTGGCTTACTGCAGTTTTGGTTGACCCTGAAAAAACAAATGGCGTAACCAGGGAAGCGTTGCGGGCCGCGCTTGAAAAGGATAACGTGGAATCGAGGCCGTTATGGAAGCCTATGCATTTACAGCCTGTGTTTGAACATTATCCTTCATATCTGAATGGCGTAAGCGAGACGCTGTTTAACAAAGGTTTATGCTTGCCATCGGGCTCTAATTTAAGCACCGACGATTTGAAAAGAGTTACAGACAATATTAAGCAGTGTTTTACCGCTGTTTATTATTGATTTATTATAATAAATTTAGAATACATATTCATTTTGAGGCCGATTTAAAAAATAAAAAACAAAATGATTGAGTATAAGTTTGTACATAGCGAGAAAGAAAGAGTGGGGGAGAAATAAAACTGTGCGGAGGAATGGTGGTTGTTTCCTCCGGCAAATCTGATCTATATAAATAGTTCTTTACTTATAAACAAAAATGTGTAAAGCGGGATTATTTTTTAATAAAAAATATAATCTTACTTTTATCATTGGCTAAATAACAATCTTATGAAAAAATATTTACTATTTAATAGCGTTGTGCCGCGATGGGTTATAGTAATATTGGATTTTTTTATTGTTGCTGTATCGTTCTCTACTTCATATTTCATCGTCTACCGCTTTGAATTCATCGATATATTAAGAGGGTACTTTTTTCTTTATACAGCTTTGTACAGCGTTACCTCGCTGGCAGTAATGTATATTATGCGCATACATACCGGCTTGATACGGTATTCGAACACGCGCGATGTGCTGCGCATCTTCAGCGCCGTATTTTCATGTACCATCATTTACCTGGTGCTGATAAACATGTGGGTTTTGCCCGAATGGCCTATAGGTAAGGTTACCATTAACATGATAATGCTGGTTAACTTTTCGGTATCGAGCACGCTGCTCATCCTGCTGCGTACTGCCGTAAAAAGTGCCTACTACTATATTAATAACTATTCAAACGCAACTAAAACGGTGGTTCTGATCTACGGATCTGACACCAGCGCCATATTGGTAAAGCAGGCTTTGGAAAGCAGCGTGAAAACCAATTTTTCGGTAATTGGGTTTGTTGATGATAACCCCAGCAAGATCAATAAAGAAATTCAACAACTTAAGGTTTACGATATAGATAAACTTGATAAGCTGATAAAAAAACGTAAGGTTGACAGGCTGATCATTATGAATCACCACCTTGATGAGCAGGCTAAGAAGATAGCACTTGAAAAATGCCTTGCCCTGGGCATACAGGTGCTTACCGTACCACCATCAGACCAGTGGATATACGGCAAGCTTAACCTGCAGCAGATAAAAGACCTGAAAATTGAGGACCTGTTGCAGCGCAAGCCAATACAGATAGATACTACAAGAATATCAGAAGACCTGCAGGGCAAGCGGGTGCTTGTTACCGGAGCTGCCGGGTCAATCGGCTCGGAAATTGTGCAGCAGGTAATGACCTACAAGCCGGCAATGGTGATATTATGCGACCAGGCGGAATCGCCATTGCATGAACTGCGTTTGCAGGTGGAAGAGAGTTTTCCGAATGTGCCCATCCGTATATTTATTGCCGATGTAAGGAATTACGGCCGCATGCGCAAGCTGTTTGTTGATTATACGCCTGAGGTGGTATTCCATGCAGCTGCATACAAACACGTGCCGATGATGGAGGAAAACCCAACTGAAGGCGTGCTAACCAATGTGCTGGGTACCAAATATGTTGCAGACCTGTCGGTAGCTTTTGGGGTTGACAAATTTGTAATGATCTCGACCGATAAGGCGGTTAACCCATCGAATATTATGGGTACCACCAAGCGTATTGCCGAGATCTATATACAATCGCTTAAAAATGACCCTGAGCGCGGCGGTACCACACGTTTTATTACTACAAGGTTTGGTAACGTTCTTGGGTCGAACGGTTCGGTAATACCGAGGTTTAAGGCGCAGATACAAAAGGGCGGCCCGATAACGGTTACCCACCCGGAAATTACCCGATATTTTATGACCATCCCCGAAGCCGTGCACCTTGTACTTGAAGCGGGTACCATGGGAACCGGCGGCGAGATATTTATTTTTGACATGGGTGAGCCGGTAAAAATTACCGATCTGGCCCTGAAAATGATCCAACTGGCCGGCCTGCAGCCCGAGCGGGACATTAAGATAGTTTATACCGGTTTACGCCCCGGCGAGAAGCTTTACGAAGAGCTGCTGAACGACGGCGAAAATACCATGCCTACTTATCACGAGAAAATAAAGATCTCGCAGGTTATTGAATATCCCTACGAGCAGGTACAAAACGACATCAGCGAACTGCTGGCACTGAACAAGCAAAACGATGTGATGGGAGTAGTGAATAAGATGAAGGAGATAGTTCCGGAATTTATCAGCAAAAATTCGGAATACGAGGTGCTGGACAATAAAGAAGATGTGTCGTTGGTCTAAAGAAAGGCCCTACGTTTATTTATAATTTAACAGCAGGCTATCCTAAGGGATGGCCTGTTGTTTTTTGCAGTTTAGGGCGAGAGTATGGGATTTTTTGCGTATATTGTGTAGAAGTCCTGCCAGATAAAATCTCGTCGTAAAAAAAATTATGCTTTTTTGCTGTATACCAATTTGCTAACTGGTTCAAATTATTTCCTTTTGCTCTTAAAAAGCTAATTTAAGGGCTGTAAAGGCGAAATTTTGGGTACACCCTAAACGCGGTTTAGCCTGTTCCGATACAAAAAACGACTCACCCTAAACGGGGTTTAGCCTGTTCCAGCATAAAAAACGACTCACCCTAAACGGGGTTTAGCCTGTTCCAATGTAAAAAACGACTCATCCTAAACAGCATTTAGGTTGTTCTGCCTGAAAGAATGGGCGTCATTAAGGCTGGGTGACCTATTCCTTATAAAATTTGTTCTTAAAAAAATAAGATCTTTTGTCCAAATGCCTCCAGGGCGATTGTTATGTGGGTAATTAATATATTTATTAACCACAAACAATTAAAAAAAATGGACGAATTCATGTTAATTTTCAGGCACGAGGATGGCAGCAAGATAGCCTCGCCTGAGCAGATGCAGATCTGGATGAAACAAACAATGGACTGGATAGGCGGCATTGCCTCACAAAATAAATTTGTTGTTGGCAACGGCCTCATTTTTGACGATGCCCGTGTGGTGCATCATAACAAAGTGGTAACCAACGGGCCGTTCGGCGAAATCAAGGAGACCATTGGGGGCTACCTGATCGTGAAAGCTGAATCGATAGATGAGGCGGTGGAATTTGCGAAGGGCAGCCCGGTACTGGCAGGCGAAGGCAATACAATGGAAGTACGCAAAATTGCCCGCAATGACGGTGTTCATTAATAATAATGAGTTTTGGAAGAGCAGGAACTGATACCGCATTTATTCAGAACAGAGTACCGGAAGATAGTTTCGGTACTCTGTAAACGTTTTGGGTTTGGGCAGATGGAAACGGCGGAGGATATTGCCAGTGAAACATTCATCGCGGCCGCACAAACCTGGGCGCTGAAGGGGCTGCCTCCGAATCCGGTTGCTTGGCTTTATAACGTGGCTAAAAACAAGGCAAAGAATCAGCTGCACCGGGAGTCGGTATTTGAAAGCAAAATTATCCCGGTGGTGAAAAGCGGAACTGATGAAACAGAGGCCTTTGAAATTGATCTGTCGGAACGGAATATCAACGATTGTCAGTTGCAAATGATGTTTGCCGTTTGCCACCCGTCTATTCCGGTTGAGGCGCAGATAGGGCTGTCGCTACGTATTTTGTGTGGCTTTGGGATAGACGAAATAGCAGAGGCCTTCCTGTCGAATAAAGAAACCATCAATAAGCGCCTTTTCAGGGCCAGGGAAAAGCTGAGGGAGAATAACATCAGCATAGAACTGCCAGGCCCTGCGGAAATAAACGAACGGCTCGAGGCAGTTTTGACTACTATTTACCTGCTGTTCAGCGAAGGGTATTATTCGGCAAGCAAAGATCAAACTATAAGGAAAGACCTTTGCCTGGAAGCTATGCGGTTATGTTATATGCTGATTGAAAATAAGGGCACTGATAAGCCTGATGTGAATGCGCTGATGTCGCTCATGTGCTTCCATACCTCGCGGCTGGACGCCAGGATAAGCGAGAATGGCGAGCTGATCTTATACGATGAGCAGGATGCCAGCCTGTGGAATACTGAACTGATAAGCAGGGGCGCCTATTATTTGAAACAGGCAACAACCGGCGATGTGCTTTCAAAATATCACCTCGAGGCCGGCATAGCCTACTGGAATACACAGCAGGCCGATACCAAAGAGAAATGGGAAAATATCCTGCAACTTTACAATCACCTGCTCAGGTTAGAATACTCTCCGGTTGCAGCCCTGAACCGGACTTACGCCTTATCAAAGGCTAACGGTAAACAGGAGGCCATTGAGGTAGCAGAAAAACTCAAATTAACCGGTAATCATTTTTATTATGCGCTGCTTGGCGAACTTTACACCGGCGCAGATAATGAGAAAGCCAGGATGAATTTCGAAAATGCACTGTCGCTTATTAAAACGGTGCCTGAGCGACTGGCGATAGAAAAGAAGATCAGGGCATTGTAGGCGCTTTACATTTTGCAGGTAAAATTTCATTTAGCATTCAGCACACATCAAATAAACCGCTAACTTCATATCGCATAAATCTTAAGGAAAAATATGAAGTGGAACAGCAGCCTTTTGGATCATTTAAAATGGTCGGACACGATAATTAACCCGGAAGCTAAGCAAAAAGTTGCCGGGCAGATAGCCCAAAAAGTTCAGCCGGGCGATATTATCGGCGCCGGCTCTGGCTCTACGGTTTATATGGCGCTGTTTGCCATTGCAAAAAGGGTAAAGGAAGAAGGGCTGGCCGTGCAGGTGATCCCTGCCTCATTGGAAATAGCAATGACCTGTGAGAATTTGCAGATACCAACTACCACGCTGCTGACAGACCGCCCCGGCTGGTGCTTTGATGGTGCCGATGAGGTTGACCCCGATAAAAGCCTGATCAAAGGCAGGGGAGGGGCGCTGTTTAGAGAGAAACTGCTGATCAGATCGAGTGATAAGGCGTATATTCTGGTTGACGAAAGCAAGATAGTGGATAGACTGGGTTCCAAATTCCCGGTGCCGGTTGAGATATACACAGGGGCGCTTACCTATGTGGAGTCGGCATTAAAGGAGCTGGACCCGACAGACATTTCGTTGCGCCTTGCCAAAGGAAAAGACGGCCCCATTATCACCGAAAACGGCAACTTTTTGCTGGATGTGAAATTCGATCACATAGGCCCGGATTACGAACAGCGCATTAAGGCGATAACCGGAGTTATAGACAGCGGCCTTTTTATTAATTATGATGTTGAGGTACTTGTGGCTAAATAAATTGAATGTAATATAAATGTTACGTTTATTTTTTTATCTTAGCATCCGGATTTGATGAATTAAAAAAGCAAAGTAAGCTTATTCTCTGTTGCTATTGCTTTAACCTTAATTTAGTTAATTGTTTTTTATATTAATTGCTTTAAAGGTATTTTAAGGTTATCGGAACCGCTTTACCCAAATCACAATTTATGCCCCTAATGAAAAGTTTCATCTACTGGACTATGATTTTTCTTAGTCTTATTTGCACGATCTGTCTTTCAATTATCATCGTTCATTGGTCTGTTACCACCACGTTATAATTTTTTTTTTTTGAGGTAGCACAGGTATATGTTTTGCCTGTGACATTTGTAACTTATTGACCTTTAGGAGCTACAGGCAGACGGTTTTTTTGAACATCCACCGGTATAAAAAAAGACAAAAATTTATTAAAAAAATATTTGCGAAGGTGAGTATAAATCCTACCTTTGCAATCCCAAACGGGATGTAGCGTAGCCCGGTATCGCGCCACATTTGGGATGTGGAGGCCGCAGGTTCGAATCCTGCCATCCCGACACCGGCAAAAGCCGCTTTAGTTTCCTAAAGCGGCTTTTTTGTTTGCTGGAGTTGGAGGAGTTATAGGCTTAGTAATATCAAGTTTAAAACTTAGTACAGCACGTTATAACAAAAAGAACCGCCTATCCGCAGGCAGCTCTTTTCCTCATTTATTACGGGGTAACCTAATCATTTTTTCTGTATCAGCTGATAGAAAGCTTCCTGAGAATCGTCTCCGCTTTCCGATCCGGCGGCTTTTGATACTGATTTAAGATTTTGATCCAATACGCTTGTTTTGCGGTAAGGTGCCAACTGCAGGTTGATAAAGCTGAATATTTCTTCCTTGCAAGCCTCATCATACACGGGAAATACCACTTCCACCCTCGATCGCAGGTTGCGCTCCATCCAGTCTGACGATCCGAGGAAGATCTTAGGCTCGTTGTTATTGTTAAAAATAAAGATCCTTGAATGTTCCAGGTATCGGCCTACAACGCGTGTCAACGTAATATTTTCGCTGAGGCCCGGTACGCCCGGTCTCAAACGGCAGATACTACGCACGATCATTTCTATTTTTACCCCGGCGTTAGAAGCTTCATAAAGCGCGTCGATCATCTCGCTGTCTTCGAGGTTATTCAGCTTGATAACGATCTTTCCTTCACCACCGTTTTGGGCGATCTTTATTTCGTTATCTATCAATTCTTTAAACGCATCGATGATGTTGAACTGGGACACGAGCAGATGATTGAAAGGCGCCGGTTGCTTACCGGTGTACAAATAAAGAAATACATCTTTTAATTCTTCATTCATTACAGGATTGGAGGTGAGCAGGCCGATATCAGAATAAATCCCGGCCGTTCTTTCGTTAAAATTTCCGGTGCCATAAAAGCCATAAGTTTTGGTTACCCCATCTTTCACCCGGGTAATTAAAGCTGTTTTGGCATGAACCTTTATGTCGGGAAGACTATAGGAAATTTCTATCCCTGCCTTTTCCATTTTCTCGGCCCAGAGCAGGTTGTTTGCCTCATCGAAGCGGGCCTTCACTTCAACAAATGCCCTCACCTTTTTGCCATTTTTGGAAGCGCTGATCAGCGCATTCACGATATGTGAGTCGGACGCAACCCGGTAAAAGGTAGCCATGATCTCGGTTACATAAGGGTCGAGCACTGCCTGGTTGAAGAAGATCAATACATGGTCGTACGACTGGTAAGGGAAAAATAATAAGAAATCCTTTTCGTCCAATGCTTTAAAGTAATGTTTATACGATGCCAGTTCGTGATGTTTTAACGGCTTCCATTTAGCCAGACCCGGTAAAGAATTGGCCGGAATGGGGAAAGAGAAGAAATCGCTCATTTGCTGATACCTCCCGGTAGGGGTCAGTTCCTCGCTCTCTATGGTGAATAACTCTACGCATAACGATACCAGTTCTTCCGGCATGGCCACATCATACTGAAACCGGGATGGCGCCCCCAAAGAACGCTGCTCCAAACGGCTCTTCATTTGGCTGGCAATGGCTCCTAAATGTTCGTCGATGTTAAGCTCTGCATCCCTGTTCAGCTTGACAGAGAAGCAGCCTTTCACCGTATAATTTTCCAGGAACTTTTCTCCGCCTATCCGTACAATATCATCCAGATAAATTACATAGTGTTTGTCATCTATTTTAGGCAGGGCTATAAAACGGGGAAGGTGCTGGGTCGGCAGGTTTAACAGGATCAGCTGTTCGGGAGCGCCATCGTGCAACACCTGCCATATCAAATACAATTGCCGGTCTTCCAGAAACGGTGTGGTTTTATTTGTTAACCAAATTGGCTGCAAATATGAAGCGACCTGGGTGTTGAAGTATTCGTATATGAATTCAAGATGCTCCTCGTGTACTTCTTTGTGATTCTGGTAAAGGATAATGTTATTTGCCACTAACCCGGGGAGCACCGTATTGGTTAAGATAGAACGCAGGTAATTGGTTTGATGACTGGCCTCTTTACGTACCGCGACTAATATGTCGTGATAAGAGCTGTTTTCCTCATCATTTAAATCCCCTAATTTGCTCAGCGTTTCAAGATGAGCTACCCTGACCCTGTAGAATTCATCCAGATTGGATGCGTGGATAGCTATGAATTTTATTTTTTCGACAAGGGGCAATTGCGGATCGAGACTTTCTTCCAGCACGCGTAGGTTAAAGCTGAGCCAACTTAGATCACGGTTGAAATATTTCATTATTTCAACAGCAGGTGCACTTGAGTTTTCCATGATAAGTTAAATATTTTTTTGTTGGATGAAGGATAGCGAATGTTAGTATTGTCCGAAAATAACCACCGCTTGTTACGAAAAAGTTAAACTTTCATGAATTCCGGCAAGAGCTAACATTCAGCCGAATGGCGCCATTACCCGGATTTATTATTCCCGTCCCTTGCAACGAATCCCCATTCCGTGCGTCTTCTAATTTGAGAAATCCCGAATCGCATCATGGAAGAGCACATTTGGTTCCTGGTTGAGCTTTTTATCTCCGGTAAGGCAACAGAGGCGGAGATCAGCGAGCTTACTTACCTGCTGGGCACGCATCGCGACCTGCTGGATACCGTACGAGAATTTCTTAATGAATACCGCGATGCCGATCCGCAGGTAACAACGCTTCAAAAACAGGCATTGATTGCCGGGGCAGAAAAGGTTCACAGGGAGTTTGTTTACCTCAGCGAGCCGAAGCCGGTTGGAAAACCATTGCGGAGGGTAAATGGACATCATCTTGCCAAACGGCCTCGGTTTAGTTTATCAGGCATCGTGAGGCGCGAAAGCCTGATGATGGCACAGTTGTTCAAAACAACTGTAAGGCAACTTCGGCGTAATCTTACCATTTCTTTTATCAACATCAGCGGACTTGCCATCGGCATGGCCACTGCCATATTAATATTCCTTTGGATAGCTAACGAACTCAGTTACGATCAGTTTCACGTAAATAAAGACCGTATTTATCAACTATACAGTCAACGGAAATATAACGGACAGGTAGGACTCGGCGGTGCATTGCCTTCCAAACTTGCACTGGTATTGAAGGCAAATTATCCGCAGGTAGAAGAGGTCAGCCGCTTTTCAGGGGTGGCTTCCTTCGTTTTAAAACACGGCGACAAGCATTTTGAAGGCAAGGGTTTATTAACAGATCCTAATTTCTTTAAATTTTTAAGCTATCCATTCGAAAAAGGGAATCCGGCTACGGCTTTAACCGGTTTACATTCTATTGTGCTTACGCAGCAGATGGCGCAGAAACTATTTGGCAATGAAGACCCGATAGGGAAGGTCATTAAGATCGACAGTACAGCCAATTTTACCGTGACGGGGGTACTCAGACCATTACCTACCAATACCCAGTTCAGGTATATTGAATATATCGTTCCGTTGAGTTATATGAAAGAAGTGCATTGGGCGCGCGACGATTGGGAATCGAACACGGTAAATATGTACGTAATGCTGAAACAAGGCGTATCACGTCAGGTTGCTGAGAATCTTTTCTGGAATGTTTTCAAAGATCAGCATGTACTGCCCGGTACCAACGCCATTGTACAGCCTATGACCGACTGGTGGCTGTATTCTAACTATGAGAATGGAAAATTTGTTGCCGGAAGGCTGATCATGCTCAGATGGTTTGGGTTGATAGCCATATTGGTGATGCTGATAGCTTGTATCAACTACATGAATCTGGGTACGGCACGCAGCGCAAAGCGGGCAAAGGAGGTAGGTATCCGCAAGGTAGCAGGAGCAGGGAGGGGATTGCTTATCAAACAATTTCTCGGCGAATCGGTACTGACGGCGGCGGTTGCGGCAGCGCTGTCTATCGTGTTGGTTCAGCTTTGCCTTCCGGTATTTAACAGATTAATATACAATGAGCTTACAGTGCCTTATGCCAATCCCTTATTCTGGCTCGCCGTTTTGGGGTTTGCACTCGTTACAGGTATCATTGCAGGCGTTTACCCGGCGTTCTATCTTTCGGCATTCAGGCCCGCACGGGTGTTGAAGGGCATATTAAACAACACGGGAGCCTTACTGGCACCGCGTAAGGTAATGGTGGTGGTGCAGTTTACGCTGGCCGTATGCTTTATAATTTGTACGCTGGTTATTTACCGTCAGATAGATTTTGCTTTGCACCGTAGCCGGGGGTACGATTCCGCTAATTTGGCTTATATGTACATTAAGGGCGATATTGCGAAGAAATACCCCGCTATTAAGCAGGAGCTACAGGAGAGCGGCGCCATTACCGCCATCACCCGTACCAATTCTACGGTTGATGATATCTGGACAGCGCACGATAATTATAGCTGGCAAGGAAAAGACCCGTCAACCAATCTTTCCTTAGAAGAAAACTATGCAGACGAAGGCTTTACACATACGACCGGTATTCGATTGCTGCAAGGGCGCGATATTGATGTGTACCGTTACCCAACCGATACCGCCGCCGTGCTGCTTACCGAAACAGCCGTTAAAACAATGGGCTTTAAAGAACCGGTAGGTCAGGTGATAAAGCAGGAAAAAACTAATTTACATGTGGTGGGCGTGATAAAGGATTATGTTGCAGGATGGGCGTACAACCTGCCAGGTCCTATAATTATACGCGGAAGCAGCAAACAGCTTAGCGCCATGAATTTCAGGCTGAGCAGCATACAACCTGCAGCGGCAAGCTTATCGAAAATAGGCGCTATATTCAGGAAATATAATCCCGACTATCCCTTTGTCTATTACTTTGCAAGCGATACCTACCGTAACCGTTTATCAGACGAGGAGAACTTTGGAACGATGGCGGCTGCCTTCGCCGGCTTAACTATTTTTATATCGTGTATGGGCCTTTTCGCGCTGGCTGCATTTATGGCCGAAAGCCGGATAAAGGAGATCGGTATCCGCAAGGTATTGGGAGCATCGGTAACAGCCATCACCACCTTGTTATCCAAAGATTTCCTGGTATTGGTGGGAATAGCCTGCATTATCGCTTCACCAATAGCCTGGTGGCTGATGAACAAATGGCTCCAAAGCTACCCCATGCACATCGGCATAGGCTATTGGGTATTTATACTGACAGGTGCGGCGGCCATATTGATCGCCTTGTTTACCGTTGGCTTCCAGGCATTCAAGGCAGCCATACTCAATCCCGTAAAGAATCTGCGTTCGGAATAGTTAAGATCAGACGCGCAATGAGCCACGGAATCCCCTGGCGGCGTAATACGATTCTGCGCCGTTATGATACAGAAACACGGTATCATAGCGCCGGTCGCAAAAAACGGCACCGCCCAGTTTTCTTATAGCTTCTGGTGTTTTCACCCAGCTCGATGTTTTGGTATCAAACTTTCCAAGCTGCTGTAATTGCCGGTATTGTTCCTCAGTCAAAATTTCAACCCCCATAGCGGCTGCCAGATCTAAAGCGCTGTTTGCCGGTTTGTATTCTTTTCTCGAATCCAACGCCTCGCGGTCGTAACAAAGGCTGCGTCGTCCTTTTGGGCTTTCTGCCGAGCAATCAAAAAAGACATAATTGCCGGTCTTTTCATCATAACCCACAACATCGGGCTCTCCACCGGTTATTTCCATTTCATTCAGCGACCATAGCTTTTCAGGATCTGCGTCCAGGCTTGCATGTACCTTAAACCATTCCAGGCCTTTATGGCGGTTCATGTTTTTCTCAAAGCGGGCTTTTAATATGCCGGTGAGTTCTTCTTTTTGCTGTGGTGAAAGATTATTATTCATGAATTCATAATATCTGCTTCATACATATACTAACTCTGGCTTATTTTTATAACGCTGACCTTTCACAAAACAGCCGCAGATAAATGAGCCTGACAACCCTTTTTTCAGATTGGAT
>DATCQV010000216.1:0-20267 GCA_036569325.1 Mucilaginibacter sp. | reverse complement strand
CACGGATTCGGGATAACAAAAACGCCAGGTCGCCCGTGTAACGCGGTCATTTTTTCGGCCTTCTCAGCCTGCGTAATATTTGTCGTTTTCATAACTATTTAATGCGAAAGTACATGACGTTTGATCAATCCTCCCTTAACTTCGGATACGGAGTGCGTGATAATAAATGCATTCGGATCAACCTGCTGCACCGTGCCCACCAGGCGTGAAACATCGAGCCTTGTTATAACCACATACAGTATATCGATGTTTTTATCGTCGATCACATTTTTTCCGAAGCCGCGCTCTCCCTTATAAACCGTTACACCCCGGTGCAACTGGCGGATGATCACATTTTTTATCAACTCGCTTTTGGGCGAAATAATGGTAACGGCGGTATATTCGTCAAAACCCTGGATGATGTAATTGATCATCTGGGAAGCAGATAAATAGGTAAGTATAGAATACAAGGCCGACTGTATCCCCAGGAAGAAAGCCGCAACGCCAAATATTACAATGTTGATGGTCAGGATGATCTGCCCTACAGACAGGAAGGACTTTGGGTTGATATAGACGGCCAGTAGTTCTGTACCGTCTATAACGCATCCGCCGCGCATGGCCAGGCCTATCCCCGTGCCCAAAAAGAATCCGCCGAATACCGCCGTGAGCAATTTATCATGAGTTACCTCCGGGAAATGAACGAAATACAATATCACCGACAACACAAAAATTGCCACCAGCGTTTTTATGGCATACAATTTATTAATGCGCCGGTAGCCCAGCAATATAAAAGGTATATTAATTAAAATAATAAGGAAAGATATGGGCCAGCCGGTGAGCGAACTTACCAGCAGCGATATACCGGTTACCCCGCCATCAATAAATTCATTCGGTATCAGGAAGCCCCGCAAGCCAAAGGCTGCACTGAATATCCCCGTTAATATGAGCAAGGCATTGGTTACTTCCTTTTTTCGGTTCGATCTGATTCGTTTCATAATAGCGAATTGCGATAGTTAAAAGTATTAATTTTTGTGCAGGTTCAGCTTTTTTGATCCTCCAACCGCAGTATTTTGCCCTTTACACATCTTTTGATGATTTCTTCCCATTGCGCTGCAATTGTGGCTGTTCGCTTAAGGCGGCCTTCGTTATCGGTATATTGCTGATAGAAAACGATATGGTGCAGCGGCTGGCTTTTTTTACTCCACAAAACCAACTGGATAGACTGCACGGTACTTCCATATTTTGTTTCCGCAAGTGTGCAATCGGTAACCTCGGTAAGATCAATCATCTCTGGTTTGAAATCCTTAAGATCTACTTTAACCAGCACGTTCTTTTCGTTGTCGATAGCAATTGCGAAGGAATCCAGTTCTTCGGTTACGTTTAGCGAAAGGCTATCGCTTTCTTCTATTGAAGAAAGCGTTTCGTAGATCTTTTTAGTTTTCCGAATACGGGCATTGCGTATGGCTATATAAACCGGAATGAATATAATGATAAAGAGAACGGTCACAATAAGTACATTCTCGATAGTATTTGTCATGTCGAAATAAATTTGAATAATAAAATAAACTTGGCATCGGCAGATGCCATAACACTCAATTAAGAACCAATTGATGTTAGCCGAAAAAGTGGTGCGGGAATAATACTGAGCGCAGATAATTTTTGCGATAAATTATCTGTCGTTTATTTTGAATGGTAAATGTGCTGCACCAAACCGCGTACGCCAATAATGATTGATGCAAATCACCCTGAAAGAAAGGCTTAACAGGGTTAAAAGCCGGATGAACGTTAACACCTGCATGGTGTATATTCTTTACCAGAGGAAGTGCCTGGTCCTGTTTTTTTATGCTCGCACGGTAGTAATCGGTCACACTGCCGCCATCAGGCTCGTTGCCGGTGTAAACGCCCGGAACGGTTACCGTAAATATAAAAAGTGCTAAAAGTAATTTTAACAATGCTTTTTGCATGAGGCAAATATAAGGTAATTATTTACAGCGGGAGCTAAACAGGTGCTTTTTGACGCATTGGATTGTCGCAAATTCCCCCTGATGTTGTCGTGTACGGCACCTGCGCAAATGCGTAATGTGCTGTATGTTTGTATTGTTCGATCAAGCGAAATTATAAACGAAAACCTTTAATCTGGAATATCATGAGCGTACTGATTACATTACTTATAATTATTGGCGGCCTGATCGCGATAATTTTGCTCGTCGCAGCAATTGTAAAAAAGGAATACACTGTATTGCGTGAGGTAACTATCGACAAAAACAGCCAGACTATTTTCGACTACATCAGCATCATTAAAAACCAGAACAACTACAGCAAATGGGTGATGATGGACCCGAATGTAAAACGAGATTATGTGGGAACCGATGGCACCGAAGGTTTTATTATGCGTTGGGACAGCAAAAATAAGAACGTAGGCAAGGGCGAACAGGAGATCAGGAAAATTGCAGATGGTCAGCGTATTGACAGTGAGGTGAGGTTCGAACGCCCTTTTAAAAATGTGGCGCAGGTGTTTATGGCTGTTACACCTATATCGGAGAAAACCACCAATGTGCAGTGGGGAATGGTGGGCCAAAATCCGTACCCGTTTAACCTGATGAATTTATTTATACCCGATATGCTGGGCAAGGATATGGATACCAGCCTTGCAACATTAAAAAATGTATTGGAGAAATGACCCTGATTTACTGATGATCATCAAAAAAAAACCGAGACCGCATCCCGAATTACAAAAGCTCGACAAGCTTGTGGGGATATGGAACGTGACCGGCGAAGCATGCGGACAGGTAAGTTTTAGCTGGATGGAAGGAGGCTTTTTCCTGGTACAGTATGTCGATCTCGACGGGGCTAAAGGCCTTGAATTTATAGGATACGACGAAGCCAGCCAGACATTGCGCTCCCATTATTTCGACGATGACGGGAAGGTGCTGGAATACACCTACAATGTGAGCGAAACAGATCACATTGTAACCATAGACATGCCAAATATTCAGGGCGAGTTTAAAGGGAAATACAGCAATAACGGCAATACCATAACCGGAAGCTGGCATTGGGAGCAGGACGGCGAGCAAATGGGCTACCGGGCCATATTAAACCGGCAAATATTAAGCTAACCAATTATTAATGATAAAACTTTACTAAAATGAAACCACAAACAATCAAGATCTTTTACTGGGCGCTAACCATATTGCTTTCGCTGGCTTTTTTAGGCGATGCTTTCGGCGGCATCACCAAACAGCAGGCAGGTATAGATGTGCTTAATCATTTGGGTTACCCGCTGTACATCATGCCGTTTATGGGCTACCTGAAGGTGCTTGGCGTGATCGCATTGCTTCAAACTAAATTTATCAATATAAAGGAATGGGCGTTTGCAGGTTTTGCCTTCATCTTTGTGGGTGCCGCGGTTTCAAGAACAGCCATGGGCGATGGTGCAGGGATGATCGCTATGCCGTTGATAGTGTTAGCCTTATTACTGTTAGCCTATTTCTTCTGGAACAAATACCGTGCAATAAATGCAAAATAATTATGAACATCACTATGAATAAACAACAGGTTTTAGCTGAAACAGACGCCGCACTGTCCGGCTTAACGAATGAATTATCGGCCATCAGCGATTCACGGATCAATGAGATTCCTTTCGAGGGCAGCTGGACCGCCGGTCAGGTTGCACAGCACATGATTATGTGTAACTCCGGGTTTGCAAATATGATGCACGGCCCGGTTACCGATACGGAGCGGCCGGTGGATAAACTGATACCGAGGCTAAAGGCCGATTTTCTGAATATGGATGTCAAGTTTAAGTCGGCGCCGTTTTTAACGCCTGAGGATAAAAAATATGAGAAAGACGAATTGATAGCCACGTTGAATAATATCCGCAGCAATATCCTCGAATCTATCGAAGCTACTGATCTGTCGAAAACTATTACAGCGTTTGAATTGCCGGTTTATGGAAAACTGACCCGGCTTGAGGCGGCAAATTTTGTAATTGTCCATACACAAAGACATACACAACAATTAAAAAATATCCACAATAGTCTTATTAAATAACATTAAAGATATAACTTACAGTCACCAATTAAACACACAATCACGATGAAAAAGATTAACATTATTTACTGGATCTCAACCGGGTTAATATTAGCACTTATGCTGTTTTCGGGTGTTATGAGCATTATGAATCCACCCGATTCACAAAAGATGATGCACGACCATTTAGGCTATCCCAATTACTTTACGGTATTTTTGGGCGTGGCAAAAGTTTTGGGTGTAATTACCCTGCTATTGCCCGGTTTGCCTAAACTGAAAGAATGGGTTTATGCCGGCTTTACCTTTGATATGCTGGGTGCAGTATATTCATTCATTTCGGTAAAAGATCCTATTTCCAGCGTAGCAATGTTCCCGGTATTCTTCGCGCTATTAATTGTCTCATACATTTATTTCCATAAAAAATTGGCCGCTAAGGCGACGAAGCCGGCCTGATCAAAGTCATGACCGAATTAACATCAACAAATAAAATAAAACGTTTCTTTTCTTTATTAAAACAAGCTGTTGCAGGCAGCGAACAGGATTACACAGTAGGGAGTATCCGCAGGGCGGTATTCCTGCTGGCCATCCCCATGATTATGGAGATGATTATGGAATCGGTATTTGCGCTGGTAGATATCTATTTCGTAGGCAGGCTGGGCAACAAAGCCGTAACAACGTTAGCATTGACCGAATCGGTACTAAGCCTGGTTTATTCAGTTGCTATAGGATTAAGTATAGCTGCTACTGCGCTGGTAGCCCGCCGCGTTGGCGAAAAAGATATTAATGGTGCGGCGCATGCCGGCATGCAAACCATACTTTTCGCGCTGATATTATCTTCAGTAATATCTGTTATAGGGTTAACTTCGGCAAACGGTATTCTGCACCTGATGGGCGCAACTGATCAGATGATCGCCGAGAATGTGGTTTACACCCGCATTATGCTGGGCGGTAACTTCGTTATCATGCTGCTGTTCCTCATCAACGGGATATTTCGCGGCGCAGGTGATGCCAGTATAGCCATGCGAAGCCTGATGATAGCCAACATTTGCAACATCATTTTGTGCCCGATATTAATCAACGGTTTCGGGCCCATCCCGGCGCTTGGATTGAAAGGTGCGGCCATTGCAACTACTACAGGCCGTGGAGTAGGTGTGCTGTATCAAATGTACAGGTTATTCATCCGCAGAGGATTATTACACTTTTACCTGCATCAGATCAAGCCGCAAAAGGAGTTGCTCCTGCAAATCATGAAAATAAGCAGCACTGGCACGGTACAATTCCTGGTGAGTTCTGCAAGCTGGATCTTCCTGGCCCGCTTAATGATCGGTTTTCACGAAGCTGCAATGGCGGGTTACCAGATCGGCATTCGTTTGCTCATCTTTTTCCTGCTACCCGCATGGGGATTGAGCAATGCTGCCGCTACGCTGGTAGGGCAGAATCTCGGTGCCGGCAAACCCGACCGCTCAGAACAAAGCGTGTGGACGACGGCTCTGTACACCACCATTTATATGATTGGTGTTAGCCTGTTCTTTTACCTGTTTGGTACACCGGTAGTAAACTTTATGAACAGCGATCCGCAGGCCCGGCACTTTGCTATCCAGACTTTGCGCATCGTGAGTCTCGGTTACGTTTTCTTTGGTATAGAAATGGTAATGATGAACGCCTTTAACGGTGCCGGTGATACGCGCACGCCAACATGGGTAAACCTGATAGCCTTCTGGCTTTTCCAAATCCCGTTGGCCTGGGTGTTAAGTCAGCATTTTATTATCGAACCCCGGGCTATTTTCTATGCCATCCTGGCATCGCAGGTAGTAGCGTCAGTTTTAAGCTACTATCTATTTAAAAAAGGCCGCTGGAAAACGGTAAAGGTTTAGCAAATGACAAGTTAAAATTCACTTATTATGGTAGAGATATTCAGAACTAATGTGAAAAGTAAACGACTGGCCGGCAAAATTTTAAAAGTGCTGCAAGCAAATTTGCCGGCCTTTTACTTCAACTTCGACCTTGACGATTGCGACCGCATTCTTCGGGTTCAAAGCAACGACATGCCCGTTGAATGCCGCAGAATAATGCAGATAGTACAAGGCCATGAAATAGAAATAAGCCTTTTTGAGGATTGAATTATCTTCCAATTCAACTCCCGTTGTCATTTCGAGCGCGAGCGAGAAATCTTATACCAGCGAAGTGCCGCTAATGCATTGGCGCCCATGCATGGTCCGGATGCATAGCGTATAAGACCTCTCTGTGTCGTTCGAGATGACAAAATGGGGTTAGTTACTCTAACACCTTTATCTTCAACACCACTTTTTTCACCACATCATATCCCGCTACTTTGATGCCCGGCCGGTGTGCATCGCTTGGGAAGAACAGAAAAAATATGTCAGGTGTGGCAATATAATATTGCCCTTGTACATTGTAATTTGCATTATCGGTTGTTTCGTTATAAGGCTTGGTCACTGTTGCTTTAGCTACAGGCGCGGCGCCGATCGTTTCCTGGCCCTTAACTACATAATGCAGGTCAATATAATTTTTGTGCGATTCCCAGGCCGAGGCATCAAACTCTTTTGGCGCGCCCTCGGTTACAATTGCGAAAACATTGGTGCCATCGATAGCGTACTTGCCCGGTTTAATTTTGGTAAGATCGCTGTCGCGTAAAAAAGCAAAGGCTTTATCCCACATGGCCGGATTTTTATGGTATTGTTCTGCAAAAACAATTTTATCGGCCGAGGAATGAAGCTCAGGCTTCAGGCCTTTTTTCCAATCGCCTTTGGTTACCCATTCGGCGGCGGTCTTTTCGGTCCAGGTTGTTTTGGGTTGGTCCTGCGCGGCGGCCGTCAGCGCGGTAAGCGTCAAAAACAATATCAGGCATTTAAGCTTAGCTGAGATTTTCATAGTGGAGTTGGTTTTAGTCGCCCTAAAGTACTTAAATAAAAATTTATTCGCCTTTTTTAGAAACGAAATATAACTTTGATGGAAAGACAATCTGCTGAACGACCATTAATAGCTGTTCGGCATTTGTAGTCCGTCACACAAGATCCACTTAAAACAACGCCATCATCCTTTGAAAGTTTTACATGCCGTACACCCCGACGACTTTAAGCGCTACGATACCTCGCTGATCCGCGAACGTTTTTTAATGAAAAACCTTGTTCGGCAAGATCAGGTTAATTGTGTTTACACCCATTACGACCGCCTGGTGATTGGCGCGGCCAATCCGGTAAACGATACATTGGAATTAAAAAGCTACCCGAACCTGCGTGCGGATTATTTCCTGGAGCGCCGCGAGATCGGCGTGATCAACGTAGCAGGAGGCGGAACAGTAACTGCAGACGGGCAGAATTTCAAGCTCAATAAGCTGGATTGTTTGTATATAGGCAAGGGTGTAAAGGATGTGACTTTTTCAAGTGATAACAGCACCGAACCGGCTGTTTTTTATTTGCTCTCGGCACCCGCACATAAGGAATATCCAACTGCTTTGATAAGTATTGATGACGCCGCTAAGGTGGAAGCAGGTCATGCCTCCACTGCTAACCGCCGTACCATTAATAAATATATTCACGCCGAAGGCGTGCAGAGCTGCCAATTGGTACTGGGACTAACCGCCCTGCACCCCGGCAGTGTCTGGAATACTATGCCGCCGCACACGCACGACCGGCGTACCGAGGCCTATTTTTATTTCGACATTCCTGCCGGACAAAGAATAGTGCATTACATGGGCGAGGGCAACGAAACGCGCCACGTATTGATGAATAATTACGATGCGATAGTTTCCCCGCCGTGGAGCATTCACTCCGGAAGTGGCACCAGCAATTACAACTTTATCTGGGGCATGGCAGGCGAGAACCTCAACTATACCGATATGGATATGGTTGCGATTGAAGAACTAAGATAGATTTTTAGAACCAGGAATCAAGAGCCAGGAATCAAGACGAAAAAAATATTAATATAGGTAATCAATTGACTGGTTTCCTATCTTGGCTCTTG
Organism: Mucilaginibacter sp.; assembly: GCA_036569325.1. Lineage (GTDB taxonomy): Bacteria > Bacteroidota > Bacteroidia > Sphingobacteriales > Sphingobacteriaceae > Mucilaginibacter. The sequence continues at coordinate 12,275 of DATCQV010000216.1, read as the reverse complement.
ACTCTTGGTTCTCTCACAAACTTAACAGCATGGACAGTTTTTCATTAAAAGACAAAGTAGTAGTAGTAACCGGTGGTACCGGGATTTTAGGTAACGCATTTGTAAACGGCATCGTCGAAGCCGGCGGTGCGGTTGGCATATTGGGGCGTAACGAAACCGTTGCTGAAGAGCGCGCCGCTGCCATCAATGCCAAAGGGGGCAAAGCCATTGCTTTAGTGGCCGATGTGATGAAAATGGATGAATTGGTTGCCGCACGAAATAAAGTATTAGCAGCGTTTGGTCGTGTGGATGGATTGGTGAATGGCGCAGGCGGCAATATGCCACAGGGCGTTTTGCAGCCCGAGGATGATATCTTTAGTATGAATCTTCAGGGCATGAAGGAAGTACTCGACCTCAATTTGTGGGGAACCCTCAACCCGACACAGATTTTTGGAGAAGCTATTGCTAAAACAGGCAAAGGAAGCATCGTAAATATTTCATCCATGAACTCCAAGCGGGCAATAACAAAAGTGCTTGGCTATAATATGGGCAAAGCCGCAGTTGATTGCTACAACCAGTGGTTTGCCGTTGAGCTGGCTAACCGTTACGGCGACGCCATCAGGATGAATGCACTTGCCCCGGGATTTTTCCTTACCGAACAAAACCGCAACCTGCTCACCACACCCGATGGCGGCTACACCGACCGCGGCGGGAAGGTGATCCGCAATACGCCATTTAAGCGGTTTGGTCACCCCGATGAACTGATCGGTGCCATTGTTTGGTTGTTGAGCGATGCTTCTGCGTTTGTTACCGGCTCGATGATCTGCGTAGATGGCGGGTTTTCGATATTTGGGGGAGTGTAGGTTAATTATTGAATTAGTGAATTAATGAGTTAGTGAATTTAGTAGCCGCTTAACTTAATATAACCTAATCCAACTAAATCAACTTAATCCACCATTCACCAACAATGTAACAAACCTGTTATCTCTTGCTTAACTTATAATCAAATCTTGCTACATTAGTGTACAATTGACAGGTTTTTATCTCCCGGTAAAAGCCGGTTGACCGATACTGATTATAACCCTTTTTAAACCAAATAGATATGAGTAAACGAAGGCTGTTTGCGTTATTGCCTGCATTGCTTTTTACCTCACTGGCTTTTTCGCAGGGCATTACCTTGCAGCCCGGTAACCCGGTAACAGAAAAGTTTTCACCCGAACGTTTGCAGCGTATCGATAAGCTTATAACGCAATATGTGGATTCGGGTTGGGTGGTTGGGGCCGATGCGTTCATCGCCCGGAACGGAAAGATCATTTATGATAAAGCATTCGGCATGGCCGATGCGGAGAAAAAGATCCCCATGCGGACGGATGAGATCTTTCGCATTGCATCGCAAACCAAGGCCATTACCAGCGTTGCCGTAATGATGTTATTTGAGGAAGGTAAATTTTTGCTGGATGATCCGATCTCCAAATACATTCCTTCATTTGCCCATCCAAAGGTATTGGCCGAGTTTAATCCTAAGGACTCAAGCTATACAACCGTGAACGCCCGGCGGGAAGTTACCATACGTGATCTGCTGACCCACACTTCCGGCGTTGATTACGCGCAGATCGGCTCACCTGCAATGAAGGCCATCTATCAGAAAAATGGAATTTATGCCGGTTTTGTTTATAATAAATTGTTGCTGGCTGATGCCATCAATAAACTTGGCACTTTGCCGCTGGTGCACCAGCCCGGCGAAAAATGGACCTACGGAATGAATATCGATATATTGGGTTACCTGGTTGAAAAGGTTTCCGGCCGTAGCCTGGATCAATTTTTTAAAGAGCGCATCTTCCAGCCGCTGGGTATGAACGATACCTATTTCTATCTCCCGCCGTCAAAATACTCGCGTCTTGCACCGGTTTACACACCCGACAAAGACAGGCACCTCGTTAAAGCCGATCTGAAAACCTTTCCCGGTGTAAACTGGGATTATCCGCTAACTGCCGGAACTTACTATGCCGGCGGCGCAGGCCTTAGCTCTACCATAAAGGATTACGCTATTTTCCTGCAGATGATGCTGAATGGCGGCATTTATAACGGCCACCGTTTGTTGTCACGGCACACGGTTGAGATCATGACGATGAACCAGATCGGTAACCTGACGTTAAATCCCGAGGGCGACAAATTCGGATTAGGTTTCGGACTGACAACCCGGAATAGTCAGGCTAAACTGGGACAAACCGAAGGCTCGTTCGCATGGGGTGGCTTTTATGGCACCCTCTATTGGGCCGACCCGAAAGAGCACATGGTATGCCTGCTGTTTGTGCAGGAATGGCCATATCCGCATGGTGAATTGTCGGATAAGTTCAAGGCGATGGTGTATTCGGCGTTGGAATAACGGTTTTTGCTTGATCGAGTTGATTAAAAGAGTGGTTGATTAAGCCAGAAAACATCGGCTCAATTAAACACAATCAACTTAATCAAACCAATCAACATAATCTAACTAATACTATGATCAACAGAAGAAAATTTATTCAAAACACCGCCGTTGCCGGTACCAGCTTTTTACTGGCACCTCAACTGGGCAAGGCGGCGGGTTTTTTCAAAGGCTCGCCAAATAAAAAGGTAGTGTTAGGTATGATGGGCACCCATAGCCGGGGCCTGTACCTTTCACAAAACTTTTGCAAAATACCCGATACCGAGATCGGCTTTGTGTGTGATGTGGATTCGAAGGTGGTGGAAAGCACTATCGCCGATATTTACAAATGGACCGGCAAAAAGCCGGAAGGTTACACGGATATCAGAAAGCTGTTGGAGCGAAAAGATGTCGATGCTATCGTCATAGCTGCGCCCGATCATTGGCATGCACCAGCCGCAATAATGGCTTGCCAGGCGGGTAAACATGTTTATGTTGAAAAGCCCTGCAGCCATAATCCGCATGAGGGCGAATTATTGGTGGCTGCGGCAAAGAAATACAATCGTTTGGTGCAGATGGGCAGTCAGCGCCGCTCGTTCAGCAATGTGCAGAAGATGGTGGATGAGCTTCACAACGGGGTGATCGGTCGCACCTACTATGCTAAGGGCTGGTACACCAATCATCGCGCAAGCATCGGTATTGGCAAGCAGGTGGCTGTACCGTCAAATTTGAACTATGAATTATGGCAAGGCCCCGCACCACGTAAGCCTTACCGGGATAACCTGATCCACTATAATTGGCACTGGTTCTGGAACTGGGGCACCGGCGAAGCGCTGAACAACGGCACACACGAACTGGACGTGATCCGCTGGGGCCTGGGTGTCGATTTTCCAAACAAGGTAGTATCTACCGGCGGTCGCTTTCATTTTAAGGACGACTGGCAAACACCAGATACGCAGAATATCCTTTACAATTTCCCGAATGACACCGCTGCCGAATGGGAGGGAAGAAGCTGCAACGGCTACAATATAGAAGGCCTGGGCCGCGGCGTAATATTTTATGGCGATAAAGGAACGGTGTTTTATGATGGTGGCAACGGGTATAAAATTTACGACGGCGACAGCAAATTTGTACGAGAGGTAAAAGATAATACCGTGGTTGACCCAACCAACAAGGTGAGCCCAACCGAAGCATTGGACGGCCTGCACATGAAGAACTTTATCGAATCGGTACAGGGAACGGCTAAGCTGAATTGCCCTATCGAAACCGGGTTTAAATCAACCTTGCTGCCGCAGCTGGGAAATATCTCTTACCGCGTTGACCGGGTATTACACCTTGATCCATCGAACGGACACATTTTAAATGATCCTGAAGCGCAGAAGCTATGGAGACGTGAATATGAAAAAGGATGGGAGCCGAAGGTGTAAAAGCCCGGCGGTTCTTCACCTTATTTGTATTTCATCATTAATGTCATTTAGAGCGCGAGCGAGAAAACTTGTGCGAGCGACATTAACGCCATTGCATTAGCGCTAATACAATAGCCAGGATACGAGATGTATAAGAGCTCTCACTATCGTTCGGGGATGACAGGATTTTATAAAGAAAACAATAACAAACAAAAACATCTATAAACAAAATGAGAAAAACACTCGCAACAATAACATTATCCTTACTATTTGCTGGGGCCGCGTTGGCCCAAAGCACACCGTCATTGTTTGACGGCAAAACGTTAAATGGCTGGAAACGCCTTGCCGGTACCGCCGATTATAAGGTGGAGAACGGCGCGATAGTAGGCACTACCGTTTTAAACTCGGGCAACACTTTCCTGGTAACCGAAAAGGAATACGGCGATTTTATCCTGGAACTGGATACCAAGATCGAAAGCACTTTAAGTAATTCAGGCGTGCAAACCCGCAGCCATTTCAACCCTGCCGGGCATGAGGGAAAAGGACTGGTTTATGGTCGTCAGTTTGAAATTGATCCGTCGGACAGGAAATGGTCGGGTGGGATTTATGACGAAGGCCGCCGCGACTGGCTTTACCCACTGGACTTGAATGAAAAGGCGAAAAGCGCCTTTAAGGTGGGTGAGTATAACCACATCCGCATTGAGTGCATCGGTAATGAAATGCGCACCTGGATAAACGGGCAACCTGTTGCTGATGTAGTTGATACCGTTGATACTAAAGGATTTATCGGTTTGCAGGTTCACGCGGTAACCAAAGAGGAGCAGGCGGGCAAAAAGGTGTATTTCAAAAACCTGCGTATCCAAACGACGAATTTGAAACGCATGCCTTTCCCGAAGAATATTTATACCGTGAACCTTGTACCGAATTCATTATCAGCCAACGAAAAGGCAGCGGGTTGGAAACTGTTGTACGACGGTCACACCGCTAAAGGCTGGCGCGGCGCTACCTTAACCGGTTTCCCAACCAAGGGTTGGGAATATGCAAACGGCGTAATGCACGTGCTGCCATCGGAAGGAAAAGAAGAATCGGGCGGCGGTGATATTGTTACCGACGATATGTACAGCGCTTTCGATCTTTCTTTCGAATTTAAGCTGACACCGGGCGCTAATAGCGGTGTGAAATACTTTGTAACGTTATCGGAACAAACCAAAGGCTCAGCCATAGGCCTTGAATATCAGGTATTAGACGACAAGCTGCACCCTGATGCCAAACTCGGTCGTAACGGTGATCGTACCCTGGCATCTTTATACGACCTTATTCCCGCCAAAAAGCAAGACCGTTTTGTACACCCGATAGGCGCCTGGAACATTGGCCGGGTGGTGGTGTTGCCGAACAATCATGTGGTGCATTACCTGAATGGCGTTAAAGTACTGGAATATGAACGCGGCTCGAAAGAATACAAAGACCTGGTAGCCATTAGCAAATACGTGGTCTGGAAGAATTTCGGCGAAGCAAAAGAAGGACATTTGCTACTGCAGGATCATGGTAACGAGGTGTTTTTCAGGAATATAAAAGTGAAAAGGTTAAAGGAATAAACAGTTAATGTAGAGACGCGATGCATCGCGTCTTAATAATACCACATTCAGAGCATGCTTGTGGCTCGTCCTATGGGAAACGCAATGCATTGCGTCTCTACGTTACCTCGCCCCCGGCAGTGTCTCACAGCAGCCTTTAGGCCTGTTGGCAACTGTCTGTGAAACACAAACCAGGGTTATACGGTATCTTCCTTCTTCTGAAAGCTATAATATAAATAAAACAACGAAGGCAGTATCAGCAAACTGCCAATCATCAGTCCTTTAGCCAATACGTGGATGGTTTTCTCAGGAGCCTGGTACATAAACAAAGAAAGGTTCTGCCCGTCTTTGGTCATGATCAAATAAGGCCAATGCATGTAACCAACCGCCAGTAAGATCATAGTTACCTGGAAACCCGCGCCTATGCGGATTATCTTGCGCTTCCCCTTATTGATCAGTATCCACGAAATCAACAGCGAAACGGATGCCGCGATCACAGCCGTTAAACTTACCGGGTTGCCGAAGATCCAATGCGCCAGGCGGATATGTTCTATTTCTGACGCGATAAAAACAAGTCCCCCGAATGCTACCGCAAGCATGTTCATGGCTTTGGCTTTGGTGATGAAACGTCTGGCATCATGATCGTTATCCGCTTCACCGATGAGGTAGATAGCAGCAAGATAGCCACTTAACGCTACGGTAAATAAACCAACGGCAACCGAAAAATAATTCAGCCAGCTAAAAATATAGGCGTCTAAATAGGATACCGGATGCAGGTCTATCTGCCTCGAAATGGCGCTTCCGGCAATTATCCCCAAAAACAGAGGTGTAATAAAACTGGAATAAACGAATACCTTATTATATAGATTCTGCGTTTTCTCACCCTTAATGGCATCATAATTTCTGAACGCGAATGCGGTGCCGCGTGCGGTGATGCCGAGCAACATGATCAGCAATGGAATATGTAAGTAAGTGCACATCGTGCTGTAGATAACAGGAAAGCCCACAAACATAATTACTACGGCGATAATGAGCCACATGTGGTTAGCTTCCCATATCGGGCCGATCGCTTCGTAGCTGGTTTTACGGGTGCGGTGGCGGTTTTTTTCTGAGGTGAAAAGCTCTATGATGCCCGCGCCGAAATCGGCCCCGCCAAGCAGGAAATAAAGCACGATGGCTAAAAACAGGAAGGATATAACGATGTATAGCATGATATTTCGATTAACGGTCGTACAATTGTGGCACCATTTTTATCTGCCGTTTCAATAAAAATATAACGGCTATGCTTAATATAATGTAGACGGCGGTAAATAAATAGAACGAATAGGCAATGCCCGGCATGGGCGTAACCGCCTCGCTTGTGCGCATTACGCCTTGAATGATCCATGGTTGACGCCCCACCTCGGTGACCGTCCATCCGGCCTCAACGGCAATAAAGCCAAAAGGAGTGGAGAGAATGAACAGGTATAGGAACCACTTTTTCGACAGCCAGCTCCGCTTTTTCCATATCGCTAAGAAATACAATATTCCAACCAGCATCATAGTTGAACCGATGGCGATCATAATCTCAAAGGCAATATGGGTAACAGCTATAGGCGGCTGGTTTTGTTTCGGGATCTGATCGAGCGCGGCTACGGGTTGTTTAAAGTTGTCGTATACTAAAAAGCTTAAAAGTCCAGGTACTTCGATGCCAAAGTTGTTTTTCTTAGCTGCAGTATCCGGAAAGCCGCCGATGGTTAAAGGCGAATAGGGGACGGTATGAAAATATGATTCCATAGCAGCCAGTTTTGCCGGCTGTTTTTTTGCAGCGTTCTTAGCTGAAATATCACCGCTGAACGGCTGTAATATGGCTGCTGCCGCGCCGAACACAATGGCTATTTTAAATGCTTTGGTATGAAAGGTAACATTTTGTTTCCTGGCTATCATTAAGGCATGAATACCCGCCACGGCAAAACCGGTTGCCGAGAACGCAGCCAGCGTCATGTGCAGAGCTTCGGAGAACCAGGAACCGTTGAACATCGCCTTAATGGGGTCGATGTTTACATATTGGCCATTGATAAAATCGAACCCCGTTGGATTGTTCATCCATGAGTTTGCCGATACCACCAATATACCGGATGCAATTCCACTAATGCCGACCAATATGCCGGTGAACCAGTGAAACCATTTATTAAGCCGCTTCCATCCATAAAGGAAGAAGCCTAAGGCAATGGCCTCGATAAAGAAGGCAACGCCTTCCAGCGAGAAAGGCATTCCGAAGATAGGCCCCGCGTGTTCCATAAATTTGGGCCACAACAAGCCAAGTTCGAAAGAAAGGATGGTGCCCGACACAGCGCCCGTAGCAAAAAATATGGCCACGCCCTTGCTCCAGGCCTGGGTAACATTTTTATAAACAGGATCGCCGGTTTTTATCCATTTATAATGTGATATGGCCATAAAAACCGGCATAACCATGCCTATACAGGAGTAAATAATGTGAAAGCCAAGGGAGATGGCCATTTGAGACCGGGCTGCAATGAAATCGTCCATATTCAGATAAATAAGAAACTATGCAAATATACCTCTTGGGAAACCGCCGTAACCGGCTTATACAAAACTGTTTATTAAATAGAATATTTCTAAATATTAAATACCGGTGTGGAAAACTTGAAAAAATATTGCATTATCAAATAAAAAAATATATACATTTACGATTGTAAGATAAACCAAACTTAACACCTGATTAATTGAAGCGGCTTTTTGCTATAGTTTTACTAAGTATTCACCTGTTTAACATAGGAGGATATGCGTTGCTGTTTCAATATTATATCCATAAATCAGACGTGCAGATGGTGAAGGAGATCTTTGATAATAAGATCAACGATGCCAAACTCATAGAGATCAAGATCCCCGTTCATATGCCAACTATACAGGATTGGGATGAATATGAAGTGGTGCAGGGGCAGATCCAGCTTAAAGATGCTTACTACAATTATGTGAGGTTAAAAATGACCCGCGATACCATGTATTTTGTGTGTATTCCCAACGAGGTTAAAACGCATCTTACCAAAGCAAACGTTATTGTTGCCAAAGAAATAAATGATGTTCCGTTAAGTAAAAAGGGACACGACGCCGCAGCTAAAAAAGTTAATACTGTGAGCGACTACAATCTACAGGCTTTCCAGTACCAATACCGCGCCTTTGAAACAAGCGTGAAGCCTGAAGTGCATACCATTTCATTCAGATTAAACAGCCCGTATATCGATTCTCCGGGCAAACCTCCCAATTTCATCAGCTAAAAACTGCTTTTAACAAGATTCTTTTTGCTGCCCGTAATGGCAGTGGGTTCAATTGTTTGCGTAAAAGCGTGACGCCGTGTTTTTGCACGCGTAGACGCTGTCGCATTCAATGATCCCGGACAATCAGCAGTTTTCCTTTCCAACTAAAAAGCCGGCCTCGCAGGGGTTGAGGTTTTATACAGCTTTTTTACTTCGTAACCAATTGAATTAATACAATCATGATTAAATTTTTACCTCTGTATTTTTACAGGTGTTGTTTGGTGGTGAGCGCGTTGTTCCTTATAACAGAAACGGCCAGTGCCCAAACAGATGCCGATGCATTAATGATTCCCAAAAACTACTTCTGTACCGGCTTTATGTATGGTCACAGCAGTTGGACAGATTATTGGGAAGGAACTTTTAAGCGCGATAATGGCAACATCGGCAAATTATCAGCTAACTCGGTGACCTATATCGGTAACTATGGTTTGTTAAACAAACTCGACCTGATAGCGATGGTGCCGTATATTAAAACCAACGCATCACAAGGGACACTGCGCGGACAAAGCGGTTTGCAGGATCTTACGCTGGCGCTTAAATACCAGGCCTTCACCACCGAAATTGGCAGAGGCATTTTTACCTTTCACGCTATTGCCGAAGGTTCGATCCCGATGAGTGATTATGAACCTGATTTTTTACCTGTTTCGATAGGCCTGCATAGCAAAAATGTTTCGCTGCGCGGATTGGTGAATTACCAGTTGGGCCGCTTCTTTGTTGCAGGCGCCGGGCAGTACACCTTAAGAAGCGACATCACTATTGACCGAGATGCTTATTATACCGACCACTACATCTACAGCAACAGGGTTGATATACCAAACACATCGAACCTGTTATTCAGCGCCGGATATCGCAGCCTTAAACTGAATGTTGAGGGCATTGTATCGAACACCACTACCCAGGGAGGTTTTGATATCCGCAAAAATGATATGCCATTTCCGGGCAACCGGATGAACATGACCACTATTGGCGGGCTTGCAAAATACAGTTTTGATGCTTTAACAGGATTTGAACTGAGCGCAGGCGGCAATTATGTGGTAAGCGGCCGCAACGTTGGGCAGGCCACCACACTTTGGGCTACGGTGCTTTACGTTTTCGACTTTAATAAAAAAACTAAATAATGACCCCGATTATGAAAAGATCTATACATAAATTATTACTGGCGGCATTAGGTGCTTCGGTTTTGCTGGGCGCCTGTCATAAAGGTGTGGAAGACCGTACTACAACTTATCCGGCCCTGGCCCCGAAAAATATCGACCTGAATGCCGACACCTGGAAACCGGTATTGGTTAAAGATTTCAGCACACTTAACGTTCCGGCACCTGATGCCACTACATCGCCAGCTTACGTAGCCGATATCAACGAGATCAAAGGTGCACAAAGCCATTTAACCGCTGATCAGCAAAATATTATTAATTACTGGAGCGCCGGTGCGGTATTAAGATGGAACCAGATATTACGCGACCTGGTAGCCAAGCACAATCTGCCGCCTTATCAGAACGCCGACGGAACTTACCCGGCGCCAAGCTCAACTAATCCGTTTGCTTACCCAATATTTCCTTTTGCCAATCCGCCATACGCGGCCCGCGCCTATGCTTATGTATCGGCCGCGCAATATGACGCGTTGGTAGCGGCTTATCATTTCAAAAAGCAATACAACAGGGTTGCACCATATACTTTCGATGCGAATGTTAAAGCATTGATCCCAAAATCGGCACTGTCTTCTTATCCAAGCGAGGATGCCGTGGTTGCCGGTGCTACAGTGGAGATCATGAAATTGCTTTTCCCCGCTGATATTGATTACATCGAACAAAAAGCTCAGGAAGAAATGCAATACCGTATTATGGCCGGAGCCAATGTAAGGGGCGAACTGACTGCCGGCCAGTTACTTGGCGTCCAGGTAGCCGATCTATTTGCTGCTCGCGCCCGGACCGATAAAGCCGGAAAAGCCATTGGCACACCGGCAGACTGGACACAACTACAAACCAAAACAGCTGCAAAGGGCGAAACCTTCTGGATAAGCCAGGAATCGCCGAAAAGGCCGCCGATGCTGCCGTTGTTTGGCAAGGTGACGCCGTTCCTGTTCGATACACTTACTGTTGCGGCTTTGAGGCCCCCTGCGCCGTATGGCACAAATTCTGCCGAATTTAAAAAAGAAGTTGCGGAAGTGTTAAGCTACAGTCAGAACCCAACCCGCGAACACCAGGCCATCGTAGAATTCTGGGCTGATGGTGTTGGTACTTACACGCCTACCGGCCATTGGAACGCCATAGCAGCAGATGAGTTTGTAAAAGAAAACTACAGCGAAGTACGCTGGGCCCGCAACTTTGCCCTGCTTAACATGGCTGAAATGGACGCCGCGATAGTTTGCTGGGATACCAAATACTTTTACTTTAACCAGCGTCCTACACAGGCAAACCCGAAAATTAAAACCCTTACAGGTTTGCCAAACTTCCCGGCTTACACATCTGGTCACTCAAACTTCAGTGGCGCTGCAGCTACGGTGTTAAGCTATTTATTACCCGACAGGGGTAACAAATTCAATGATCTGGCAAACCAGGCTTCCCTCTCGCGTTTGTACGGGGCTATCCACTACCGCTCAGATATTGAAATGGGTATGACAACCGGTATCAAGGTAGGTCAGTACGCTGTAGAACGTGCTAAAAACGACGGCGCAGGCAATTAATTCAGAGAAATTCAACTAAACATAAAAACACAACAAACCAATATCCCTAACAAAAATGAAGACAATTTTAAAAACGTTATTAGCAGCAGTATTATTTTTATTTATCAGCCAATCAGGCGCCTTTGCACAGGGTTGTGTGGCCATACGAAGCACCGGTGGTATATGCACCATGAATGAGCATCCCGATAGCAATGGCACCGCCGGCTATTGGCTTATTAACAGTAATAGCCGTTATTATAAATCATTCAGGCACTACGTTGGCAAAGACGAGCAAAAAGAGCGGATCGAACTCCACAATAACGTAATTAACAAAGTATATACACAGGATATAACCCTTACCCGCGTTTTAGACAACAGGTGGTCGCTGTCGTTCGATTTGCCTTTTGCTGATAACAGCCGTTCGCAGGTAAATAATGGCAAGCGCTTTTCTACGCATTCCTTCGGTATCGGCGATATTCACCTGAGCGGTTACTACTGGCTGTTTAATCCAGCTAAAGCTACCAAAGGAAATATCCAGGTGGGCCTGGGCGTTAAGTTCGCTTCCGGCGCTTACAACTACCAGGATTATTTCTTAAATGCAGCTACCGGCGTTCGCACGTTAGGTGCGGTAGATCAGTCTATCCAGCTTGGCGACGGTGGTACCGGCATTACCGGCGAAATAAACGCTTACTATAACCTGTCGCACACGTTCGGTTTCTATGGTAACTTCTATTACCTCGTTAGCCCGCGCGACGTTAACGGTGTTGCCCGTTCAACCAACACCCCAAGCGCCACCACCATTGCTGCAACCGGCGATGTGCTGAGCGTACCAGACCAGATGCTGATCCGTTTTGGGGCAAGCCTGGCCGTAAACAAATTCGATTTCTCATTAGGGCTGCGTGACGACTGCCTGCCGGTTAAAGATTTGGTTGG
>DATCQV010000215.1:0-18007 GCA_036569325.1 Mucilaginibacter sp. | reverse complement strand
AGTCCCACAGTCTCGATTCAAGTACCTTTGCCGCTGCATCGGCCGATGCGTCACCTTCCGAAGCCAGCGCCTCCTGCTGTAGAATAAGGGTCGGCACAGGCAGGGTCTGAAGCAGAACGGGAACGCTCGTTTTCAGCAGTGGCGCGTTGCTTGCCGGCAATGTAACGGGGTGATAGAGGCGTATGTCGCCTTCTCTGTAAAATGGATTGCTGGCTCCCGTAACCCTAAGGCTGCATTCGAGCGGTAGCGCCTGATGGTCGGCACGGCCGGCTGTATCAGCCGAACAGGCAGCGATAAAATAAGTCCTGTTTTCCCGGAAATTGAGAAAGCCCTGCGATACGGCCAGCACTTGCCCGGCATGGGCCGGAACCGCTTCCGCCAGCAGTCCGATGCCTGCAGGCGCTTCGGCTCCGCCAACTTCCGCAACGATCACGGCCACCAGTGTATTGGCACGGCCCGGCTTTTCCTCGAGCCATCCCTGCAGCCACCATTGGGCCTGTGCGAGCAGGGCTTCATGTCCCGTGTCGGTGAAAAGCGTCGCGAACTCCTGGCGTGCACGCTGGCTGGCAATGCCCTGGCGCGCTGCGGTGACAGCATCAGACGGATGCCGGTCAAGCGCTTCAACGAAGCTTCCCGCCAGGACGTTGAGGTCGACGTCCTTCACTGACCGTTTTTCGATAACCGTATCGTGCGACCAGAGCGATTCCCCGCTCACATATTGCCGAACCGGCACATCCGGCCGCGACTGCAAGGCGGCCGATAAGGGCCGCAGCCCAAAAAAAGCAGGGCCTGACAGCCAACACCCGCCTTCGGCCGTCTGGAAGGGCACCAGCCATAAGGTTCTCCGTTCGCTATTTTCCGAGTATCCCATCTTTACATAAGGCGTTTTGTTTTCATAAGCCGTTACCCATGCTTCGAGTTCGGCATCCGGAATGTCGCCAAAAGGGAACTCAAGGCCCGGATTTCCCCTGGTCGGGGTTGGCCCGAGAGGATCCGGGCGCCACGGCCTGTCCCAAAGATACAATGCGAGCGGCCTTAGCCCTTTGAGCTGGCTTGACAGTGCGGCCGCAGGCAGGCTGACCGATTTTGTCACGGGTTCGGGGCGACTGCCGTCGTTAAGCATTGCGAAGAACACATCCAGCACTTCCCTTACAAAAGACAAGATATGGTGGGCCGAGTGCCATCCCGCAACATCCGGCACAGCCAGCAACAGGTAACGGGCGTGGGATAGCGCGTCTTCGGCTTCGGAATACCGGTAAAGATCTATGGAGGCCTTTTCGATGTCTATGGGAGGCCCCTCGGTTCCGGCTTCGTTGAAATATGGGGCGGTATCGAACCGGAGATCGATCACGAAAGCGTTGGGCACCAGGCGGGCACCGTAGGTTAGATTAGGCCAATCCGCCAAAGGAGGGATCTGTTTTTGCTGCGCGGAGGGATCGTTGGTTTGTGTTTGCATCATGTTTAGGGTACTACAGGTGTTAAAGTCGAAGGGAAGATAGCAAAAAACAAGCTAAGAAAGTTAGATTAAGAACACAGCGAAACTTTTTGACAGAATGATATGTTTTGATTTTCTTAACTTTAAATTAATTCCTGATCCCCTTTCTCCAACTTGTTAGCGTGACGCCATCTTTATGTTTTTTGAAAAATTTATTAAGATGACTCTCGTCTGCAAAACCAAACTCGTGCGCGATCTCATTGATGCGCTGATCGCTAAACTGCAGGCGGTGTTCTATCAGCCTTATCTTATACATTGCAATAAAATGCTGTAGTGTCTCGCCGCACTGTTCTTTAAAATATGCGCCGAGATATGAACCCGACACCCCGAACCGCCCGGCAATTACCGATGAACGGAGCTTTGAAGGATTGAAAATGTGCGTTTGTATGTGGTTGATAATTTCTAAGATCCTTTTGTCGGTATTGGTACTAATATCTACGGGCTTTATCGAAGCAATATTCCTTGCCGCAATCACGATAAGTGCGTTTACAAAGTGAATGGTAAGGTCTTCATTGTAGATGCCTTCATAGTTCAGGCTATGGAGCAATGAAGAGACCAGTGCATCTACAAGCGGAAAATCGGCCGGATTACGAAGGATACAGCCTGACAAATGCGAAGCATAGTACAGAAGACATTCCATGTGATCGATGGTCTTTGACCGGTACTCTTTAATATGACTCGAATAAAACCGGATCAGCAGGAACTCTGTATCGGTCTCGGTGGTGAAATGATGCCGGTCATTGGGCGTAAGCAGCATCAGGTTTCCTTTTTGGTAAGGCATCCGGTGGCCGTTGATACCCAGTATCCCTTTGCCTGAAATGACATAAGCCATTTGAAAAAAAGCGAAGTGCAGATCGCCCGATGCGCGATCGTCATTGTATCCCGGCACTTTCTTATAAACAACCTCGACAGATCTATGCATGCTTTCCATAGCGCAAAAATACCATTTTATCATAAAAATATACCGGAAAATACTATTAAATCCGGTTTAATTTTGTGATTATGAAAACAAAAAATGTAATTATCCTCGGAGCGATCTGTATGACCTCTATCATGTTCGGCTTAGAGATCTCGAGTGTACCTGTTATACTTCCTTCCCTTGAGAAAATTATGGCCAGTAGTTTCAGCCAGATTCAATGGATCATGAATGCCTATACCATTGCCTGTACCATGGTGCTAATGGCTACCGGAACTTTGGCCGACAGGTTTGGACGAAAAAAGCTATATCTCGTTAGCATCGCGTTGTTTGGTTTAACGTCGCTTGCGTGCGGCCTGGCTAACAATGTAGTCATCCTTATCGCGGCACGTTTTGTTCAGGGGCTTGGCGGCGGCGCTATGCTGATCTGCCAGATCGCTATCCTCTCTCAACAATTTCGCGAAGGAAAAGAACGGGCGATGGCTTTCAGCATGTGGGGCATTGTTTTTGGTGCCGGTTTGGGCTTCGGCCCCATTATCGGAGGCACTATTATAGCGGCTTTAAACTGGAAGTGGGTTTTTCTGGTTCACGTACCCATAGCTGCCATTGCGCTGTTGCTCGTTTCAGGCGTTAAAGAGTCCAAAGATCCCAACGCCCAAAAACTTGATGTTGCAGGTATTATTTTGCTGTCGTTAACGGTATGCGGCCTCACTTTCTTTATCACTCAGGGCTCCGGCCTGGGTTTTACCAGCGCTATCAGCATTGGTATTTTAATAATGACCATTGCCTGTTTTTTGCTCTTCCTGCGCGTGGAAAAAATGAGCACTTACCCGATGTTCGACTTTTCTGTCTTCCGGATCAATGCTTTTTCGGGTGCGCTGCTTGGTTCTATTGGCATGAATTTTAGTTTCTGGCCTTTTATGATCTATTTCCCAATTTATTTTCAGCGCTGCCTTGGATATGATGTAGTGACCACGGGCCTGTCATTGCTGGCTTATACGCTGCCAACCTTAATATTCCCCCCTTTAGCTGAACGGCTCTCTCTGAAATACCGGCCTGGCATTATTATTCCTTTAGGAATGTTCACTATAGGGTTGGGATTTTTCCTGATGAGATTGAGTATAGGCTTGGGGCAGGCCTACTGGCTGACTATCTTTCCGGGGGCATTAGTGGCGGGCGCAGGTCTTGGTTTAACCAATACGCCGGTTACCAACACCACCACCAGTTCACTTCCCGAATCAAGGGCAGGGATGGCTTCGGGTATAGATATGAGTGCAAGGCTAATTACCCTTGCCATTAATATAGCGCTTATGGGTTTTATTCTGATTGAGGGGATTTATACTTATCTGAAGAGCATCCGCCCTGATAATAAAAATACAACCTTGTATCATTTGGCCGGGCAAATTGCTTCAGGCAGTATATCGTCGGGTCAGTCCTTTATTCGCCAGGCATTGGTACAAGGCTTCGGATGGATAACCCTGTACGGCGCCATTGGGGTATGGATACTGGCCATTATCAGCTTCAGGATATTTGGATCAAAACCGGCGCCCAAGGCCGCGCCCCTTCATTGAGTTTAAATGATCAGCTGCAAAAAGCCTGAAAATAAAAATTCGGGCTTTCGCATTTTGCAGGACAGCTTGAGCTACCGGATAAGCGCCGCATACATGTCTCCGCCGAAACGGGATGGGATTTCGCCAAGTCTGGGAATGTTATGGTAGCCCAGGTCCGAAAACAGGTTGTTTAAATTATGAAAGCTGATAGGATAGGGAACCCACGGATTTACCCGCGTGGTTTCGTATTCTACTATTAAAAAAGTTGGCTGGTTTACGAAATAAGCTTCGAGTTTTTTGATGAGCCGCTCTTTATCGCGGATATAATGAATGGAATTGGCCATCAGGATACCATCAAGGCCGGTAAGCGGCAGTTCGTCTTTTTCAAAATCAGCCTTGATGAACTCTACAGGAAGATTTTGAGTTCGCTGATCAACTGCGATGATCTGTGACCCTGCCGGTAAAATTGCATTAAGTGCCAGGGTAAATGTTCCGCTGCCGGAGCCCAGATCGGCCCAGCGCTGGGGTTTTGTATTGCTGATAGCGTTCCTGATCAACAAAATGGCGTCTTCCTGCTTCATCTTACCGGAGTTCGGTATTTAAAATTTTAGCCGAATCATCATCCCAAACATAAATACTTAATCGGAACAAAATATTCCGATCAAGTAAAATGTGAACTGATGATGACATTAAATGGCGAGTTCTTCTATAGACCGCTGGAGCGCCGTTTCTTTTAAACCGGGTATTGCGGTGCCCTCCACGCGGAGAATGGTTATGTCGGTCATGCCCATAAAGCCCAGTATGGTGGTCAGGTACGATTCGGTAAAATCATAGGCCTGCATTGGCCCGCCGGAATAAACCCCGCCTGAGGATATAACCAGGAATACCTTTTTACCTTTTACCAGCCCTTCAGGACCATGCTCGCCATAACTGAAGGTTTTTCCGATAATATTAACGTGGTCGATCCATGCCTTGAGGCTTGACGGAATACCGAGGTTGTACATGGGAAGACTAATAATCAGCACGTTTGCCTGCAACAACTCTTCGAGCAGCTTATTAGATAGCTCACGCACGTATGCTGCTTCCGGTTGCTCGTCCTCTTGCCTCAGGAATAAGGTTTTCAAATGCGTTTCGCCATAATGCGGAAGGGGAGAGCTGACCAGGTTCCGGGTTATGACGGTGCTTTCGGGGTTTGCGTTTACCAGTTTATCAATGATGGCATTTCCCAGTTTCAAACTGTTGGAATTTTCGCCGCCAACGCTTGTAATGATGTTCAGAATTTTCATGATGTTTTTCTTTTTCCGCAAAACTCCGCTATCTTTACTATACTTTAGTAACTACTATACTTTTGTATAGCGATATCAAAATGTATAGTGAATTGAAAATTAATCGGTTATGATTGAAGGATCGCAGGTGGAAATGGTCAGAAAATGCTCGGCGGAATATGTGCTGGCGGTTAATGATACAATGAACGTATTGAGCGGCAAATGGAAATTACCCATTATTGCTACCCTGACCTATGGCAAAAAACGCTTCAGGGAACTGGAAAAAGAGATACCCAACATAACGCCGCGCATGCTTTCAAAAGAACTGCGGGAACTGGAAATGAACGGGATAGTGATACGCAGCGTTTATCCTACGGTCCCGGTTAAGGTTGAATATGAACTGACGGTCTCGGGCCAATCATTAAATACGGTATTGGAGCCAATGATTGCCTGGGGTTTGCGGCACCGGGCAAATGTGCTGGGGAAATAGGTTTTGACCGTTCAGCTCAGTTGTTCCAACGGCAATTGTACGTTGGTTGTTGCACGGTTATAAAAATCTTTAACCAGGCTGCCGATCTGCCTTTTAATTTTTTTCTGCTGTTTATGCAAGTTGGAAAGAGCAGGTTTTCCTAAACCTTTTTCTGCAAATAATTGTGAAGTGAGGAAATTATCATGCCAGTCGCCAATGGCTGATTGTACCCGGTCGAGGTAGGCTTCGTTAAGGGCTAAACCCGGTACATGGTGCGCCATTTTGTGATTGTAAATAAGGATCTTGATCTGTTTACGGCAATCATGCAGGCGTTCGTCAAACCTGAGGCGTTTAACTGTTGCAAATATTTGCTGCAGCTGGTGTTGGTAGAAGAGCTGTATGTGCAAATCGGCCACCGGTTTTATTTTTGCGCAGATCTTGCGGTAAGCCTCTTTCATTTCTTCAAGATGCTTGCCGGCCTCTGCGGTAAATTTTTCGTTTGTTTTTTGCATCAATTCCTGCTGCCCGCCAATAAAATCGTCATCATTTATCTGGTGCAGCCTGCCAAGTTCCAGGTTCATGTAGGCATTACGGATAGTACCGGCCTGTTTAAAGATCTTTTTTATGGGTTTGAAATGCGCTGCCAGTTTTTGATGACGGCCAGCATCGTCAGACAAGATCAAAACGGCACGCAGCTTTTTAACCTGAACCCTGAAATGATGCAGGTCTTCAGGCCGACCGGTTTTTATATAGGATGTCATAAAGGCCTTTATACCTGCCCATATTTTTTTAAGGTGTTTTTTTTCTTCGCGCTTATTCATACCGAAACTAAGCGAGGGTAGGGCGCCAGGCGGTCCGTTTGCGCCTGTGGATATTTTTATGGAGAACCCTGTGCAGCAAGGTCAGGTCGAACGGTTTTGTTAAGCAGCCGTTAAAGCCCAGCTCGCGGTAGTGCTCGCTTACTTCAATGTCGCCGCCAAGGGCCACTAATGGCAGCGCCGGGAAATGCGCCTTGATCCATTGGGCAATGCGCCGGCCGGAATAATGATTGAGCCAGCAATCCAGCAATACCAGTTTGGGGTGATATCGCCCTATCATTTCCAGCACATTTTCATTGGCATCGGCCAGTCCGCAAACCTTATAGCCCTCCCGCTGTAGGGCGAGGGAGATCATCTCTAAGGCGTTTTCATCTCTTTCCTGAACGAGTATTGTTTCCATGGGTTTAATTTTAGGGCAGAAATTAACAATGGTAAACCAACAGGCAGCCCCCGCCGGTTAAGACCGGCATAGGGGCTGGAGAATCAAATTTAAGGAGATTTTCTTTTAAAGTAAAAAGAATAAAAAACGCATTTTTAACGGAATTGGCCGGATCATCCTATTTTTTCTTTAGATACGCTTCCACATCCCTTGTTGCATTTCCAACAGCATTGACCGCTGCTTTGAGCCTTACTTTGGTAACATCCAGTTTTTCTGTCCAATAAGCAACTTCCTGTCTGTTCTCCATATTGATCTGGCTTTTAGCGGGGCTGATGATGTGTGTAATATTTTCCATGGGATGAGCGTTTGGGCTTTGTAATTACCAACTAAGGTTTAAAAATATCTTTGGAAATTAATAACCGAAAGCTCAATTTTGTTTTGCCTTTTTTGTATTGTTTTCAAATCTAATCTGAGAGAATATGAGCTACGAGATCGTATTATCGTGGAAAGGTTACAAACAAGCCCTGCGGGTGATTGCGGAGACCTTTAAAAGCCTGAAAGTGTGGAAGGTGATTTTTGAGGATGGCGGGCAGGCCGTACTCTTTAAGTGTGGTAACGAGTGGTTTCAACGAAACGAGGACGAGCTTGACCGCGGTTTGCTGAAGGCTATCGGCGAAAAGATAGATCACTTGCTGCTCGGCATGGCGCTATCCTGATAGGCTCACCGCCCCCCGAAATTCCTGACAGACAAAATTTCCATTTTTGTTTTCAAAATCTGATAGGATTTCGTAACTTTGCGCTCCCTTAATCGGGCGGGTTTTTCGCTTTATTAAGTATACCGGAGAGATGTCAGAGTGATCGAATGTGCCTGATTCGAAATCAGGTGTACCGCAAGGTACCGGGGGTTTGAATCCCTCTCTCTCCGCCTAAAGAATTTTTGCCCGGCTTTTACCGGGCATTTTCTTTTTTCATATGTCACCTTCGCCCCCTGTATTTGTCCCGAACACACCACGAACATTCTCCTATTGTTGCTGAGATTTGTATGGTAAACAAAACCAGAGTTACTATGAGAAAAATAATTGTTTTAACCTTTATCTCGTTAGACGGGGTAATGCAGGCACCAGGAGGTCCGGAAGAAGATACATCAGGCGGTTTTCAGTTTGGCGGCTGGTCGGCACCGTTTGCCGATGAGGTAACCGGAAAGGCTATGCTGAAACAAATGGCCCCCACGGATATGCTGTTGGGACGAAAGACATTTGACATTTTTGCCGGCTACTGGCCTCAGCATGCCGATCACTGGCCGGGAGTTAACGAGGTAAAAAAATATGTATTGTCGAACACTCTAACGGAATCGGACTGGAACAATTCGGAATTCCTTACCAGCGTAGAAGACATCAAAAAGCTCAAAAATTCAGTGGGCGGCGATATTAAGGTTTGGGGCAGCGGCGAGCTGGTTCAGCTGTTATTGAAGCATGACCTGGTAGACGAACTTTGGCTCAAAATTTACCCCGTACTGTTGGGTAAAGGAAAATCGATATACAGCGGCGAAACAATACCTGCTTCTTTCAAGTTAATTGAAAGCGAAGTTACCCCAAGCGGTGTTATTTTTGCTAATTATAAGCGCAACGGCGAGGTGAAGACAGGAAATATGGGTGCATGAGCCGCGTGATAGCTGCCGTTAGCTTCAAATTTAGCATTACTTTGGGAGACGATTTTTGAATTAATGTAAAGAGGTTATATGGCAGTAATAGAACCTGCACGCCAGGATGCAGGACATCCGGAGAGATTAAAAAAATATCCGGCAGGAATAAGGCTTTGGCATTGGCTTAACGCTATAGTTATATCTGGCTCCTTACTAACTGTATTGTTAAATTCAACACTGCTAAAGGGGCGCAAAAACGCAGCGTTTATTAAAGATAAACTGCATGAAGCCGGTGCGGGCATTACCGACGACCAGGCACGGTCTGTAGCTCATGAGCTTACCGATAAGGTATGGGCGCTGCATACCTATTTTGGTTACGGCATTGTAGCATTGGTATTATTAAGGCTGGTAGTGGAATTTTTGCAGGTAGCCGATCAGAAACTGATCCGAAAGATCAAGGTTGCCTATAAAGACTACATGGTAATTAAAAAGAACAGGGAATTGGCTCGTCACGAATTTTGGGTAAAAACCCTGTATGCGGTTTTTTATCTTTTTATAATAACCATGGCGATAACAGGTTTATGTCTTGCATTTGAAGATGATGTGCCTGCGCTTAAAGCAATTCATGCTATAAGGGAAGTGCACCAATTTACCATGTACCTGATACTGGCTTTTATAACTGTGCATATTGCAGGCGTTTTTTTAGCAGAGCGAAAGAACAGCGCAGGTATTACATCGGATATGATCAATGGTGGCAAAGCGTCCTGATAAAGAAAACAGCGTTGCAAGGAATGCCTGCAACGCTGTTACGTAAAAAAAAACGGGCTACTTAATCTTTAAGTTCAGGGTCAGGATATTTGAGTTTAGACCTATAGAACGCATATAATGACCAAACCGCAGCTCCAGCGCGCTTAAGTGGCGATTGCCGAAAACGCCGCCGGGCGGGGCCAGTCTTAAACCAGAGCCAATAAAACTGCTGTGCATGGTTGAGAGGTCATAATCACTTGTATAAAATTGTTCGGTTACGCTATGCTGGCCATAGGGAGCAAAATACCTTGTCCCGGTTTGCGTACTATAGCGATAGAAGGGGCTTATAGAAGCAAACGGGGTTATTTTAACAGGGACTTCTATCTCAGCGGTGTGTGCACGAATGCCCCAGTTATCCATGTAATACCGGTAAAAGGTACGGATGATGAAGCGGTCATCGAGAAAGTAATTAATCCTCACTGCTATCGGCAACTTATACCGGCTTCCGGGTAAATTTTCTATCCGTTCGTTAAATATATCGCTGTTTGGCCCAACACCTGTAGCAAAATTGCCATCGAAATATACGCGCTGATAGTCTGTTGCCAGCAAGCCTTTCTGGTAGGATGGCTCGGCAATGATAGCCGCTTGCAGGCGCTTGTTAATAACCTGCGATAAAGAGAACGATGTGCTAAAAGAATTACGGGGCTTATGATCAACCGGGCCGCTATTGTCCTTGTCATGACCGGAGCCCGATCCATAGCCCGGCGGCCGCAATTCTACCGGTAAAATTACTTTCCAGGTATCTAAGAAGGCCTGGAGTTTGAAGTCGAACTGAGTGTTTTTGTCGTGCGACAGCCTGATAACGTTAAATCCGGCTCCGAGCGATTGATAGTCAAATTCGTGGGAGTACGAGCCGGTAAAGCCGAATGCATTTCCGGTTTTATCGTTCGACTGCGTCCAGTTAAGCGAAGGATAGATGCGGGTATCCTGGCTCGAGGCAGATGAGACGGTATATGGATCGATCTTATCAGAAGATGCTGAAGTATAGTGGTCGATACCAAGTTCGAACAAAAATGTGTTTTTTCTACCGGCGTTATTATATTTTGACAGCTGCAGATCAATGGTGTTTGCAAAATCAGTCAATTTTTCGGAGCCGATACCGCCGGTTACTGCTGAGTTGTTACCATTTTGATGGTAATAAGCCGAGACAAAGTTCACCTCTTCCAGCTTTAGTTTACGCGTTTGATAGTTTGATGTATCAGTTACCGGCAGCTTTGTCTGCGCATGGGACGATAAAATTCCCAGGTAGAGCGCAAGCACGCCCAGATATATTTTTCTCATTTAATAGGGGTTTAATATCAGTTACAGCCGCAACCACCGCCGCTCTTGCCGCCGTTAGCGCCAGAAGCACCTTCGCGGTATAATTGAAAGCTTTGCTCAAATTTTTGCGACTTACGGGCCGATAGTTCCATTTCGGCATCATTTAAACGATTTTTTTGGTATGGTTTTACGGTGCTGCATGAAGCCAATACCACTACGCCTGTACAGCATATCAAACCAGCCCAACCTTTCTTTTTTATCATATCAGTATTTTAAATTAATGTTATCTGACCGGTGTATTTGGTTATGGTCATCAATAATTATACAAGCCGTTTGTGGTAATTGATTTATGAGATCGAGGCCCACTTTAACACCCATTACCATTACCGGGGTTGCCAATGCATCGGCAAGTTCTGCGCTTGGACATAAAATGCTTACGCTTTTTATCCCTGTAACAGGCAATCCGGTTTTGGGATCGATGGTATGGGAGTACTTTTTTCCGTTAATCACGGCATATTTTTCATAGTTACCCGAAGTGGCTATTGCCATCTCACTGATCTTTAAGGTTGAAAAGGGCGTCATAACCTGGTCGGGATCGGCTATAGCAACTGTCCATGGAGCGCCGTTGGGCTGTGTTCCCCAGGTTATCAGATCACCGGCAGCATTCACAATGCCGCTGGCGACACCGAGTTGCTGCAAAATGAACTTTGCCCTGTCGGCCGCGTAGCCCTTACCTATACCGCCAAACCCTATGCGCATTCCCTGTTCTTTTAAAAATACCGTACGTTTTTTGTCATCGAGTAATACGTTCCGGTAATTAATAAGCCGTACCGATTGCCGGGCTGTTTCTGCGTCAGGCAAGCGGGTCATATTCACATCGAAATTCCAAAGGCTTTTATCAATTGATCCATAGGTAATATCGAAAGAGCCTTGCGTGAGCCCCGAAATTTTTAAGCACCTGGCTATAAGATCAAATACCTCCTGGTCTACTTTTACAGGAATAATTCCTGCGTTACGGTTTATCGCATTGGTCTGGCTATCGTTGCTGAAGGTAGTGAGCAATTTTTCGATCCTGCGGATCTCATCAACTGCGGCATCAATATTTGCCTCAGCCGGGGCTTCGTCAGCGCCAACAACGCTTATTTCAAAGCGGTTGCCCATCAGCTTTAAAACCCGGCGATATACTTTTAGCATTTCTCGTGCTTAGTTTCGTCCAACTACAAAAGGATTAATTTGAGCTATAAACTGTTCGGGCGATTCATTCGGAAACCCGTCCCACTCTTTTAATATTTTGCCAGTTTCATCAACCAATAATGTGAATGGAAACTGGCCGTCAGGATTGTACTTCTCGGCTAAAGCCTCATTGCGTTTTACCTGGGCGGCATCCAGCTGGTTTTTCTTTTGCCTCGGGAAATCGGCGCGCACCAATACAAGGTGTTCACTGGCGAAATTTTCAAAGGTTGACGATTCCAGGATCTCCTTGCGCAACCGGATACAGGGTCCGCACCAGTCCGAGCCCGAAAAATTAATGAGTATAAGCTTATGTTCTTTAACGGCCTGACTTTGCGCGGCGTTGAAATCGCCAGACCATGGGATGCTTGTAAATATGGATAATATTATGAACGCCAGTAATTTCATAAAGTTTAATTTTAAGTAACCATAAACGGCGTTTTTATTAAATAAGTATTTGTTAAATGCCCGTATCTGGTAACTACCGCTTAATTAGCTGAGTATATCAATCAATTTCGTATAACAACAATATTATAGTTACATTTTGTAGTTAAGATGAAATTCTGTGTTTATACGTCTGTTTACTGGAAAAAAAGAGACTGTTTCCGTAAAATCCCTTCGGTAAGAGGCGCATTTATTTAAAACGCAAAACCCCTGCAAATATTAAATCTGCAAGGGTTTTGTGCTGATGGAATATAATTAATCATTCGCCTTTTATTGGAAAAAGCGGATTCAGCCTGAAATATTTATTACCGGTTTGAAAGTAAACCACATAGTCAGACTTAAAGTGGGTGCTTTTTAAATAATAATCGGTAGTGATGATCTGCGCGCCCGATTTGCAGGCGGCGTTAAAATCAGAGCGGTCATTTGCGCGGGCTTGTTCGGTATCGCCATCGGCGCGGGTGCGGATGATGTATCCTTTTTTAACCAGTTCGGGTATTTCGGGGTCTTTAGGATCATTCTTAATGGTCATGGCTGCTTCGGGCGTTCCGGCATCGGCGCAGGCAAACATCACGCGGCCTTTTAATGAAGGATGACCTGCTATGTAAAGAACACGTTTGCTTTTATGATCGTCCAGCAGGAACATGAACTTGCCGCGCGCTTCTTTCAGCGTAGGCCAGTTGCCATGTGTTGCGGCGGCGTCAAGGGTTTGGTAATTCCCACGAACATCATCAGGTGTAATGATGTGTGATTTACCGAGATAAGTTAGCAGGTCGCTGTCTACCTCGTCAAAAAGTTTTGGGGTAAACTGTTCGGGTACCATGGCGTGTTCATCTTTGGGGATACTGTCTTTTGCCTCGAGGGTAATAAAGATAGGATTATGGCCAGGGTGCGCGTCCGACCAGTTTTTCAGCTGCGTAAGGCAATCCTTAAACGTGGCGCAATTGCTGCGGTAATCGTAGTCGATGATGTGGAACACCTTAAAGCCGGGCTGTTTCATTTCGCCCTGCGGATCATACGCCGGTTGGTTAGGCGCTATGTCCAAACCTTTCGGATGGGCAAATTTACCGCCTTTTTCATCAGCATAAATATCGATCTCGAGGTTACGCAGGCCCATATCCAGCTGGTTGGCCAGGGGAATGTGCTCGTAGTCTATCTTCTCTACTTCGGGGTTGTGAGCCAGCATTATTTTATACAAGGTTGGGTCGATAGCCCTTTTATAGCTGTTATGCGAGCCAATGATCTGTATTTTATTGATAGGGGTATTGTCATCACCCACATCTTTTTTCATTACCGGTAACGCCAGTAACAACAGTGCGCCGAATAATAATTTCATAGGTTAAGTTTATTAAAATAACCGGGGCACTTTGTGCCCCGGTCGGTTATGTTTACATTATTTAATTATGAACTGTGCAGGAGGCTATTAATAACCTGTGTTTTGGCTAAGATTCGGGTTCAGCTTTAACTCGCTTGCCGGTACCGGGAACAACCTTCTGTACGATGATTTGTCCATCGTCAGCACATCGTTTGGCAGCGGGTATTCCTTTTCGAACAAACCGTAACGGATCAGGTCGTTCCTGCGCCAGCCTTCCCATGAAAGTTCGCGGGCACGCTCGTCAAGCAGTTGATCCAGGGTAATACCGGCTACGGTTGGCGCTCCGGCGCGGCCGCGGATCTGGTTTACCAGGTAATCGGGTGTTTGCATTACGCCATTAACGGTGGTTGCTGTTGCACCGCGTAATATTGCTTCGGCTTTCATCAGCATAATATCAGCCAAACGGAAAACAGGCACGTCGTTACCATTCAAACGGGTAGCCTGAACAGTAGCAGGGTCAGGATAATATTTAATTGAACGAACACCTTCTGCCTGCGATGCTGTGGTATTACCTACGTCCATCGGCTTTGGCGGTACCAGGATCAGATCGGGAGTGATCACAATCTGCGTAGTGGTGTTTGGATAGTAAGCCGGTGTAGTGGTGAAACCGCCATTGCCATCAGGAACAAATTGAGGACCGTTCAGCCAGGTAGCGTTCCTTACGTCGCCGGCAAGGTTAAAGCGGTTGTAAAACTCAGGCGTGGTGCTCATGGCGATACTTAACGATGCATTTAAACCGTAAGCTGCTGCCAGGTATGGATAGAAACCAAAACGGGTGAACTGGTTACCGCTGATCTGCTGATCGTAAGGGATCGCAAAGATCGTTTCATCTATCTGCGGACCGTTGTTCGGCAAAAATATATCGCGGAATTTTGGCTGAAGCACATAGTTTTTGTTGTTCAAAATACTATCGGCCATTGGTACTACGTCGTTATACCTGGTGGTGCCGGTGTACACGCCTGCATTCAGGTACATTTTAGCCAGCAGCGCAAAAACAAGCCCTTTGGTTGGCCTGCCGTAATAAAGCGTGTTGTTTGCCGATGCACCTTTGTCGGTTTTTGCGGGAAGCTGAGGTAACACGGCCTTCAGTTCGCTTTCAATAAACGCGAATACTTTGGCGCGTTGCTCCGTTTTAGGCTGAGTGCTCACCGGGAACGTGGTGATGATGGGCACGTTACCATAAATATCCATCATAAAATAATAATACAAGGCACGCATGGTCCTGGTCTCGGCCAGGCTTGATGCCTTAACGCTTGCGCTTGATGGAGAGGCATTAACCAGGTTGGTTAACAGGTTACAGTTGTTGATACCATTGAAACCCCAGGTCCATACCGAGCTTACGTAAGGGTGATCGATTGTCCAGGTGTGGTAGTGCATTTGACGGTACTGACCACCGTCGTCAAAGTTACCATCGCGGGCAGGCAAGATGGCTTCGTCTGTCGATAATTCCTGCATCCTCCAGTAAGGGATGGCGTATTGCGATGAAAGGTTGCTGTACATGGTTCCCAGCAGTGCCGCATAATCGGCAGGGGTGGTTGGGAAGTTTGATTTAACGTATTGCGATTCAACCGGCACATCAAGCTTCCGGCAGGAGCTGATGGCTAAAAGGGCGGTGATACCGGCGGTTAAAAAAAGTGTCTTTTTCATTTTTCTTAATTTGAGGTAGATTAAAATGTTGCTGATACACCGAAAATGAGGCTGCGGGTTTTCGGATAAAAGTTGTTATTGTCGATACCCGGGGTTAAGCCGCCGATGTTAACCTCAGGGTCGATACCGCGGTATTTGGTGATAACGAACAGGTTGTTGCCGCTAAAGTAAAAACGCAGGTTTTTGATGAGCGGGGTATTGGGTTTGTAAGTATAACCGAGGGTGGCATTATCCATACGCAGGTAGGAGCCGCTTTCCAGGAAACGGTCAGACACGAGGTAAGCATTGATATCGCTGTATGACTCGCCTAAGGTAAATCTTGGGATGTTCTGAACTTTCGAATCGGTCGGGTCATTCAAACCGGCCAGGGTTGCGTTCAGGATCTTGTTGCCCAATACGCCGCGAACGGTAAAGCTCAGATCGAAGTTTTTGTAGTAGAACGAGTTGCTCCAGCCGTAAATGATGTTTGGCTGTGCGTTGCCTGCTACACGCTCATCGGTACTTAAAGGCTGAACGGCGGTAGTGCTGCCGTCGGCTTTTTCATAAGTACTTACACCGGCTGCATTTTTGCCAAGGTAGTGCCATAAAGTAAATGTGCCGATAGGCGAACCCGGCTGAATGATCTGGCTGTAAATGCCCGACTGGCCCTTACCGCCAACCTGTGCAGTCTGGATGTAGTTCAGCGCAAACTGGGCGTTCGACAAGTTTTCGATATTGTTTTTGTTGTGGGTAATGTTGAACGAGGTTTTCCAGCGGAAGGCAGATGTTTGTACCGGGGTGGCATTGATGCTGAACTCGATACCGGTGTTCTTGATATCGCCAACGTTAGCTGTATAGCTGTTGGTTGGGTATTGTGTACTTGATACGGTATAGGTGTAGATCAGGTCTGATGTTTTTTTGATATAATAATCAACCGTACCGGTAATACGGTCTTTAAAAATACCAAAGTCCAGACCGATGTTGGTGGTTGCTGTCGATTCCCATTTCAGGTTCGGGTTTTCGTTCCTTACCGGGCCGATAGCGTTGGTGATGTTACCATTGTAGTAAAACTTACCACCATTGGGAGGAGTACCGTAGATGAGTTTTGCAGTAAAGGCGTCGAAACCTGCGCTGTTACCCGATACACCGTAACCAACCCTTAATTTCAGGTCGCTGATAAAAGGGATGCTTCTGATAAAGTCCTCATCGATCAAACGCCATCCGGCGGATACCGCAGGGAATAAGCCCCAGCGGCTGTCGGTGCCGAAAGCCGACGAACCGTCGTTCCTCAACGATGCCTGCAATAAATATTTGCCGTCAAATGCATATTGTACACGACCGTAGAACGAAACCAGCCTTAAGGTAGATATAGGGTTGTTGTCGAATTTGATCTGCGATAATAAAGATGGGTTCGACAGGTAGAGGTTGTTGTAGGTAAGGTAATCGTTCGAGAAGTTTTGGGTGGTAACGCCAAAGCCGTCGTTGGTGCGGTCTTGCTGGTAAGAGTAACCGGCCAGTAATTTCAATGAGTGTTTGCCAAAATCGTGATCATAGTTAAAATACGACTCCACGACGGTACTGGTATTCAGGTAGTCGCGGCGTGTAGCCAAACCGTTAAAGTTTACCGCTAAGCCCGACTGGCTGTTGTAGTAAGAACTGTAATTGTTCTGGTCGCGCTGGGTTGAACCGGTTAGGGTGAATTTCAAGCCTTTAGCAAGATCGGCCTGAACAATGCCGTTAATGAGGGTCTTGTTATCGTCAACCAATATCGAGTTGTTGTTTAACAGCGATAAAGGATTTAAGGTACCGCTGCCTGTACGTGCATAGAACTCTTTGTATGAACCGTCGGCGTTGTATGGGCTTACCGTTGGCAGGTAAAACAACATTTCTGAAAGGATAGACGATTGAACAATGTCATGATCCAAACTGTGACTATTGGTTAAGGTAAGGCCCAATTTCAGGCGGTCGTTAAAGAAACGCTGATTCATGTATCCTTTCAGGATGGTACGCTCCAACGAGGTGTTTTTCAGGATCCCGTTGTTCAGCATGTAGTTAACGCTTGCACCATAATCAGATGATTTGGTAGCACCGCTGAAAGAAAGGTTGTGATTGGTTGAATAACCGGTTCTTTCCACCAGGTTTTGCCAGTTGGTGTTCGATCCGTCGTCGTTCAGATCGGGGATAAGCGTCTGGTTGTATTGTTTCAGGTATTGGCGCAACTGATCGCCGGTAAGCATATCGATCTGTTTCGATACTTTTTCCATCGATACGTAAGAGTTGTAAGCCAATCGTGCCTGCCCCGGTTTTGATTTACGGGTGGTAACAATGATTACACCGTTTGCCGCACGCGAACCGTAAATAGCGGTTGCCGATGCGTCTTTCAGCACGTCGATAGACTCGATATCAGCAGGAGCAAGCAGGTCGATCGAAGCGCCGGGAACGCCGTCGATCACGTAAAATGGCTCCTGTGCGCCGCCTGTGGTACGGATGGTTGAAGGGCCACGCAAAACAACAGATGGCGCCTGGTTAGGGTCGCCGCTTTTGGTTACGTTCAAACCGGCTACCTTGCCTTGCAGTAACTCGGCAGGGGTAGTTAAAACGCCCACGTTAAAATCCTCTGATTTTACGGTAGTGATAGAGCCGGTTACTTCCCTTTTGCTGGCGGTACCGTAGCCAATAACTACTACGTCTTTCAGGGTTTTGGCATCGGCAAGCAGGCTAACATTGATGGTAG
>DATCQV010000214.1:0-16416 GCA_036569325.1 Mucilaginibacter sp. | reverse complement strand
ACTTATAACCTACCATACCGTTGCCAACAACAATGATGGTTGGTTTTGACATGTCGGTTTTTTTAAATGTTAAAGCAATTTTAAACTAAAATGAGTCAAATGCGACCTTGATTTCATTTTATACCACAATTATAGCTTTAAAAATCATTAAATAAAAATTTAATTGCTTTTTTTATTAAATTAGTCATAATTATTAGGATGTATTTTTATAAATTAGCCATATAAATATAATTTATGTCATTAATTTAATGGTTTGAAATGGATTTATTTATAAATAATTAAAATTAATGCTAATAAAATGACTTGCAACTTGATTTTTTTGAGATAAAATTCAAAATATGAAAAAAATAACACAAAACCCCGAACTTTTTGTGCTCGGTGCGGGTCCAGGCGATCCGGAACTGATTACAATGAAGGGATATAAGATATTACAGCAGGCAAATGTTATATTATACGACAATCTTGCTAATAAAGAATTATTGGCAATCAGCCGCGATGATTGCGAAAAAGTGTACGTCGGCAAGCAGCCTTATGGTGATTACACCCCGCAGGAAACTATTCACGAACTAATAAAGGAGTATGCGTTTGCCAAAGGCAATGTAGTAAGGCTGAAAGGCGGCGACCCTTTTATATTCGGGCGCGGATTTGAGGAAATTCTTTATGCACGGCAGCACGGCATAACCGCCCAATACATACCGGGGGTAACCAGTATGCAGGCATCAGGACTGGAAGATATTCCTTTAACGCATCGCCTTATAAGCGAAAGTGTGTGGATGGTTACCGGCACTAAAAAGGATGGCCGGCTATCTGCCGACCTGGCTTGCGCAATGCAAAGCAACGCAACCGTAGTTATATATATGGGCATGAAAAAGCTGGAAGAAATTGCCGTCACCTATAATAAGGCAGGTAAAGGCGATACCCCAGCGGCTATTATCCAGCATGCATCGTTACCAAATCAAAGGTCGGCTAAGGGCAAGGTTAAAGATCTTGTTAGTATTGCCGCTAATCATCAGCTAACTTATCCTGCTATTATTATTATAGGCGATGTAGTAGACGTTAACAATTAATTTATGAAGATCAGGATCAAAGGAAACTCATTGCGCTACCGCTTAACTAAAACCGACGTAGAAAACTTCGGCCGGGATGGCTACCTCGAAGAAACGAGTAATTTTGGTACACAGGTATTTAAATATGCACTAAAGCGCACAGCGGCCGAAATTTTAACCGCCGGTTTCAGCGATAATACTATAACTGTGTATATGCCTTTTTCTATGGCTGACGAATGGACGGCTACAGACCGGGTTGGATTTGAGAACAACAGCGGGCAGATGCACCTGCTTATTGAAAAAGATTTTAAATGCCTTGATAATGTAGCCGAAGACCAAAGCGATAATTACCCCAATCCGTTAAGTCTTAAAATGCAGGCGTAGGTAAAGGGGGATAAAAAGCAGCTTACTTTTGCAAATAAGCTGCCTGTAGGAACATTCTGGTTTTATTATCGTTGATTTTCAGGGATCGCGATCCAGCCGGCATATTTTGTTTTGCCCAGGAACACAGGATGCTCGGGTGCCAGGGTATCGCCCGAAATAGGCGCGCCTGAATACAGTGCATTAGCATCCGGTGTTATTTCATAATTTTTATGGGTTGCCTGCGCATATTGTTTGATCCACGCCGTCATATCGAATTTTTCAGGTCCGCCAATTTCGAGGATCTTATTGGCTGGTTTCGCAACTGCTGTTTCTGCCATAAAAAGCGCTACATCCTTGCTGGCAATTGGCTGAATGTTGGCATCGGGAAGTAAGACTTTTCCGTCAACTATGCCCATTTGAAGAATGCCGCCGGCAAATTCAAAGAACTGTGTGGCATGAACTATGGTAAAAGGAATGCCTGCCGCTGTGATCATGTCTTCCTGTACTTGTTTTGCACGGAAATAACCGCTGGCCTGCAATTTTTTCGTACCTACTACCGACAAAGCCACATGATGCTGCACGCCTGCCTTCTTTTCGGCCGCCGCCAGGTTTTCGTTAGAGGTTTTGAAGAAATTCATTACCGCATCATCTTCCCACGATGGTGCGTTCGACACATCTACTACAGTATGCGCACCCTGTAATACTTCATTTAAACCCTCGCCGGTAATGGTGTTTACGCCGCTGTTGGGTGAGGCAGCAATTACTTCGTGTTCGGTATGCTGCTGAAGTTGATTAACTAATTGACTACCAATAAGGCCGGTTCCGCCGATAACTACTATTTTCATCTTTTTAATTATTTGGTTTGCTTGATACAAAGATGGAAACAGTAGCGCCGGGAAAACTTAAGCTGGTTTAAGAAACATATTCACGCTCAATTATTTTCAATGTTTCGGGCGAAACACTCATATAAGAGGCAAAAACATCATGAGGAATCCTTTTTATTAATTCAGGATAGTTACTCCTGAAATACCAGTAAAAATCTTTTTTTGAGACAGTAGCGAACGTTTTCTGTTTATATAATGCCGCCCCATAAGCCCGTTCATGAATTTTATTGAAATACAGGGCCAGCAAAGGATATTGTAGCAGAAGCGTTTCATAATTCTCCCTGCTCATAGAAGTGATTTCCGAATCCTCCATTGCTGCGATGGAATAAACAGCAGGTTTACTATCGGGAAAGGTCTTATAATCTGTTATCCACCAGTTCTCCAGCGCAAAATGGATCACCTGTTTTCCATCGGCATCTTCATAAAAAAGGTATAGGCAACCGGTGTTGACAAAATAAATGGTGTCGCAAACGTCCGTTTCTTTTAAAAGCAGCTCCTCTTTTTTGAACGATCTGGTTTGAAAGAACGGCAATAACACCTGCTGCGGTACAGTAAAAGCAGGTACGAGTTTCTGAATGTGGCGGTACAGCTGATCGGTCATTAATTACTTTTTTTTGATTTTTTCTTTCGCAGTTCGCTCAGGTACTCGGGTGTAAAGCCTAAAAATGAGGCCAGTACCTTTTGCGGGATGCGTTGAAGAAAGTCGGGGTATTTGGATTGAAATAAGTCGTAAAATTCATCCTTGGGCATCCTCGAGATCATCCGGATACGAAGCAATGACGCGGCATACGCACGTTCATATACCAACCGGAAATAGTGCTCAATTGTTGGCGATTTCGCCAGTAACAGTTCATAATTGGCAGCGCTGATGGCCAGCACTTCTGTTTCTTCCATCGCCTGAATGGTATATGCCGAATTTCGTCCCGACCGAAAAGCGTCTAAATCCGTCATCCACCAATTCTCCAATGCGAACTGCAGTGTTTGTTCCGCGCCATTTCGGTCTATAAAATACAAGCGGAGGCATCCTCTCACCACAAAAAAATACGACGAACAACGTTTGTCTTCCTCCTGCAGGATGCTCTTCTTCTTAAAGATCTTTGTCTCAAAAAAGGGCAGCACGGCATCATCTCCGACATCGGCGCTCACGGTAATTTTTTGGATATGTTGTATAAGCGGATGCATTGTTAGCTGGAAGCAAAACTAAATATAAATAATGAAGAGAATCTCCGTGTTTGCGAAGTGTATATATAATGGATCATTTTCCTTATCTTCATTTAAACAAACAGTGTGTCAATTATGTTAATAACCAGTAAATCTTAAAACTATGGGAAAAGGCGATAAAAAAACACGAAAAGGAAAAATTGCCATAGGCTCGTATGGTAAAAAAAGGCCTCATGATCTTAAAAAGTCAAAACCGGCAGAGGCCACACCTCAGGCAGAAAAAAAATAATCTAAGAGCCGCCCCAAATAAGGGTGGCTTTTTTATTTGTATTAAATACAATTTTTCTGCCTTGTATTGGCAGTTTTTTTTAAATTCTGCTATATTCACCACCTCAATCTCTGAACCAATAAAATTTACCGTATGTATAAAAAGATCTTTCTATCGCTATGCGTTTTTGCGGCGTTTTCCACGGGCTTTGCCAATGCCCAGGATGCTGATCCTAATATGGGCATTATCCCGGCGCCTGTTTCTGTTAAAAAATCGGCAGGGGAATTTGTGCTGAGTCAGGAAACAGTGCTGTTAGCCGATAGCGTGAACAATAAGGCGGTTGTGTTTTTAAAGAACTACCTGCAGAACGATGCACATTTAAAGATCAAATTAAAACCAAATACAGCGGCGGCACCAAACAGCGTTGTACTTACCTCGAAGGGAGCGGCGACACTTCCTGCAGGCGGTTACACCCTGACCATTACACCGGCTAAAATTACCATAGTTGGTAAAGGTGCCGGTCTTTTTTACGGTGTTCAATCGCTGATCCAATTGATCCCGATAGATAAAGGCGCCGTTGCGAAAATTCCATGCGCGCAGATTAATGATTATCCGCGTTTTGGCTATCGCGGTTTGATGCTTGACGTGGCCCGCCATTTCTTTCCGGCAACATTTGTTAAGAAATATATCGACCTGATGGCCGCTTATAAGTTGAACAACTTCCACTGGCATTTAACTGATGACCAGGGCTGGCGCATCGAAATAAAGAAATACCCGAAACTGACGCAAATCAGCAGTCGTCGTGCCCAAACAGTTATCGGCAATTACCGCGACCGCACACCACAGCAATTTGATAATACCCCTTACGGCGGCTATTATACACAGGATGAAATTCGCGACGTAGTTAAATATGCAGCCGACAGGTACATCAACATTGTTCCTGAAATAGAAATGCCGGGTCATTCTGAGGCGGTACTGGCGGCTTATCCTGAATTTAGCTGCGATCCGTCGTTAACTACTTATAAGGTAGCCGAAACCTGGGGCGTGTTTCATAATATTTATGAACCATCAGACAAAACCTTTGCCTTTTTACAGGACGTACTTACAGAGGTGATGGCGCTTTTCCCCGGAAAATATATTCACGTTGGTGGCGATGAGGTTCCAAAGGATGCCTGGAAGAAATCACAATTTTGCCAGGACCTGATCAAAAAGCTTGGTCTGGTTGATGACAAAGAGTCGTCAAAGGAAGATAAACTGCAAAGTTATTTCATCAAGCGGATGGAGACGTTTATCAATTCCAAAGGCCGCAGGATGATTGGCTGGGACGAGATCCTCGAAGGTGGCTTATCTCCAAATGCTACGGTAATGAGCTGGCGCGGCGAGACCGGCGGTATTGCGGCTGCCAAACAAGGTCATGATGTGGTGATGACCCCCGGAAGCGGCGGTTTGTACATCGACCAGCAGCAGGGTAAATCGAACCTTGAACCGTTAAGCATTGGCGGCTACGACCCGTTGAGCCGGATCTACCGCTACAACCCGACACCGGATGAACTCACAGCCGATCAGCAAAAATATATCCTCGGCGCACAGGCAAATCTATGGACCGAATACATTCCAACTGAAAGTAAAGTGGAATACATGATCCTGCCGCGGATCCTCGCACTCGCAGAATTAACCTGGACACCGCTTGCCAATAAGAATTATAATGATTTCGCCAATACCCGTTTACCGGGTCATTTAGCCTGGTTCGATAAAAATGGCTTCAATTACCGTGTGCCCGAAGCTATCGGTACAAAAGACACTACTATGTTTGGCGATAAGCTGGTAGTCGATCTGAAAAGTCCGGTTGAAGGCGCCAAAGTTTATTACACCATTGACGGCTATACCCCGCGTGAGACCGACATGGAATACACTCACCCGATGACCTATGATGTGCCTGTTGATCAATACCGGGAGTTGAAAACCATAGTGATCACACCATCGGGCAAGCGCAGCCAGGTAACACGGGCCATCATGTACAACAAAGCGCCGCTGCCGGCAATTAACGGTCAGAATACCAATAAAGGTTTGAAGTATAAACTTTACAGCGGCGAATTTACCAGCGTTAGTCAGCTGAATACATCAACTGCCGTTATCGACAGTGGTGTGGTAACCAGCTTTAATACCTCGGCGTTCAGGAAAAACATAAAGGGCTACGGTGTAATATATACCGGATTATTTCGTATTGATACTGATGGTGTTTACGGCTTTTCGACCGCTTCGGCAAATGGCTCGGCATTATTGGTTGACGATCAGCCGGTTGTTGATAACGACGGTAAACACAGCGTATATGACCAGGGTGGAACCGTGCCGCTGCAAAAAGGATATCATAAGATCACTATAAAATATTTCGACGCTGCAAGCAATGGGAATTTAAAGGTATTTATGACAACGCCGGATAAGCCAAAAGGTGAAGTTACGCCGGATATGATGTACAATTAAGATGAATCTAAGCTATCGTTATTGTTTTTTGTTGTTGATTTGCGGCTTGTTCGTGGCCGGATGTTCGGAAGATAAGAAACCTCAAACAACTGTTGCGGCTCCTAAAAAGCCGGTTATCATGGCGCCGTTCCGGTACCATGAGTTGATTGAGGTTTCGCCGGGGCAGGACTATGATATATTAAGCTGGGGACGCGGTGAAAAAACTGCCGGAGCGTTCGAAATATTACATTCCGATTCGGCTGCGTCTAAATATACCACCACTACCGGCGATCTTGACGGCGATATTGTCGATGCTTACAACTCTGACATGGATCTTGATGGTAATCCGGAGATCTTGATCCAGGCCAAAAGTAGGGATACCAATAACTATGTCAATATCTATGCCTTTGAGTTCACCAACGGCAAAGCGAATAAATTAGACTTCCCACGACTCTCCAAATCCCAGCGTGCAGGGTACAGGGGCAGTGATAATTTTTATATCAAAGACGGTAAGCTGATCCGCGAGTTTCCCATTTACGACGGCAACACAAAGGATGCAAAACCGACCGGTGCGAAACGCCAGTTTGAATACGGTCTGCGTGGAAACGAGTTCACCATTAAACAATTAAGCAAGGATTCAACAAACGTTAAAAACACAACAACAGAACCTGCTAAAGCTGTTTCGACCGACAAGAAGGAAACAACTTCTAAAAAAACGACCAAACACAAGGAGGAAACGCACAAAAAGAAGAAAAAACGCCGCCACCGCAGCAGTGATAATGATAATTAATCTTTGAAACGACCTAAAGCATATCAGGTCGTTTCTTTTTAATGCATGGAACATCCTAAACTGTGTTTAGGGCGTACCCATTTTATACTCTGGAACACCCTAAACGGCATTTAGGGTGTAGCCATTTTACACGATGGAACACGCTAAACCGTGTTTAGGGCATGCCCATTTTTAGCAGTGGAACACCCTAAACGGCGGTAGACCGTCCCGTTTTTTATTGTGTTTTGATATTTAATAATTGATTATCAAATAGTTAAGATAATCTAAATAGAAAAACAGCTATTTCGTCGTTTGAAATTGGAAAAATCGTACTGGTTTTTTGTTTACGGAAATCGCAAAGGGAATTAATACAAAAGTACGAAATAAGCAGTGTAACTCAAATAAAATGGTGTATTGCAAGTAGCCCGGTCCTCACTTCATCATTACGGGCACATCGATAAAACTCTGGTTACTCCATTTGATCTTCAAAGGTTCCTTCGCGTCCTTTATCGTTTCATCGCTTACATCTTTACCGGTGCCATAATTGATCTGGGCAAAAGGATTCTTATCGATGTTCAGCACCACCAGTAACCGGCTGCCTTTAGCCAGTTGCCGGCTCACCAGGCGCGTTTTTGAAAAAGGGATAGTCTCTTCAACACCGGGATGCAACAAATGCCTTTGTGAATTATCCTTTGTGTAGCTGGCCCGTCCAAGAAAATAAGACAGCTCAAAGCAGTCGCCATTAGGCATTACCTCGTACAGCACCACGCCGATGTCCATATCTTTTTTGTTGATAGTAGCCTTCAGTTCTCCGCTGAACATGCCATTGACCTCTACCGGCTTATCAAAGGGTTTACTGATAAAGAACAGGCCATTACTCCGGTCGAGTTGTTTTTTAATGATCGGGTAGGGGTAATAATCGTTGTTGCTTGTTTTGCGATCGGCTAAATTAACTTCCTGATATATCGAAGCCTTTTTTATCGGTTTTACCGGTGATAACTGATAGTTGCTATCCGGTTTTACTTCGCTCAAATACAATTTCAATGTCTGGTTGGCCATCTTAGCTATCGAAGGTGCATGTTTCCATGTGTTGGCGCCCATCACTTCATAATTGATCCTGTCTTTCAGGATCGCCGGTTTCTTCCCGCCTTTAAGAATGTAATCCATCCATTGAAAAGTAAGGTCCCTTGTGCTGATCAGCGCTACAGGATCAACCTGGTAATCCCTTAACATGGCATCACCGCCATGCTGCGTACCGAAATGATCATAAGGGCCTATGATGAGATAATGATTCGCCTTCGGATTGTATTTATAATGATCTATCAGGTAACTTAACCCCGAGATCTGTCCGTCGTCGTAATAACCCTCAAAAGTTAATACCGGGATATTGATCTTTGCAAAGTCGGTTTGATAAGGTACCATTGCCTGCCAGTATTTATCATACGAAGGATGTTTCAGCCATTTCTGTAGCCAGGGGTTTGCCGTGCCGTCCACGCTGTCTATCTTGTTAAAGGCAGCGCCGCTTTCATACCAGTTATTGCGCAGCCTGTCCCAGCGTGCGTTATCATCATTCACTTTGTCGTCAACATATTTGTTATTGGTTACATAAAAAGCCCACTGGTAATTTGCAGTTAAAAAAACGTTGTTTTCCATCGGTAAGCCCTGACCGGGGATGGCGGCCACATACGGCACAATCGTTTTTAAAGCCGGATGCAGATGCTTGGTAGCCGCCCACTGCGCATAGCCGGAGTAACTGCCGCCATACATGCCCACCTTACCATTGCTCCACGCTTGTTTGCTTATCCAGTCAATAACGGTATTCACATCTTCTGTTTCATGCTCATAAGGCTCAATAGGGTTGGGGCTTAGCCGCTTACCCCTGGTATCGGCAACTACGCCTACATAGCCATAAGCGGCCGCATTTTTTGCCTCATATAAGATCCTGTCGGGATTTGAATAGATGAAAAAGAACAATACCGCGGGCTGTCGCGAAGTGATCCCTCTTTTTCGCACAACTGTAGCCGAAAGGATTGCTCCGCCCTTTCCTTTTATCAAAACGCTGTCCTGTATAATATAACGGCGGTCATCATCGGCCTTCAATAATTGCCTTGCCGGTGGTTCTACGTTTTCATAGACGCTGGCTAAAATATAATTTCTGCATAAGAGCAGGGCGTCAGCTACCGGGATGCTATCCTTTTTGCTGAGCGATTGGTATTGCTTGTTAAAGCCGTCTGTTAAATCGGCGACACCGGTGCGCGATAAAAAGGCAGTGGCGATATACAGCGCCGTTTTTTCATCCAGCTTCGAAAACAGCGTTCTAAATCCCGGCTTAAATGCAGTTTTAAAATCCTCATTCGCCGTTTGCTGTTTAAGTTTTGCCTGAGCGAATAGCTCATATTGAACATAAAGCAAGTCCGGATAGTTGGTACCATCTGTTTTAGCAATGCTTCTCAATTTATCAATGGTGGTTATCGCTTCTGCATATTCGCCTGCAACAAGCTGTAGCCGTAGCGTATTATTCTGATATGTTTTTTCATCGTCCTGATGACCGTAATTCCCAATCACTTCTTTAGCTAAAATAGCCATCTGTTTAGCTGTCGCGGTATTATCATCAATATCAATGTTTGGTAAATGAACCTGTTGCGCGCCGCACAATAGGGGTAAAATAAGGCATAGCAATGCCATACAGAATTTTCTGTTCATGGTAATTAAATTAAGACTTTAGTTTGATCTAATGTTTCATCAACCTTTTTAGTTTTACGGATTGCCGTTCCGAAGCTTCCAGTTGATTGCCTGTTTTTAAGAGCAGCTTCAGCCGGCCATCGGCCAACGAGGTGATTTTTTCTATAAATTTTAAATTGACGATCTGCGCCCTGTTGATCCTAAAAAAGGCGCGTTCATCAAGTTTTTGTTCCAGTATATTTAATGAGCTTTTCAGAAATACGTTTTGATCATCAAAATACAACCGTGCATAATTATCCATCGACTCGATCAAATGCACCTTCGCCCAACTGATGAAATGGTATTGGTTCCTGTCCTTAACAAAGATCCGGTCATCGTCAGCACTGCCTAATTTGCTTTTGAGCTGCTCCATCGCTTTTGCAAAACGTTCCTCGCGGATAGGTTTCATCAGGTAATCCAGCGCGCTTACTTCAAAGGCTTTAACAGCGTATTGATCGTAAGCGGTGGTGAAGATCACCTGCGGCACCTTATCCAGTTCTTCCAGCAGGTCAAATCCCGACTTTTCCGGCATCTGGATATCAAGAAACAACAGGTCGGGTTGTTTTTGTTCGATCATTTCTCTGGCCTCATCAGCATTCGGCGCCTCGCCAACAACCTGGATAAAAATATAGCCTTCAAGCAGCTTCTTGATCTCCTCGCGGGCATTGCGCTCGTCATCGACAATTATGGCGGTTAACTTTTTCATGTGAATGGAATGATCATCGTTGCCAGGACTGTCTCCTGCAAGCGGCCCGAAATGTCAAAACTTGCCTTATCGCCATATTGCAGTATGAGCCGCTCCTTCAGGTTTTTAAGCCCTACACCGTTTTCGGCCTCAGGCATATTCAGATCACCCGGATTCTGAACGGTCAATTTCACTCCGTTCACAACCTGTTCCGCTTTAATAGTGATCAATCCGCCGGCTTTCAGTTTGGCAATGCCGTGCTTAATGGCATTCTCCACCAATGTTTGAATGCTTAACCTCGGAATAAATATCGCCGGCATATCTTCGACCACATCAATAGTAAACTTAAGCCGCTCTTCAAACCTTAGTTTTTCAAGTTCGAGATAATCGTTAACCAAACTCAATTCATCTTTCAGGGCAACCAGTTTAATATCACCACTATACAAGTTGTTTCGTAATAATTCAGACAACAGATCTATCGCCCGGCGCGCCGAGGCGGGATTTTCCAAAACCAGCGCCTTAATATTATTTAAAGAATTGAACAGGAAATGCGGGTTAAGCTGCGCCGTAAGGTTATTCAGCTGCACCTCACGGGTAATGATCTCCAACCGGGCATATTCCTTGTCCGCCCTGATCTCGCGCTGCGCATACTGGTACATGTGGTAAGCCAGCAGCCAGATCGACATCAGCCTTACGCCGCCTATAAACACCGTTTGAGCGTTGGTATTGTAAAAATCGCGGAAACTGATAGCAAGCTGAGGTTCAAACCACACCAGGAACAGGTATAATTTGATTAAGATGATAAATGTGTAAGCAATGCCCAGCAGCAATGCAGCCGGAATAATACGTTTGAGTAACGGCGTAAGGCCCAGGTTTTGAAAGCGATGTTTTAAAGCAAAGTTGCGATAGAGATGTGTGAGTGAAATACAAATAACAATATCGCCGAGAAAATGCAATACGCCAAGTAACCAAATGAAATGGCCTCCGGTCATGGCGTGGTACTCCCAATATAGGGCCGCCACGGTCCACCCGGTGAGCTGGCATTTCCAGTAAAGCGGTATATGAAATTTCTTGTCCAAACGTTCTTTTAACTAAATATATAACCAAAGCAACAAAATCCGTCATCAACTTAAAAGATAAAGTACAGCAGCGCGGAATTTAGGGGAGGAGCGGGGAGGATTAATATTTTGTGGCTATCATTCCTGCTTCTGCGCTTTAATTTGCACATTTGTAAACGGCACACCGGCACACTATGCATTTTTTATATCCTGCCTTTTTATTTGCATTGCTCACATTGGCCATCCCGGTTCTGGTGCACCTGTTCAATTTCAGGAGATATCAAAAGGTTTATTTCAGCAATGTGCAGTTTCTGAAGGATGTACAGCAGCAGCAATCCCATCGGCGTAACCTGAAAGAACGTTTAATACTGGCGTCACGGCTCTTAGCGCTGGCCTTCCTGGTTTTCGCCTTTGCCCGCCCTTTTATTCCCGGCAAAAACGCGGTGAACGCAGGCAAGCAGCAGGTGGTCAGCATTTTTGTAGATAATTCCTATTCCATGCAAACCCTTAACCGTGAGGGTACTTTGCTTGATGAGGCCCGTCGCAGGGCAAAAGAAATAGCTTCGGCTTATGGAGTGAACGATAACTTTCAATTGCTTACGCAGGATTTTGAAGGAAAACATCAGCGGTTGCTTACCCGTGACGAGTTTAACGATGCGGTCGACGCGGTAAAGATCGGTCCGCAAAGCCGCACCTTGCAGCAGATCATCGCCCGGCAGCAGAATCTGCTGGAAATGCATCACAATGGCGTACGGTCGATCTATATCATTTCCGATTTTCAAAAGAATCTCGAAAGCACGCAGCCTGTTAAGGCTGATACCGGCATTAAGGTAACGCTGGTGCAACTGAAGGCCAACAGCTTACCTAATGTCGCGGTTGATTCCGTTGCATTATTAAGCGCTATCCATCGGCCGGGGGAAAGCGAAAAGCTGGTGGTAAGGCTGCATAATTATGCTAATGAAGCCGCAGAAAAGATTCCGCTGAAACTGGTAATAAACGGCGAACAAAAGGCACTGGGCAGCTATACCGTAAAACCACGTTCTGTTCAGTTTGATACGTTAGCCTTTTCCGGCTTAAAGGCAGGATGGCAGCGCGCTGAACTAACATTGCAGGATAACCCGGTCACCTTCGATAATAAGTTCTATTTCGCCTTTAACGCAGCGCAGCAGATGCCGGTTTTATTGATAGATGGTGGTACAGCTAACTCATACCTGAAGGCAGTATTTGCAGCCGATCCTTTTTTCGCTGCGAAGCGTGTACCGGATGGTAACGTCGATTACGCGTCATTGAATACTTACCCGCTAATAATTTTAAGCGATGTCAACGCAATTTCGACAGGCCTTTCACAACAACTTAAAGCCTATGTAAGCAAAGGCGGCAATTTAATGGTGTTTCCTCCGGAAGATGCCGACCTGAACAGCTATCATTCGCTGTTACAATCGTTAAGTGCAGCTTATCCGGAAAAGCTAATGGTTGAGGACACTAAAGTTTCTGCTATTAA
Organism: Mucilaginibacter sp.; assembly: GCA_036569325.1. Taxonomy (GTDB): domain Bacteria; phylum Bacteroidota; class Bacteroidia; order Sphingobacteriales; family Sphingobacteriaceae; genus Mucilaginibacter. Next base: position 3,500 of record DATCQV010000214.1, on the reverse strand, counting down.
CCTGCAAAATCAGGTGTTTAAGGGTATTTTCGAAAGCTTCCCGCAAAATCCCGACCTGCCGCATGTAAAAAAATATTACCAGCTCAGTTCTGCAAGCGGAAATCGTGCTGAAAACCTGATGACGCTGCCCGGTAATAAAATATTCTGGGCCGGATATGCGAGCGGCAAAGGAAAGGTGTATGTTTCGGCAGTAGCCTTAAATGAGTCTTTCAGCAATTTGCAGGTTCACGCACTATTTGTGCCTGCCATGTTCAGGATCGCGCTCTTGAGCGGTCATGATCAGCCCTTGTTTTATACCGTTGGGAAAGATGAAAGCATTGAGATCCCGCCGGTTCAAACTAACGAAAAACAATTGTTAAAGCTGATAAAAGGCACACAAGGCATCATTCCCGATGCCCGGCAGCAGGAGGGAAGTACTACGCTTTATATAGCCGATCAACTGCACGAAACCGGTATATATGATCTAAAAAAAGCCGATAGTATAGTGGCCGTGCTTGCATTTAATGATAACCGGAGCGAATCCGATCTGAGTTACCTCACCAATAACGAACTTGCCAAACTGGTGCCGCATAACGCCGGAATATTGGAAAGTGCCAGCGCATCGTTAAAGGGGAATGTAACGGAAGCAAATTTCGGCTTACAATTATGGAAACTTTGTATAATTTTGGCATTGATTTTTCTGGCAGCCGAAATACTGCTGATCCGGTTCTACAAAACCGAACAGCGCATCACCCGGCAGCCGGTTTAATGGACTAAAACCCACCTTTTAAAGCATAGTAAATGAATTTGCTTATTAAATCCGCAACTATCCTCGACCCCAATTCACCATTTAACAAACAGACGGTTGATATTTTAATCGAAAAGGGAATAATAAGTAAGATAGGCGCCGGTATTGAGGCAGATACAGAAATATTTGAAGCTGATGGTAAATATGTGTCGCCCGGTTTTTTTGATCTGAACTGCAATATCGGCGAACTTGGCCTTGAAACGAAGGAAGACCTGCACACCGGAACAGCTGCTGCTGCAGCCGGTGGTTTTACCGGGATAGCTTTAATGCCTAACACCATACCTCCGGTACATTCAAAGGCCGAAATTGAATACCTGATGAATCGCGCCAAAAGGAACCTCGTAGATGTGTATCCATTAGGCGCCATCTCGCACAAGCGCGAAGGAAGAGACCTTGCCGAAATGTACGACATGTTTTGCAGCGGCGCCAAAGCCTTTACCGATGGCAACCGCCCCGTGCAGGACGCCGGTTTAATGGAACGTGCTTTACTATATGCGCAAGGATTTGATGCGATGGTGTTTTCGTATCCCGAAGATACAGCCATAGCCGGGAAAGCAAAGGTTAACGAAGGCGAGATCAGTACCTTGCTGGGTATGAAAGGCATCCCTCCATTGGCTGAAGAGCTGATGATAGCCCGTGATCTTTACCTCGCTGAATACACCGGTTCCAAAATACATTTCACTACTATATCTACCACCCGATCGGTAGAGCTGATTCGCGAAGCTAAACGTAAAGGGCTCGAAGTAACCTGCGATGTTGCCGCTCATCACCTTGTACTGACCGATGAAGCTCTTACGGGCTTCGACAGTCTTTATAAAGTGAAGCCGCCATTGCGCACGCGCGATGATGTAAATGCTTTACTGAAAGGTTTGAAGGATGGCACCATCGACGCCATCGTATCACAGCATACCCCGCACGAAGTGGAATTTAAAAATGTGGAACTTGAGGTGGCGGAATATGGTATGATAGGACTGCAAACCGCATTGTCATTAGCATTGCAAGCAGGTTTAGACCCTGAGCTTATTATTGAAAAGCTTTCGATCAGCCCTCGCGAAATATTAAACGTTGAAGTGGCATCGATAGCTGAAGGACAGGATGCTAACCTGGTTGTATTCGATCCGGATGCAACCTGGGACTACACTAAACAAAACAACAAGTCTAAGTCTTATAATTCTCCGTTCATCGGTCAGAACTTAAAAGGCAAAGTATTGTTAACCTGTAACAACAATCACCTGTTTAAACAATAATTTTATGATAGATCCGAAAGTAGAATCAGCGATAGGGGCCTCTCTCACCGCTTTCTCCCAATATAGCAGCTTTAACGCTGAACCTTTTATTAAAGTGATCACCGAAGTTTTCAACTCGGAGGAAGACTTTTTAAGTAAAGTTGATATGCTGGATGAGGTATTCGACGATTACCCGCAGCTGGAAAGCCTTCGCGAAGTATTCTTCGACCTGCTGATGGTTAACTTTTTCAGCGCCGACGTAAAGAAACTGGAAGAAGATTACCTCGATTCACCAGAATGGGAAGCCATCGAAGAAGAAACCCTCGACAGAGGCACCGAGCTTCTAAACTTGCTGCTTTATCTGAACGAGTGCGAAGACGAAGAAATTGAGCCGGGCCTTGAAGACTATCTGAAAGAATTTTTATTGGTCGATGAAGATGAGTTCCAGGACGAGTACCGCATTTACGAGCCGGTTATAGCTAACCAGATCCTGATGGAAAGCCCGGAATCAGAGATTAGCAAAGTTGCGGGTCAGCTTCCCGAAGATTCGGAACTGAAAGAATTGTTCTATCCTATTATGTGTTTCTTCCAGGATACCGACCCTTCCGACGATAAGAAAAGTGAAATAGCCAGAAACGCTATCGACGCCCAATTCGACATGGCCGTATTGGAAACGTTGATCAGCTTTAAATAAAACCCCCATTAAATTAATGAACGATATTGATCAGCAAATAAAAACCAACGGTATAAAAAAAGGCGTGTTCCTGGGTGTCATCATCACGGCGCTCAGCATAATTTCGTATTATTTTGTAACATCGGGTAACCAGTCGCCGGTGCTTTTTGTGGCCGCGCCTGTATTCTTTTCTATCTTCCTGCCAATTTTCGCCGTGGTATTCTTTTGTTTCGACTCACGCAAGAAAATTGGCGGTTACTGGACGTTCAAGCAAGCTACAACCGGAATATTCATTATGTTCCTGGTAGCCTACGTTATTCAGTTTGCGGTGAGAGATGTTGCTTTTAACAGGTTTATAGAACCCGACAGTGTTCAGAAAACACAGGCCGCTGCTATAAGTGCAAAGGCATCTATCATGAAACAAAGGCATGCCAGTCAGCAGGAAATTGATGCTTCCACCGGTAATATGAAGAAAGACTTCGACAGCCAGAAGCAGTCGACCATAGCGAGCAGCATTACAGGAGTAGTGATCTCGGTATTGTTCATTTTTATCTTGTCGCTGATCTTCGGCTCTCTATTTAAAAAAGATCCTCCCGAATACGTAAAATCGGTATAGAATTGACGTGAAAGGCTAAATAAAAAAAGCGAAGTTTGGATTTTAAACTTCGCTTTTTTTTTATTATAATAGCAAAACCACCGCCTAAGGCGGTAGGTTAGGTGTGAAGGCTATGCCAGAAAGCGCTATCTTAGTATTTGTGACGAAATACCGAAAATTATCCCATAGCTTTTACTATTGTGTTTACCATTTTGTGTG
>DATCQV010000213.1:0-3511 GCA_036569325.1 Mucilaginibacter sp. | reverse complement strand
GGTTAACACACCCATCAGGAAGAAGATGTTCACAATCACCGCCATTACCGCAACAGTACCCGCACGGTTATAGTAAGCGATCATAAACACAAGTACCACCAGCAAGCCTACAAGGCTCGACAATAAACCTGCGTGGATAGCTTCCTGACCTAATGACGGACCTACCACCGCTTCGGCAACAATGTGCGCTGGTGCAGGTAAACGACCGGCCTTTAATACGTTGGCTAAGTCTTTCGCTTCTTCGATGGTGAAGTTACCGGCAATTGACGAGATACCACCCGGAATTTCGTTCTGTACAACCGGAGCCGAGTAAACATTGTCATCAAGCACAATTGCGATCGACTGTTTGTTGTTTTGGTCGGCAGCGGCCTCGGCGGTAATCGTACGCCATTTTTGCGCACCTTCCGAGTTCATTACCATCACAACTTCAGGGCTGCCTTTTTGGTCTACATCGTTACGGGCATCGTTGATGACATCGCCTGAAAGAACCGGGCCGTTATCGGCGCCAACAAGTTTGATGGCATATAAGTCGAATATTTTTGTTTTATCCTGTGGTTTTACAGCCCAAAGGAATTTCATGCTTTGCGGAATTACCGATTTCACGGCATCGCTGTGCAGGTATTTGTTGATCAGTGCAGTGTCTTTTACTTCAGCACGACCCACAACAGGACCGCGTGCAAGTTCCGGCTGTCCGTTCTGGCCGCGGAACACCATCGGGATCAAAACGTTAAACAGAGGCGATTTGTCTGATTGGTTTGCTTTGGCCAGAGACGAAGTATCTTTACCGCTTTTCTGAACTTTGTTCAGCAGCGATTGAACGCCTTTGCTTTTTGCGGTATCGGTTTTGCCGGTAAGTGCAGCCAGTTTTTTACCTGTATCGGTTTTGGCGGCAACAGCAGCGGTTGCAGGTGCAGCAGCCGGAGTTTTGGCGGCGGCTTTAGTTGCGTCCTTTTTAGCTTTCAGACTTGCAGCAATCAGGCTGTTCATGTTTTCCAGCAGCGGGTAAACCTGATTGTTATCGTAAGTTTGATAAAACTCCAGTTTTGCAGTACCCGATAACAACTTGCGTACACGTTCAGGATCTTTTACACCCGGAAGCTCGATCAGGATACGATCCTTGCCTTTTTGACGCTGAATGTTTGCGTTTGCCACACCGAATTGGTCGACACGGGTATTCAGGATGGTGTATGACTGCTGGATGGCGGTGCTTGCCTGGTCTTTCAGGTAAGTTTCAACCTCCGCGTTAGTTGCGTTAAACTTTATGTGGTCCTGGTTATCTTTGGTTGAGAAGATGGCGGCCAGCTTGCCGTTAGGGGCGATCTTCTGATATTCAGCAATGAACAGGGTGATATAATCGTCACCGCTGTTCACCTCGTCTGCAGTAGCTGCTGCAAGCGCCTGGTTAAAGGCCGCGTCAGGGTTATTGTTAGATAATTTCTTTACCAGTTCGCTTAACGAGATCTGCATGGTAACGCTCATACCGCCTTCCAGATCGAGACCTAAAGCGAGTGCCCTTTGATTTACATACTGGTAAGTATGTTTGAACAGCGGATATACCGGTTGTGTGGAAATGGAATCCAGATAAGCCTTTTCTTTTGTTGTATCGCCCTTCGACGCTACCAGTGCATCGTTTTTAACCTTATTCGCCACCCACGTGAACGATAGCTGGTATATACATACCACAGCCAGCAATATGGCGAAAAATTTAACAACCCCTTTACCTTGCATTGTGAATTAAAATATGTAATTAATTAGTTTATAAGCATTTTAAATAAGACGGCAAATCTAATAAAATTTCCTAACCATGAAATTTTTAATTGAAAACTGTGGGCAGAGGGGAAAGGTAAAAGGTAAAAGGCGGAAGCTTAAAGGTTTAAGCTGTTGATTTACAGCGATAAGTGCACCAGATGTTATTTCATTTTTTTGAAAACAAAAGTAATGAAATTGTACCCTAACCTTTCACCTTTTGCCTTTTGCTTTCCCCCAACGCCTAAACCCGCTCCAAAGTGATGAACGAAAAAGGCAGTGAATTCTTTTCGTCGGGTTGATGATCTTCGTGGTGGACCTCTTTCCAGATGCGGGTATCAATTTCGGGGAAAAAACTGTCAGCATCGAAAGTTTCGTGCACGATGGTTAGATAGATACGATCGGTGAGATGCATCGACTGTTTGTAGATCTCGGCGCCGCCTACGATGAAGACTTCTATTTCGTCTTCACACAGTTCCAGCGCGGCTTCGATGGAGTTTACCACTTCGCAGCCCTCTATGGTGATGTTTTGCCTCGTGATGATGATATTCCTGCGGTTAGGCAGCGGCTTGCCGACCGACTCATAGGTTTTGCGCCCCATGATGATCGTGTGGCCGGAAGTGATCTCCTTGAAATGTCTTAAATCTTTAGGGAGATACCAGAGGAGTTTGTTGTCCTTGCCGATGGCGTGGTTTTCGGATATAGCGACTACGATGGTGGTGGTCATGAGTTAATAGAAATTAAATGTTCTTCGATCCAGAGTTTGATATCATCGAAGCGGATAGTTCCTATGCTCGCCGCAATCGTCATGTCATATTTTTCATCTTCAGTAGCTAATACATCAACATCGTAATCGAGAAGTGTCATCCTCAATAGTAGAAATGCAATGCGTTTGTTACCGTCTATAAAAGGGTGATTGATTATCAGGCTCTCAAAAATGGCAGAAGCTTTTTCTATGGGAGTTGGATATAGATCCTGTTGATCGAAAGATGCATAAGGACGAGCGAGCGCAGCGAGCAAAGAACCCTCATCACGTATTCCTTTGCTTCCTCCAAATTGATCTATAAGAATATTATGAAATCTTTCAGCGGTATTTAAATCAATCATTTTGCAAGTCTTTCAAAAAGACCCTTGTCTTCGGAAAGGATTTTTTCTAAATTTTTATTCATTTTGATTTCATCCGCAGACTGATGCCGAACTTCTTTTATATATTCAAGAATTTGAGGCAGTAAATTTTCAGGCACTTTATCTACCTCTTTTTGTATCTCTGTCTTTATTTCAATTACTGTCATATTCAAATTTACAAATAATTTTTCCTAAACCGCAACGGCCCCCTTAATATGCGGCCACGGATCATAATTCACTAATTCGAAGTCTTCGTACTTAAATGAAAAAATATCCTTCACTTCCGGGTTGATCTTCATGGTTGGCAGCGGGCGCGGTTCGCGGGTTAATTGCAACTGAGCTTGCTCCAGGTGGTTGTTGTAAATGTGAGCATCGCCAAAAGTATGGATGAAATCGCCATAATCCAGGTTGCACACCTGCGCCATCATCATGGTGAGCAGGGCGTACGAAGCTATGTTGAAAGGTACCCCCAAAAATATATCCGCGCTGCGCTGGTAAAGCTGACAAGATAACCTGCCCTTTGATTCCCCCTTCAGGGGGTTAGGGGGCTCCACGTAAAACTGGAAAAGGCTGTGGCATGGAGGCAGCGCCATCTGGTTGACATCGGCCACGTTCCAGGCCGATACCATGATGCGGCGGG
>DATCQV010000212.1:0-49507 GCA_036569325.1 Mucilaginibacter sp. | reverse complement strand
ACACCCTGAACTGCCGATCGTATCCTTGCAAGTATAGCCTTCGTATCCTTTCCGTTGCGCTTACCAAATTCTACGAAAGCCACCGTCACTTTGCCTTTATTTTCGTAATCTCCCTGATCTTCGTCAGTCGGATCGCTTACTCCCTTGGTTACGTTCGATATGATCGAAGTTACTACGTCCTTATCAGGCTCTACAACCTCGGCCACACGTTTCTCTATTTTCTTGGTCACTTCGTTCGTATAGGCCTGGTCAGTACCTATCGGCATAGTGATGTAAACGTATGCAAAGTTAGGATCGCCCGATGGAAAGAACTCGGGCGTTTTGCCACGAACTACCAGTAATGCTATCGCAAAAACAAATAATAAAAAGGTGCAGATCAGCATTAAAACAGGCCGGTGTACTGCTTTTTCCAGCCACTTAGCATACCAGCCCTGAAAACGTGGCCAGGCATTTTTCTGGAACCTGTCGATCACCTTTACCAGGAAGAAATGGTTCAGCAGGTACAGTACGATTACCAGTACCATAAAATTACCGAAACCCCTATTCATTAGGTAACCCAATATGGTAGCAATAACCAGGAATATCATCGCACGTTTAACTTTCCGGTCAAATTTCGGATGGTCGTGTTCTCCTTCTACGTGCGGCTTCATAAAGTCGACCGCAAATACAGGGTTCATGATATAGGCCACTACCAATGACGCCAGCAGCGTAATGATCAATGTAATTGGCAGGAAGAACATAAAATGGCCAATCAAACTATTCCAGAACGCAAGCGGGATAAACGGTGCAAGTGTGGTCATGGTACCCGAAAATACCGGCATAAACACCTCTCCTGCCGCCATCTTGGCGGCTTCTTTTATCGGCATTTTACCATTACCGAAAATGCGATGCGTATTCTCAATCACCACAATCGCATCATCCACAACAATCCCCAGCGCCAGCAGGAACGAAAACAGTACGATCATGTTCAGCGTAAAACCTATTACCGGCATCACCAGGAATGCTATAAAACACGACAACGGTACCGAGAGCGCTACAAATATTGCGTTGGTAGTGCCCATGAAAAACATCAGGATCACAGTTACCAGTAAGAAACCAATGATAATGGTATTGATCAGGTCGTTAAGTGTCGTACGTGTTTTGTCTGACTGATCGCCGGTTACCGTAATATTTAATCCTTTAGGAAAAACGGTTTTTTGTTTTTGTTTAATAAGCTGGTTAATCTTATCAGATGCCTCGATCAGGTTTTCGCCTGCACGCTTGCTTACGTTAAGCGTAATAACATTTTTAAAATCTTTTTGGTCGTTGGTTTTCAGTCTGGCGTAGCTCTCCTGCTCCAGGAATGAATCTTTTATTTCGGCAATGTCTTTCAGGTAAACAGCCTGTCCTTTCGGGTTTCTGATTACCATCGCTGCCACTTCATCGGCATTTTTAAAATCTTGCTTAATATCAACGGTTCTGCGCACGCCATCAGTTTTAACGGTACCGGCAGAGGTTAATATATTTTCGTTACCTATCGCCTGGATGATATCACCAAAGCTGATTTGGGCCGCGGCCATTTTATTCAGGTCCACATTTACCTGTATTTCAGGAGTAAGTGCACCTACCTCGTCAACTTTCGAAATCTCTTTATAACTTTCAATATCGTCCTTCAGATTATCGGCATACTCCTTTAATTTCTTCAGATCATAATCGCCCGAAATATTAATATAAAGTATCGGAAGGTCGGCTACGTTAATATCTGATATTACTGATTCCTTTAAATTGTTGTCATTCTGCGGCAAGTCCTGCTTTGCTTTATCAACCGCGTCCTTTACATCGATTTTGGCATCTTTGATATCGATGTTGGCGTTGAACTCTGCGGTGATTACCGATACGTTCTGAACAGAGTTTGAGGTAACTTTCTTTAATCCTTTTAACGATTTCAGTTGTTTTTCTATCTGTCTTGTTACCAGGTTTTCGATATTTTGAGGCGATTGGCCATTAAACTGAGTGGTGACAAACACCTTCGACTGCGCTATATCAGGAAAATTCTCCTTCGGCAGGTTATTGTAACTGATAAAACCCAAAACGGTGATCAGGAATATCAGTACATATACCGCCGTTTTGTTATCGATAGCCCAACTCGAGGGCCCGAATTCTTTTTTCACATCTTTCATAATCAACAGAGATCAGTAGTGATTAATTATTTGTCAGAATTTAATATCTTGATCTTGTCGCCATCCTCAATTTCGGTAGCGCCTTCCGTAACCAGCTCATCGCCGGCTTTTAATCCTGACAATATTTCTGTTTGCCCACCATAAGTATTGCCGGTTTTAACCATCACCTTTTTGGCAGTACCGTTATTATTAACAAAAACATAATCGCCGCCTTCAGATTTCTGAATGGCCTTAACAGGTGCGACTATGCTATTTGGTTTCGAATAGTTAGCTATCTGAATAATGGCGGTCATGTTAGGGCGTAAGGTTTTACGCACCGGCAGCTTAACCTCAACATTAAAGCTGCGCGATGTCGGGTCGATAACTTTAGCAGCAAAAGTCACTTTGGTAACCAATGAGTCATTAGCGTCCGGGATCAATATTTTAACATCGTTGCCGGTATTCACGGTCCCTGCGTACGATTCAGGTACATCAGCCTTAACTTTTAACAGGTCGGCATTAACAATACGGATCCCTGTTTGCCCCGGCTGCGCTACCTGGCCCAGCTTCAGGTCCATCTGGTCTATTGTACCGTTTATCGGCGATGTTATGCGGTACATGTTAGCCTGCTGGCGTAATGACGCAACTTGTTTTTGTGAACTTTCCAGCGCGGTTTTCGCCTGCAGGAACTGTACTTCGGTACCTATTTTTTGGTCCCACAGATTTTTTTGCCTTTCATACAATGTTTTATTCAAATCAACCTGCGTTTGAGCCTGGGCAATGTTTTGGTTCAAAACACTGTTATCCAGTTGAGCAAGCACCTGTCCCCTGCTCACATGCTGGCCTACCTTTACATAGATGGCAGTAATATTTCCCGGCGATTGCGGATAGGCCACCACATTGTCCTGCGCATCAATTTTACCCTGTATTTGTACATAATTGGTAAAGTTGGATGGCTTTAGCAGTACGGTGCTAACGTCGGTAGATTTTGCCGAATCGGTTGTGCCTATTTCGCTTTGGAGCGTTGAAATTTTGGCAGCAATATCGGCCTGCTGTTTTTTAAGGTCGGCAAGCTCGTCCTTTTTATCCTTTGGCTTTGAGCATGACGCCGCCAGTAAAATTAAAGCTGGTATGTATATTAATTTTTTCATGTGCTATATAATGTACTGTGATTGTGATAATTATTTTATTCTTCCGTATGCCTGGTCAAGGTCAACTTTGCTAACTAAAGCATCGTAAAGCCCTTGTATATAAGAGTTATCGGCGTCCTGTACCGAGGTTTGCGCCTGCGTTACTTCAATGCTCGAGCCTACCCCCTGCTGGTATTTGATCTTCGAAACACGCAGCACCTCTTCGGCCAACGCCATATTTCGTTTTTGATCGTTAAGTGTCTGCAAACCGTTCACGTAACTGATGCGCGCCTGGTTCACCTGCAGGTTCACGGTATTTTTCATATTCTCCAGGTCATTCTGCGATTTCAGGTACGTTATTTCCGATTGTCTTAACTGGTTCCTGTGCTGAAAACCGGTGAAAATAGGCACGCTCAAATTAAAGCCGAAGTAAGCCGAGGGGAAGTTGGTTTTATACAGATCGCCCAGGCTGTTGCTCTGGAATGCCGCAGCATAACTTGCATTTGCGGTTAGCTTGGGCAAAAACTGTCCTTTCTTACTTTTCACGTCGTAGCCGTTTAGCTTTGATTGTGTCTCCAATAAGTTGTACTCGATCCTGTTTTTATAAACGGTTGTATCATTTACCGCTTCGGCCGCGCTGGCTTCCAGCTTAATATCTTCTAACCGGTCTTTCAGCATCAGTTCCTTTTCAATCGGCATACCCATCTGAAATTTCAGCAACTGGTAATTAAGGCCTAATAAACGCAGCGTATTTTCACGGCGCGTAACCTGCGAATTATATTGCACGCTTAACCTGTCTACATCTATCTTTTCAACAAAGCCTTGTTTGTTGCGGGCGTCTGTTTCATCCAGTTGCTGTTTTATTTCTTTAATATTGGCTTCAAGCAGTTTAAGTTGTTCAACACTTACCAAAACCTGGTAGTACGCTTTAGTGACAGCAACGTTGGTCTGAATTTTTGTACGGGTGTAGCTGCGGTCATAAAGCTCCTTATAAGTTTTACGCGCCTGTAAACCCACTATATAATTCGGGTCGAAAATGATCTGGCTTAATGACAGCCCCACATTTGAGTTATATTTCTGCTGAAAATTAACTGGCGTCAATCCCGACGAAGCAGGCACCACTATTGGTTTGCCGTTTCCATCTTTAACACCTTCCTTAGCCAGAACGCCATAAATAGATGGTGTGATAAAATCCGGGAACAATACTGTAGGCGATTTCAAATAATCCTGAAAACTTGCCGAGCCGCTAAGCTGAGGGTAACCCTGACCGATGATCTCCTTAACATGATATTCGGCGCTGGTAACATCGAGATTAGCATTCTTTACATCATGCTGATGCTCGTAAGCATAGTTCACACAATCCTGTATGGTAAAGTTATATCGCTGAGTATCGGGTGCACTTTGCTGCGAAAAGCCCTTTAAAGCTCCCGCACACAGTGCAAGCGTTATGAGTAGTATATGTTTCATTGTATATATAGTTGCGTTTTGTTTTGTCTTTTATGCTGATATAAATCTCCGGGCGGCAAATGACAGCCCTATGTCAGCAGTATGTTATTCATCATGTATATTTTTATACTGATTTAACAGCTTGTATCCTTTCAGGGTACAAATGCCATAGTTAAAATGTTCTAAAAACTGCACCTGTACCTTCCATGGGTTAAACTCCGCCACCGGGAAAATGGTGGTATTAAAACCCATTTCCACCTGTGTTACCCGCATCCGTGCTATGATCCTTACATCAATATCAGGCCTTATATAACCTTGTTTAATGCCTTTGCCAAGCAGTTCTTCCATTGTACTGATGAGCACCTCTGCCTTAAACTTCTGAAACTCGGTCCATGCTTCAGGATGATACTTCTGCATGTCATGAATCACGATCGGATTAATTCTTGAAAAGATATCCTCCGAGCATTTCATCATATTGATCATTTCCTCTATCACATTTCCCGACTGGCTGATGATGGCTGCGATCTGATCTTCGTCTTCTTTCAGCTTCTTTTTTACCAGCGCTATCACAAGTTCATTTTTGTCTCTAAAAAACTGGTAAATGGTTTTCTTCGACATACCCAGGTGTCTGGCTATGTCGTCCATAGTAACGCTCTTGATCCCCGCCTGTAAAAACAGGTCTTCGCCGCCCTGAATTATTCTTTCTATTTGACTCATTGACTTAACGGGTCAAAACTAAGGAAACATTTTTAGATTTCAAAGTTTCCATTGCAAATTACTTTACCCTGACAATACGCAGTTTCTAATCATTCCGCTACCGTAACTGCCACTTAAATAACTCTTTCGAAAACATTACCTTTGCAAAAATTTAAAGAACTATGACCCTTACTCCTCTTTCAGCAATTTCACCCATCGACGGTCGCTATCGTAACACCACCTCAGAACTTGCAGGTTACTTCTCAGAATACGCGCTGATCAAATACCGGGTGTTTGTTGAAATTGAATATTTCATTGCCTTATGCGAACACCCGTTGCCGCAGCTTCAGGATTTTGATAAAAATGTAGCAGAAAAGTTACGCGCCATTTACAAAAATTTCAGCGAGCAGGATGCTGCAAGCATCAAACAAATAGAGAAGATCACCAATCACGACGTAAAAGCTGTTGAGTATTTTATAAAGAAAGAATTCGACAAACTCGGTCTGGAAGCATACAAAGAATTCATTCACTTCGGGCTTACTTCGCAGGACATTAACAATACGGCCATCCCCTATTCTTTCAAGGAAGCGCTGAATAATTCCTATTACCCGGCAATTGAAGAACTTGTTAACATCCTCAAACAGTTCGCAGCCGATTGGGATAAGATCCCTATGCTGGCTCATACCCACGGTCAGCCGGCGTCGCCAAGCCGTTTAGGTAAAGAGATCATGGTTTTTGTAGAACGCCTGCAAAATCAATTGAATTTGCTGAAAACTGTTCCTTATTCGGCCAAGTTCGGCGGGGCAACAGGTAACTATAACGCGCACAATGTTGGCTACCCGCAAATCGACTGGAAAGCATTCGGCAATCACTTTGTGAATGATATTTTAGGCCTGAGCCGCTCGCAATACACTACCCAAATAGAGCATTACGATAATTTCGCTGCTCAATGCGATGGCCTGAAACGCATTAACAATATCCTGATCGATCTTGACCGCGATATGTGGACCTATATCAGCATGAACTACTTTAAGCAGAAAATTAAAGAAGGCGAGATCGGCTCATCGGCTATGCCGCACAAGGTTAACCCTATCGATTTTGAGAACTCTGAAGGTAACCTGGGTATTGCTAATGCGCTGTTTGAGCATTTCGCCGCAAAGCTGCCTATTTCCCGCCTGCAACGCGATTTAACCGATTCAACCGTTCTGCGCAACATCGGCGTACCGGTTGGTCATACGCTCATTGCCATTAAGTCAACCGTTAAAGGATTAAACAAACTGCTGTTAAATATCGATGCGCTTAATGCCCACCTTGAAGCCAACTGGGCCGTGGTTGCCGAAGCAATACAAACCATCCTCCGCCGCGAAGGTTATCCAAACCCTTACGAGGCGTTGAAGGATTTAACCCGCACCAATACACAGGTGAACGCCCAAACCATTGCTGAATTTGTTAACGGATTAAATGTGACTGAGGAAATTAAAAGCGAGATCAAGGCAATTACGCCATCGAATTATACGGGGATATAAGCAGAAAGCGAAAAGACTAAAGCTAAAAGCAATATCGATAAATTAGCTTTCAGCTTTAGTCTTTTCGCTTTCGGCCTTTCCACCGTCAGCTACGGGTCATAACAAAACAATCCTTGCGTTTAAATCAAAAACCTGTTTAAATTTGTTAATCAGTAATAATTGAAACTAAGATGAATATCAACGTATATACAGAATCCACTCCCAACCCGGCAACTATGAAGTTCATTGTGAACAAGTTGCTGATCAACGGCAGTGTCGACTTCGCTACAAAAGAGAGCGCTGAAAAATCACCGTTCGCAAAAGAGCTATTCAAATTCTCATTTGTAAACGGCGTATTCTTTGCCAGTAACTTTGTTACCGTTACCAAGTTCGAGGATGATAACTGGGATGATATCATGCCTATTCTTAAGGAATTTGTGAAAGGTGCGGTTGAGGCAGAATTAAAAGTGCAGGAAGAAGAACCAGCAGAGGCCGGCGATTTCGAAGGTTCTGAAACGGAAGTAAAAATCCAACAGATATTACATGATTACGTTCGTCCGGCTGTTGAACAGGACGGTGGTGCTATCACCTATAAATCATTCGACGAAGGCGTTGTAACTGTAGAGCTTCGCGGTTCATGCAGTGGTTGCCCGTCATCAACAGTTACTCTCAAAGCCGGTATCGAAAACCTGCTTAAACGCATGGTTCCCGAAGTTACCGAAGTGGTATCGGAAGCTATGTAATCAGATAAACACGAATTTGCTCGAATTGGAGCGAATTTCACGAATTATAAAAGGCCGGTCTGTTGCAGACCGGCCTTTGTTTTTAGCAGTCCTTAATTATAAATTCGTTAAATCCGCCTCAATTCGTGACAATTAGTGGAAGTACTTTTTAATCGCATCCAGCAACTCCGCGGTTATCTTTCCATTCGTTGCCAATAATTCACGTGTTTCAAGTACTTCGTCTCCCCCGCTAAAATTTACCACATGTCCACCAGCCTGCTTTACGATCAAAACACCGGCGGCAACATCCCATGGATTCAGGTTATACTCATAAAAAGCATCGAAACGTCCGCAAGCGGTGTATGCCAGGTCAACCGCTGCCGAGCCTAACCGTCTCAACCCGTGGCAGCTCTTCATCAGTTCGGTAAACAGGTTGATATATGCCGGTTGTTTTGAGAAATCATAATACGGAAAACCGGTTGCCAGCAAGCTTTTACTGATATCGGGACTGTCGCTCGTCTTTATAATGTTACCATTCATATAGGCAGGCGAATCTTTCCAGGCATAGAAACACTCGTCCATATTCACTTCATACACCACTCCCGCTACTAATTCGCCATATTCCTGCAGGGCGATGCTTACCGAGAATACGGGCAATCCATGAATAAAATTGGTCGTACCGTCAAGGGGATCAATGATCCAGTTATAGCGTTCGCCCGTTTTGTTAATGGTCTTTTCTTCGGTTATAAAGCCAGCTTCTGGAAGAATGGTTTGCAATCCGGCAACGATCTGCTCTTCAGCCGTCTTATCCACGTATGATACCAGGTCGTTCAAGCCTTTTAATTCAATTTTATCCGGACTAAAAGTTTTGCGCTGTTCGCGAATAAAAGCGCCGGCGTCCTTTGCAATATTTATTACCTTATTGGTGATCTCTTTAAGTTCCATACCGCGCTAATTTCACCAATAAAAGCGAAATACACGAATTAAATTATGTACCGAAGGTCAGGAATTGCTTTGTTCTGCCTCGCCAACATGATGCCTTAGCGAAAGACTGAACGAAAACATGCGATGGATGAAATAGCTTGCGAAAAAGAGTGTCAGCGCGGCAGATGGGCGGGCAATCGGCGGGTAAAAGTGAAAAGCCTGGATATATACCTTAAGTAAGGTAAGGTTGGCGAAATAACCAATAACGGCTACCGATACAAACCGGAAAAATTGCTTCGAGGATGAGGTCGTCGATTGGTGAAAAACAAAATACTTGGTGATGATAAAGTTTACCACTACACCCAGAATGTACGATATGGAAAACGCTAATGTAGTATTGCGCACAACAAAGCCTAAAACCCTGTAAGTTGGCTCAGTAAAGATATTGTGAAACAGGATATAATAGGCCGCCACATCGATCAGGAAACCTATCCCTGCCGAAAGCACGAACCTTACAACATCGTTATCAAGAAATTTTTTGCCGAATGATTTTTTAGCCATGCTGTAAGGTTGCGTGCTTTTTGTAGCCGTTAAAAATTAAAGCAGCGCCTCCAAGAACCATTAGTAATGAGATCAGTTCAGCTTGGGTGAAGCTGATGCCGGCAACATGATATTTTGTATTTACTCTTATCAATTCTATAAAAAAGCGTTCAACTCCCGCCAGTATCATGTAAACGCCGAACATCACCCCCGAGCCCTTTATTTTGTCGCGCAGCGACCAAAGTAAAAAGAACAACAGGATGCAAACTATGCATTCATAAAACGAGGTTGGGTAAACCGGGGCAGGTAATATATGATTGTATTTGCCGATATCTCCAGGAATGATATTACCCTCATTATTTACGTTGTGCGGAAATTTAAAACCCCACATCCAGTTCGGTAACCAGCTTAGCCAGTGAGGCTTCGGATTAAGGTTAAAAATCCCCCAATCACCATCGCCCGACATCTGGCAGCCAATACGGCCGACGCCGTAAGCCAGCATCATTCCGGGTCCACCAATATCCAGCATATCCAATGGCTTAATGCCATGCTTCCATGCAATATATAAAACGGCTGCACCACCGCAGATCAATCCGCCGTAAAAAGTTAACCCGCTGAAACCTACCAGCATGCCAACCGGATCCTTCATGAACTCGTCCCAGTTTTCCAGCGCATTAAATAGCTTCGCACCGGCAAAACCAAACACTGCAGCCCAAAGCAGGATGCTACCCATCAGTTCGCGGGGATGAACTTTTACACGCTGGGTTTTAGGCTCAGGCAATATTTGTTTCTTGTTCTCGGCATAGGCCCAGTAAGCAAAAATTGCCGCGCCGATAATACCACCCAGCCAATTACCGCGCAGCGAGAGCAAAAAGCCCTGCGTGTCATTAACCAGTTCATGAAAGTTTAGTGCGCAATCGACAAGCTTGTAGCCTAAAATGAATCCGAAAATGCCGTTGCCCAGCAGTTCGCCGAAAGAGAGCGGCGCACCAACGGTAACCGTTTTTTCGTAAGTGTGTATCAATCCGGATTTTTCCTTGCGGTCAAATTCCTTTACAAATGCCCAATAAGCGCATATAAAGGCGATGGCCACAAAAAACCCGAAAGTTTGTATGATCTGGAAAAACGGTATGTCGATCCCTGTTAAATATTGGATTAGATAGGTTAAGTTCGGGAACATTATTAATATTTTGGTGCCAAGATAGCGTTAATGAGCCAATATTTCTTCGCTCTCGGTAATTTCCACATCACCCGTGGATGAAATTTTTATTAAATGCACCGTTCTCAGCTCATTAATTAGTAACGGGTCATATTCAGTCCTTACCTTAACATAGTTTCGGGTAAACCCGTGCATAAAGCCATCTTTAATATCGCCCTCAAATAACACCTCGCCTGTTTTATTTAACTGAGTCTCGTAAAATGCCCTGCGCTTTTTATCGGAAAGGATATGCAGCATTTTGCTCCTGTCGGCCCTTGCGGAACCCGGTACCGAACCGCTCATCTCCGCAGCCAGCGTATTTTCCCTTTCAGAATAGGTGAACACATGGAGGTAAGAAATATCCAGGTCGTTCAAAAAGCTATAGGTATCGATAAAGTCTTCACGCTTTTCGCCAGGGAACCCAACAATTACGTCCACACCTATGCAGCAATGCGGCATCAGCTTTTTAATCTTCGCTACCCTGCTGGCATAAAGCCCGCGTTTGTAACGGCGGCGCATCAAGCCTAATATCTTGTCGGAACCCGACTGCAGCGGAATATGAAAATGCGGCACAAACCTTTTTGATTGCGATACAAATTCGATGATCTCGTCGCTCAATAAATTAGGTTCAATGGAAGATATACGGAACCTGTTGATGCCCTCAATTTCGTCCAATGCCTTTACCAGGTCGAAGAACCTGTCCTGCCGCTGACCTTCCCTGATACCGAAATCACCGAGATTAACCCCTGTCAGTACGATCTCCTTCACACCCGATGCGGCAATTTCCTTAGCCTGCTCAATAACATGCTCAATAGTATCGCTGCGGCTGTTACCCCGTGCCAGCGGAATGGTACAAAACGAGCAGGAATAATCGCAGCCGTCCTGCACTTTCAGGAAGGTACGGGTACGGTCGCCGATGGAAAAGCCAGGCACAAACTCATTCGCCTGCGAAACAGGCTGATTATAAATAAGCGTTTTAGGCTGTTTGGTTAAATCGGTAATATGATCGATGATCTGGAATTTCTCTGCGGCGCCTAAAACCATATCTACTCCCGGTATTTCGGCAATTTCCTTTGGTTTTAGTTGGGCATAGCAACCAACGATAGTAATATAGGCATTAGGTGAAATCTTCAGCGCTTCCTTAACAACCTTCCTGCATTTCTTGTCGGCGTTATCAGTAACCGAACAGGTATTGATCACAAATACATCAGGCGTATCGGTAAACTCCACCGTTTGATAGCCCGCCTGGTTAAACTGGCGCCCTATCGACGATGTTTCCGAGTAGTTGAGCTTACAGCCCAATGTATAAAATGCAACCTTCTTGTTCATTTTTCAAAGCCGCAAAGATACGATTTTTGAAACTATAAGCCTAAATGGAATTTTAAGTAATAAATTACAGTTGTTACATGTGCCTGGTATGTTAATCTTCGCCCCAACGGTAGCTTTCATTTTCAAGACCGGCAAGATCTATTATTCGATTTACTACCGTCATGGCCAGTTCTTCAATTGTTTGGGGCTTGCTGTAGAACGAGGGTATAGCCGGACAAATTATCCCGCCGGCCTCGGTTACCGTCTGCATATTGCGGATCTGGATGAGGTTAAATGGCGTATCGCGCGCAACCAATATTAATTTACGGCGTTCTTTTAATATCACGTCAGCGGCACGGGCTATCAGGTCGTCAGAAGTGCCGGCGGCAATCCTGCCAAGTGTCCCCATCGAGCACGGCACAATGATCATCGTATCAAACTTAGCCGAACCTGATGCAAACGGCGCCATAAAATCGTTCTTAGCGTATATTTTATAAGGAAGCTGCGCGTAATCTTCGTTATCCAGTTCAACTTTCCAAACCTGTTTAGCGTTGTCAGACATGATAATAGCCACATCAGCAATCTGATCTTCAAGCTGTTGCAATTTTCTAAGTAGTAAATCGGCGTAGATAGAACCGCTGGCTCCGGTAATGGCAACTACAATCTTTTTCTTCATATCCTGTCAGCCAAAACGGCGTAAAAAATTAAGAACACAAAAAAGGGTCGAATATAAATACTCGACCCTACATCTACCTATGAAAAACATGCCCTATGAGAGGGCACTACAAAGGTAATAACAGTTTTTTAATTTTTAAATAATTATTTAAAATAAATTTAACCCGCTTTGTGAAAATTTTTCTCTATAAGCGTTTGTATGGTACCGTCCACCAAACCAACCGTAGGGACATAAATATTTTTTATATTGGCCCACTTCATTACGGTCATATAAATTTCGCAGGCAGGTATAATAACGTCTGCACGGTCCTGATTTAAACCCAAAACATTGATCCTGTCCTTCAGCGAGAACGAGGTCAGGTAGTTATAAAGCGCTTTCAGCTTACCGAAATTTAACGGCGCTTTATCTTTCTCTTCCGATAGTTTGTATAATTTATTGATGTTTCCGCCGGTGCCAATGCCCGAGATCACTTTAAACTGTTTGGTGTTCTCGCGGATAAAATCCCGCATGTCATTCCAGGTTTCTTCGGCGTCCTGGTTATCCAGCATCCGGATGGTACCTATATTGAACGATTTAGAAGCCCACATCTCTCCCATCGAAAAAAACGAAAGCTCGGTGCTGCCGCCTCCTACATCTATATACAGGTAATTCTTGCTTTTATCGATAGTTTGATCAGAATGATTTGCATAGATAATACCCGCCTCTTTCTGCCCTTGTATGATTTCGACGTCGATATCCGTCGTATCTTTTATTTGTTTTGCTACCGACGGACCATTATTTGCCTCGCGCATGGCCGATGTGGCATAGGCAAGGTATTCGGTCACTTTGTAAACTTCCATCAGCTTACCAAAAGCATCCATTGTTTTTACAAGGTCGGCAGTTTTTTTGTCGGAAATCTCGTGATCTAAAAAGGCATCATCACCCAATCGCAGGGGAACCCTGATGAGTGTATTTTTCTTGAATGAAACTGAACCATTGTTTTCAATAATATCAGCAATAAGCAGTCGCACTGCGTTGGAACCTATATCAATAGCGGCGTATCTCAATTTATTGTACTTTATATTTCAGGTAATCGTATATATCTATCTGGGCACGGTGCGGAAGCTCCGAGCGGGTTTTGTGATATTTATTGGTATTGTTACTATTGATCTCGCGCGATTTGGTATTATCGGCCAGTTGAAGCTCAATGATGTCGCGCAACTCTTTTTTCAGCGATTCATCATATATCGGAAAGCCAACTTCAACACGCGTATCAATGTTACGTGTCATAAAATCGGCAGATGTAAGGTAAAACAACTCGTTACCGCCGTTGCAGTAAATGTGCACACGCGCATGTTCCAGGTATTTATCGATAATGCTGATGACCTCAATATTTTCGCTATAGCCCTTCACACCTGCTATCAGGCAGCACATCCCCCTGATGATCAGCTTAATCTTCACACCGGCATTGCTGGCCTGGTATAATTTGTTGATCATTTGCTCATCGGCAAGGCTGTTCATTTTCAGTATCATGTAAGCCTCTTTACCCGCTTTAGCATTCTTTATTTCATTATCTATCAGCCTGTAAATAGCCGGCCGCGAATCTATAGGCGACACGATCAGATTCTTCAATCCTTTGGGCAGGACATTTTTGCCAAGCGCCTTGAAAACTTCTACTAAGTCGGCAGTAATTTTTTTATTGGCTGTTAGCAGGGTATGATCGGCGTACAGCCGGGCTGTTTTTTCATTGTAGTTGCCGGTTGATAAACAAGCGTAGTAAGCCGGTTTTTCTTTTTCAGTCCGCATCACCAGGCAAATTTTCGAATGGACCTTATAACCATCAATTCCATACAACACATGAACGCCCTCTTCTTCCAGCCTGCGGCTCCACGATATATTGTTCTGCTCATCGAACCTTGCCCTCAGTTCAACCAGGCAGGTCACCTTTTTGCCGTTCTTGGCCGCGCTCATCAGCGCGTGCATGATCCTTGAGTTTTCGGCAAGGCGATATACGGCTATGTTGATCTCCTTAACCTTAGGGTCTATGGCCGCCTCGCGTAAAAAGTGGATCACATAATCATACGACTGATATGGCGTACTGATCAAATAATCTTTTTTGGCGATCATTCCCATCAAACTCTTTCCGAACGACAAACCGTCTACCGGCAATGGAATACTTCTCTCATATTCCAGTTCCTTGCGTCCCACATTGGGGAATGCAATGAAATTCTTAAAGTTGTGGTACCGGTTGCCCGGGATCAGGCTTTCGCCATGCAAACCCATCTTATTCACCAGGTATTTAAGCATATCCAGCGGCATTTCCGAATCGTACAGCAAACGCATTGGTTTACCTTTTTTGCGCTTTTGCAGGCTCTTCGCCAACGCGTCGATGAATTTTTCGCTTACTTCTTTATCAAGATCAAGCTCCGCATCGCGGGTAAGCTGAATGGAGTAAGCCTCTATCGAGTCATGCTCGAAAATGAAGAAAATATCCTCCAGGTTATAGCGGATAATATCGTCCAGCAGGATAATAAACTTCAGGTTATTTGTTTCCGGCAGCACCACAAAACGTGAAAGCGAATCTGGGAACTCGATCAATGCAAGCCTGGTCTTATTTTTCTGTGTAAGCTTTACAAAGAAATAAATGGCCCGATCGCGCAGTTCGGGCAGCGGCAAACTTTCATCCAGCATGATGGGCACCAGCGTAGCCAGCAGTGTTTCACGGAAATAACGCTTCACGAATTCGCCGCGACTTACGTTCAGCTGCTTGTCGTTCAATATAAATATCTTTTCCTCGGCAAGCTGCTTAACAATAATATTTTCGTACAGGTTGTTGAACTTACGCTCCTGCCTTACAACAATGTTCTTGATCTGGTTCAGCAGTTTTTTAGGATTGTAGCCCAGTATCTCCTTTGCCTTTTCGTTCAGGTTTGATAATCGGCTTAAAGTAGCTACACGTACACGGTAAAACTCATCGAGGTTAGAAGAAAATATGGCTAAAAACCTAATCCTGTCTATCAGGGGAACCGTCGGATCGGCGGCTTCCTGTAAAACGCGGTCGTTAAAATAGAGCCAGCTGATTTCGCGATTAATTAAAGGGGCGTGTTTATTCTCCATAATAGACGGCCGACCGGCCACGTTTACAAATCTGCTTATTTAATTGTTAACTTAATATTAACTCGTAAGCATATTAATGTGTTTTTATTGTTACGCTATTAGACCATAGTCCATAGACCATTGTCCATAGCAGCACTTTCTTTTCATCCATCGACTATGGACCATGGTCTATCGACTAACAACTAAAAACCCTTACCTTTGCATATTAACCAAATACACCTGCACTATGCCAAGTTTCGACATTGTAAGCAAAATAGACGGACAAACCCTCGATAATTCAGTTAACACTGCAAAAAAGGAAATATTGAACCGTTACGATTTTAACGACTCCAAAAGCACCGTCGATCTCGATAAAAAGACCAACGTTATTACCATCGTTACCGAAAACGATATGCGCCTGAAAGCCATTACCGATTCCATTATCAGCCGAATGGTAAAGCAAAACCTCGATCCAAAGGCGCTTGACCAGGAAGGAACCGTTCAAACAGTTTCGGGAAATATGATCCGCAAGGATATTAAGGTAAAACAGGGCATTGAGCAGGACGTGGCTAAAAAGATTGTGAAAAAGATTAAAGACAGCGGCCTTAAAGTGCAAGCCTCCATTATGGACGACCAGGTACGCGTACAAGGCAAAAAGATCGACGACCTGCAATCGGTGATCTCGCTGTGCCGCAGAGAAGATTTCGGCCAGCCGCTGCAGTATATTAATATGAGGGACTAAGGGATTTAAGAGTTTCGATTTACGATTTTAGATTTGATCGCATAGCCCATCTGCCAAATCTAAAATCGTAAATCAAAAATTCTAAAATAAAAAGGCCGCATCCCTCGCGGAGCGGCCTTTTTCAAACTAAACCAACTATTATGAAAAACACTCTTTATCTGCCGGTTGGCCGGAAGCCAGGCTTACTCACTTATCGCGCTCATCCCAGCCCCCTCGTTCCGGACTTAAATTATTTTACGCTTATTTCTCTTGATTGAATTTTAGCTTCTTCTTTCTTAGCCACATTCAGTTTTAAGATACCATCAACATATTCAGCTTCGATCTTAGCATGATCGGCAGTTTCAGGTAAGGTGAATGAACGGGTGAAAGAGTTGTAGCTGTATTCGCGTTTGCTGAACTTTTTGCCTTCTTCAACGTTTTCGCTCTTTTTGTCGGCGCTAACGCTTAAGATGTTTTTATCGAGGCTGATCTTGAAATCTTCTTTCTTTAAGCCAGGAGCAGCAAGCTCGATATGGAATTCATTTTCGGTTTCTGCGATATTTACAGCAGGAACGCGGGTAGCTAATTTGTCGCTCAAAAATGAGTCGTTAAGGATTGAATCGAATACATCGCTGAAGAAAGGGTTAACAGCGTGGTTTTTGTGTCCGTTTGCAAATTTTACTAAAGTCATGATTATGTTCTCCTAATTTTTTCTTTTAATATATTTGCTGAAGGTTAATCAACTGTTGTACCAAGGCTATAAAACGAACCGAACAAGACATTATGTCTGCTAAGTTTTAAAACCTACAGACAAAATGACATTTTATGAGTGAAAAAATAGCCGACTATAGATATAAAACCCCCATCGTTATCCGTTTTTCCGACCTCGACGCGGTGGGACACGTGAATAACGCTACCTATCTAACTTACTTTGAAGACGCCCGCATTAACTACTGGCGCGAGATCATTGACTGGAACCTGCGCGAAAAAGGTGTGATCGTAGGCCGTTCAGAAATAAATTACCTGAAACCGGTTACTCTCGAAGACGAAGTAGTTTGTTACGTACGCACTACCCGCATCGGCAACAGCAGTTTTGATATGATGCACCTCTTAGTAAGGATAACTCCCAATGGCGAGGAAATTTGTACTACCGGAAAAACCGTTTGCATCAGTTACGATTACCGGCAAAATAAATCGGTGCCTATCCCTGAACGGGAGCGTGAGAGAATGATAGCTTATGATGAGCCGAGATTGATCACTAATACGAATTAAGTTATAGTGAGTAGTTGATTGGGTTGATTAAGTGAATGGTTAATTTTACCCGCCACATCAAAAAGAAACTACTTCCGGCATAGCCAACAACTTTTCGTCAAGGCGGCTAATTTTCTTTCGGTGCCCGGTTATCATCAGCGTTATCCTCAAACAACCTTCCAGTTTAGCCAGTTGAATGCGCCGTGAATGCAGGTTAAGGGATTTCACAATTTCTTCAACTTCGTCAATATGTTTGGGATCGGCGTCTTTGAATAAAATCATGAACTGCTTATCGTGGTGCACTTTATCAATATAATGCTCCAGTTGATTAAAGATCAGCAGCACAAATAAGGTAAGTACCGTACAGATAAGCGCCAGGGTATAATTACCTGATCCGGCGGCCATCCCGATGGCGGCCGAGATCCAGATCACAGCAGCAGTGGTCAATCCGCTTACTGTTATGTTGTCTTTAAAAATAACACCCGCACCGATAAACCCTATGCCGGTTACTATATTAATATTAATGCCGCCCTGCCCCGCTCGCTGCGCCACCATCGAATAAATGGTTGAACCCAGGCAGATCAGAATAATGGTGCGAAAGCCAGCGGTCTTATTTTTATACTGACGTTCGATTCCCAGCAGCCCGCCGCAAACCACCCCGATAGCTATTTTTATCAGGTCATTCGCTGTGATATTGAATTCTAAAGCAGACAAGGGAGTTATTGAATTAGTGAATTAGTGATTTATTGAATTAGTGATTTATTGAGGATTAACTATAATTTCCAATCGGTGAAATCAAACCAAATCATTCTCAATCCCAATTAAAATATTTTTCCGGGATTCAAGATACTATTTTTATCGAATACCTGCTTTATTCCGCTCCACAAGGCGAAATGCACCTCGCTGTATTTAATCGGCATAAAACCTTTTTGCACCAGCCCGATACCATGTTCGCCGGATAGCGTACCGCCCAGTGCTACGGTAAGCTCGAATATCTCACGGATGCCGTCTTTTAGTTTATTATTCCAATCTTCATCGCTCATCTGGCCTTTAATAATATTAACGTGCAGGTTTCCATCACCAGCATGACCATAACAAATTGATTCAAAGCCGTATTTGGCGCCCGCATTTTTGATTCCCTTTATTAGTTCCGGCAACGCTGCACGGGGCACAACGGTATCTTCCTCTTTATAGACAGAGTTCGATTTCACCGACACAGCCATGGTACGGCGCAGTCGCCACAATTCTTCCTTTTGGCTTGAGGTATCGGCAAATAACACTTCTTTACAGTCAAATTCCTCCAAAACCAGGTTAACCTTTTCTGCATCGGCAAATATCACGTCAGGATTGGTACCATCTAATTCTATTAATAAAAAGGCTTCTATTCCATCTTTCAGATCAAAGGCGAGCCCATCCTTTTCTATTACCCACTCTACTCCTCTCCTTTCCATAAACTCCAATGCCGAAGGTATTACTCCTGCCCTGAAGATCGCCGAGACCGCCGCGCATGCATTTTCGTTCGAACCAAATGAAGCCATCATCAACGCATCGGTTGTTGGCCTTGGGATCAGTTTCACAACGATCTTGGTAATAATACCAAGCGTCCCCTCCGATCCTATCATCAGTTGAGTAAGGTTATAACCAGATGCATATTTCAGCGTATTTGCACCTGTCCATATAATTTCGCCATTAGGCAATACCACTTCCAGGTTCAAGATGTATTCCCTGATAGTCCCATACTTCACCACCCGCGGCCCGCCCGAACCATGCGACACGTTGCCGCCTATAAAACAGCTGCCCTTACTGGCCGGATCAACAGGATATAGAAGCCCTTTTTCAGCCACAGTATCCATAAACACTTCAGTGATCACGCCAGGCTCAACGGTTGCCTGCAGATTTTGCTCATCGATATTCAGGACATGATTGAACCGCTCCATACTGATAAGCAGACCGCCCATCACAGGTAAAGCGCCACCACTTAACCCGGTACCTGCACCACGCGGGGTAACAGGAATCAGGTTTTCGTTGCACAACTTCATTAACGCCGAAATTGCCTGGGGCGATTGGGGTTTAACCACAACCTCGGGATAATATTCCAGGTCTTCAGTTTCGTCGTGACTGTATTTTTCCAGATCGCCGTGATTGGTTATTACAGCTTCATCCCCAACAATTTGTTTGATGGAAGCCAGTATATCCGGTGTTATTTTATGGTAATTCATGGTGTTTGTAACGTTACGACGATCTGCGAATAATCAACTTTCCCTTTCAATGGCGGATTTAATTTCCTCACCGCCACCCTGATTGTATCGACAAAAGAATATTTTACCTTGATCTCGTCGGCAATGGCCTGTGCTACGGTTTCTATCAGTTTCGACGTTTTTTTCATTTGCTGCCCGGCAATATTGTAGAGCTGTTCGTAATCGACGGTGTTGGCAATTTTATCTTCCTTCAGATTTTGGGCAGGCTCGAAGTTCACATCGATATCAACAATAAATTTACAGCCAAGTTTTTGCTCCTCGGGGTAAAAGCCATGGAGTGCAAAAAATTCAGCGCCGTGCAGCGAAATAGTAATCATAGTCCAAAAGTAATTCTTGATTTCGGATTTTTCGCGGTTGTTTATTTTATTTGGCGCTCAGGAAGCTTCGCGTTTCGGATGTTCAATTTCGGATTTGGCTCATTTGTCAATCAAAAATTTATCACTCAATGTCAATTAAAACATCTGAAATCGTAATTCGTAAATCGAAAATCCCTCCTATCTTTGCCTCACCAATTACACTAAGTCTATGTCGAAAAAAGATCTGTACGAATCTCCCGATTACTATTTAGCCGATGAATTACTTTCCGACGAACACAAACTGATCCGCGCCAGCGTACGCGATTGGGTAAAAAAGGAGGTAAGCCCCATTATTGAAGATTACGCGCAGCGCGCCGAGTTTCCTAAACATCTGATCAAGGGCCTTGGCGAAATAGGTGCGTTCGGTCCAACCATTCCGGTGGAATATGGCGGCGCCGGGCTGGATTATATGTCGTACGGTATCATTATGCAGGAAATTGAGCGCGGCGATTCGGGCATTCGCTCTACCGCTTCGGTACAGGGCTCGCTGGTAATATACCCGATCTATGCATACGGATCGGAAGAGCAGAAACAAAAATACCTGCCCAAATTAGCCACCGGTGAACTGATGGGCTGCTTCGGCCTCACCGAACCCGATTCGGGGTCCGACCCGGGAAGCATGGTTACCAACTTTAAAGATGCCGGCGACCACTACCTGCTGAACGGTGCCAAAATGTGGATCTCCAACTCTCCTTTCGCCGACATCGCAATTGTTTGGGCAAAAAATGAAGAAGGCAAAATACAGGGTTTGATCGTTGAACGCGGGATGGAAGGTTTTACCACACCTGAAACACATAATAAATGGTCGCTGCGGGCTTCGGCTACCGGTGAGCTGGTTTTCGACAACGTAAAAGTCCCGAAAGAAAACCTGTTGCCCAACGTTATCGGGTTAAAAGGCCCGCTGGGCTGTCTGAACCAGGCACGTTATGGTATAGCCTGGGGCGCGTTGGGCGCAGCTATGGACTGTTACGACACCGCCTTACGTTATTCGCAAGAGCGAAAGCAATTTGGCAAGGCCGTCGGCTCATTCCAGTTACAGCAGAAAAAACTGGCCGAAATGATCACCGAGATCACCAAAGGCCAGTTATTGGTATGGCGCCTCGGCACCTTAAAAAATGAGAACAGGGCCACACCCGCACAGATCTCTATGAGTAAGCGCAATAGTGTGGAAACCGCTCTGAATGTAGCCCGCGAAGCCCGCCAGATGCTGGGTGGCATGGGCATCACCGGCGAGTATCCCATCATGCGTCACATGATGAATCTTGAGTCGGTAGTTACCTACGAAGGCACTCATGATATTCATTTGCTGATAACCGGTTTAGACGTTACCGGATTGGACGCATTTAAATAAAAGAAACCTTAATCATTTAACAATCGTTTAACTGTATATATAATTCGGCCCTTTTAGGGCCGGATCGTATATTTGCATATTGAACTTTTGGTTAATGAGCCCCTTCCCTTCAGCTGGCAGAAACTTCCTATACAATAAGATACCGCTTTTATTGATCGCTCTCATCTTGCTTTTCTCTTGTAAAAAGAAAGATGACAATATAAAACCCGAATACTCTGAAAGCTTTAAAGCTATTTTAGACAATATAACAAGCCCCAATAATCATCGGGGCGGCGATGCCGATCAGCATTTTCTTGATTCCGCTTTTCACGAGATCACAAACCCTTATGTAAATGACGTCTTCAGGTATTACGGCCTGAAATATCTTTACTACCGGAAGGGTATGCACAACTCGAAAAAAGCGTTGGTTTATGCCGATAGTATGCTTTTAATGGCAAAGAAAAGCACCAGCAACAAACAATATGTGGCCAACTATGCCGAGGCTAACTTTGCTAAGGGCGATGCGTATTTCGATCTGTCGCAGTTCAGCAGCGCTTACCAGTGTTATTACCAGGGATATTTCATGGGTAAGAACAATCTGAAGAACGAGATCCTGGCCGAGTACACCTATCGCATGGGCATGGTAATGTTTAAACAGGCACATTACAACGAGGCGGCCGATTATTTTAAGCTAAGCTATAAGCAGAGCTTATCCTACAAAGACACTTTCGTGTCATTTTACCAGCGCCAGGAGCTGTTAGATAACGTTGGCGAAAGCTATAAGAACAGCGGTAACATCGACAGTGCAAGCAACTACTTTTCAAAGGCACTGGACTATATTGATGAGCATGCGCAGCGGTTCCCCGAGCACACCTCGCTTATCGATGTAGCGCGCGCCGTAGTTTTCGGTAATCAGGGCGAAATAGCAATGTCAAAGGGCCAGTTCCAGGCGGCAACACGCTTGCTGCAAAAAAGCATTGCCCTTAACCTGAAAAAGGGCAACGACAATGCCAATGCCGAGCTGGTTGAGATCAACCTTGGCAAGCTGTATTTCAACACCCATCAGTTCCCCGAATTTGTAAGTTTATTTAAAGATCTGCGCAATCAGCTCGATACGGTTAAAAACGAAGAGGTAGAAACCAACTGGAACTTGCTGATGAGCAGGTACTACACGCAAACCGGCGATCTTTCAAAGGCCCTTAAGCACTTCGAAAACTATTCGTCGTTAAAAGATTCGATAATAAAACGGTCTACGTCACTAAAAGAGACCGACGTAAACCAGCAGCAGGCAAATTATGATAAGCAGTACCAGATTGAGAACCTGAAGGACAATAATAAGATACAACTTATCTACATATACCTTGCCGTGATCTGCGCGGTTATGGCGGTAATAATTGTAATGCTCGTTTTCCGTAACTGGAAAAAATCAAAAAGCGATGTACAAATAGTGAAAGACCTGAATACCCGGATCAGCTCGCAGAAAAACGATCTTGAAGTTACATTAGCAGAGCTAAAATTAAGCAGCCAGGAAAAAGACCGCATCCTCCGTACTGTAGCGCATGACCTGCGCAACCCTATAGGCGGCATCGCGTCTTTAACACAGGTAATGCTGGATGAGGATTACACCGAAGAGCAAAAAGAGCTCATTACCCTTATTAAAGAAACATCCAACAACTCGCTCGAACTGATCAACGAGATCCTGGAGATCACCAACAACGGCTCGACCCAGCTTAATAAGGAGTTGGTGGATATCAACTCACTGCTTAGCAAGAGTGTAGAACTGCTTCGTTTTAAAGCGTCAGAAAAGTCGCAGGTTATTAAACTTGAATTACTCGATGAACCTGAAGACTTGCTGATAAGCCGTGAAAAAATATGGCGCGTAATGAGCAATCTGATCAGCAACGCCATAAAATTCAGCCCGGTGGGCCAAACTATCCATGTTAAGGCGCTGACGCTCGATTCCGAATTGAAGATATCTGTAAAAGATGCAGGCATCGGCATTCCTTACGATGTTCAGGATAAGGTATTCAATATGTTTACCGAAGCTAAACGGCCTGGCACATCCGGCGAAAAATCATTTGGCCTGGGCCTCTCCATCAGCAAGCAGATAGTTGAAAATCATGGCGGAAAGATCTGGTTTGAAAGCATTGTCAATACGGGCACCATATTTTTCATAACGCTGCCAAGACACAAACAAAACAAGCCGGCAGGTAGCCGCAATCCCGGAAAGGAAATAAAGGCATACGTTTAAAATAAATTCGTACTGTGCTATTTATTAGCTAACTTGACACTTAATTTAAGGTCTTCTTTCCTTATTATCAATGCCTTACCGGAACCGCGACACATATAGGCCC
The DNA here is from genome assembly GCA_036569325.1 of Mucilaginibacter sp. Lineage (GTDB taxonomy): Bacteria > Bacteroidota > Bacteroidia > Sphingobacteriales > Sphingobacteriaceae > Mucilaginibacter. The sequence continues at coordinate 25,879 of DATCQV010000212.1, read as the reverse complement.
TTTTTCAGCGTATGGCTCCTTACGCTACAGTTTTTTGGTGTGTTGTTTTTTATCAGTTCCTGTCAAAACAATAGTAATCCTCCGGATGAGGCAAGTTTTCAGGCGGTGGTCGATTCTGCAAGTTCTCTTTACGATCATGGCAATCAAAAGAAAGCCGTGAGCTACCTTAATTCTGAATATAAAAAATTCGGACATCACGATCTTAAACAAACATTCGAATATTATAACCTCAATTATAACTACACCTATCACTTTTTAGGTGACAGCGTTAAGGCTATTTTATATGCAGATAGCATGCTTAACCTGTTCGATACCGCCGATAAAAAACTTAAATACCCCAGTGAATACGGCAGGGCACATTTTTTTAAAGGCGATGTGCTATTCGACAGTAAACATTATAACCAGGCCTATCAGTATTTCTACCAGGGCAAAATTATCGCAAGTAATAGTCTTGACGTATGTGTCCTCAGCGACTACAGCTACCGCATGGGTATGATCAATTACAAACAAGGACATTACCGGCAGGCAGCGGCAAATTTTAAAAACGGCTATAATGAGCACAGCACCTGCAGAATTACCTTTCGTACTTTTTACCGCCGTCAGGAACTGCTCAACAATGCCGGCATTAGCTATTCCAAGCTTAATGAGAACGATAGCGCCATGTATTTTTTCAAGCGGGCACTTAACCTTATCGATCAGCAGAAGGAACGGTTTAAAACCAGCGCCAACCTGCTTGACGTGGCCCGGGGCGTGATCTATGGCAACCAGGCCAACATTTATCTGCGGCAGCATAATTACGCACAGGCGGGGCAATTATTAAAGAAGAGCATAAATATAAACCTGCATACGGGGAACGATAACCGCGATGCCCAGCTTTCGGAAATGAAACTGGCTCACATGTATTATGACCGCAATAACCAGGACTCGCTTTTTGCGTTGCTGCAGAATGTTAAGCGACAGACAGACACGATAAAGAATCCTGAAATTTTACCGGATTGGAACTACCTGGCGGCCAGATACTATATCAAAAAGAATGATGCAAAAAGTGCATTGGGCTACTTCAAGGCCTATGATAGCCTGAAGGATGTTATGGCCGCCAGGCAGAAGGCGCTGCAGGAAGCCGACGTAAGCGAACAGATCAAACGCCTCGAAAAAAACTACGAGTTCGATAAGCTGCAAAAAAACAGCCAGCTACAGAATACCATGCTCATCGTAATTCTTGTTTTTGCGGTACTGCTAACGATAATCATGTTCCTGGTGTATTCAAACTGGCAGCGGTCTAAAAAGAACATCATCAAATTAGACAGCCTTAATAACCAGATCAATGAACAAAACAGCTCGCTCACGCGCGCCCTCGCCGAATTGAACATCAGCAGCCAGGAAAAGGATCGCATATTGCGTACCGTAGCGCATGATCTGCGGAACCCCATAGGCGGCATATCGTCTTTAACGGGTTTAATAGCCGAGGAAGCACAAACAACCGACCAGCAGGAATCAATCAGGTTGATCAAAGAAACTTCAGACAACTCGCTGCAGCTTATTAATGAGATACTCGAGGCTACCAATCACCAAAAAACAGAAATTATAAAAGAACCTGTAGATATTAATTTACTGATAACCAACAGCATTGAATTATTACGGTTTAAAGCGGCGGAGAAAAATCAAAGTATCGTAACGGCGCTGTTGCCGGAATCTGTTCAGATCAACGCTAACCGCGAGCAAATATGGCGGGTAATCAGCAACCTCATCAGCAACGCCATAAAGTTTAGCCCGCTGCGGGCCAAAATCATAGTAAAAGCAGTATTGGTTGCTGACGAGGTGCATATTTGTGTAAAAGACAACGGTATCGGCGTACCCGATTATCTAAAGGAAAAGATCTTCAATATGTTTACCGAAGCGAAAAGGCCGGGTACCGCAGGTGAGAAATCATTCGGGTTAGGGCTTTCCATCTGCCGGCAGATCATTGAAAGTCACGGCGGTAAATTATGGTTTGAGAATAATCCGGAAGGCGGTTCAACTTTTTGCTTCAGCCTGAAAACTACGGTCTAACCCTTCAGAAAAGCAGCGTACCATTTACCCGAGCCCTTCACAATGCGCTGCTGACTTTCAAAATTGACGTAAACAATTCCAAAACGCGGGTGATAGCCTTCGGCCCATTCAAAATTGTCCATTAGTGTCCATATAAAATAGCCGCCTACATTAACGCCTTCATTTTTTGCCTTAAGCACGTTTTGAAGATAGCTCTTCAGGTATTCGATGCGTTTAGGATCATCAATCTCATTGCCTATTACCTGGTCGGAAAACGCAGCACCATTTTCGGTTACGATGATCCTTTTAACTCCCCTGTAACTGCCGAACTTCTTTAACATGTGGTAGATAGAAGGCGGGTAAACTTCCCATTTCATTTCCGTTAAAGGCACGTTGCGCGTTTCCGCTTTGACCAGTGCGGCGCCAACATACGGAGTAAAAAAAGAATTGCGTACTATCTCACGTGTATAATTCTGAATGCCAATGAAATCAAAATCGAACTTCATCAGTTCATCATCACCGGGCAGGCGGTATTTGCTGATTCCTTTTAGTGCGGGTACCTCCTTATCGGGGTAGCCCATTCCCAAAATTGGCTCGATAAACAGGCGGTTAAGCAACGCATCCACCCTTATGGCGGCGTTAATATCTTTTTTCTTTTGAGTATATGGTTCCACGTACGAACAGGAGAAAGTAGTGCCTATCTGCGCGTCAGGTAAAAGCTCCCGTAATATCCGGCCGCCGGCCGCCATGCACAAAACGGCATGATGAATGGCAGGAAGAAAGTTTTTTAATCCCGTACGGCCGGGCGCATGGATGCCGAGGAAATATCCTGCACCTGTAAACACACCCGGCTCGTTCATTACCATCCAGTTCTTTACACGGTCGCCGAAGTTCTTGGCGCAAACAGTCACTAATCTGCTGAACCACCCTACAATGTCGCGGTTCGTCCACCCGCCTTTGGCTTCAAGTACCTGCGGCAAGTCCCAATGATAAATAGTAAGCCATGGCTCAACGCCTTGCTGAATGCAATAATCGATCACCCGGTTATAAAAATCGATACCGGCCTGATTTACTTCACCTGTGCCATCTGGAAATATACGTCCCCATGAAACGGAGAACCTGAAACAGGGAATATTAAGTTGCTTGATGATATCGATATCTTCCTGATACCGGTTGTAGAAATCGCAGGCAATCGCGGGAACATCGCCATTCATTATTTTGCCCTTTTTAGCAGCAAAAGCATCCCATATCGACTCGCCTTTACCGTCAGCATCGCACGCACCTTCTATCTGCAGGGCCGCGACCGATACCCCCCAGATAAAATCATTTCCAAAAAGTTGCCTGTTGATATGTGTTTGCTGAGAACTGCTTTCCATTAAGAGCTATTGTAAGGCCCAAATTGAGCAATACAATTTTAATAAATGAAATTTTTAGGAATATTAATGAATAAAAGAAGAACGCATGCTTCTTAAGATCATCCACTCACGGAAGTTTTTGATCAGCTTGGCAATATTGAGACTGAATTTCATACTTGTTAACATTTGTTATTACTAAGATAAGTTGCCTGTATAACCCTTGTATGTTGCCAGCATTATTTAATTGTTAACAGTCAGCTACTTACCAACGTTGGTCGTTTTTGATGTTTAGTTTCTACCTTTGACGTATGAAAGCGCACTTTATTACACTTTTTAAATACGATAAATTCGCAAACTTCATTTTGCTGGAAGCCATTTTGCAAAAACCTGCAAAGCAGACTGTCGGATTGATGGCACATCTGCTTACCGCACAACAGGTTTGGCTCAGCCGCTGCTTAAATCAACAGTTCAGGCCCGATACTTTATGGCCCGACTGGCCGGTTGAAACTTTGCAAAGCATTATCACCAAAAACAGCAATGACTGGCTTGCCTATCTCGACGGGCTGCAACCCGGCGATCTGGAAAAAGTTATCGGCTATAAAAACATGCAGGGCGCAGGTTTCGAGACCCGGCTGATCGATATATTGACACAGGTGACCAATCACGGCACGCATCATCGCGGCCAGATTGGGATGCTGCTGAAAGCTGATGGGCTGGAAAACCTGCCCAACACCGATTATATTACTTATGCCCGACAATTTAATAACTGATATTGTTGCCCGTTGTTTACTTTTGACCACATAAAACCATTATAAATGAAAAAAGCGCTCGTACTGATATTTGCCGGTTCCCTGTTATTTGGCTGCTCGAACAGAAAAGAAGAAAAAAAGGCCATTATGACCGATGTGATGAAAGTTCACGAAAAGGTAATGGAGGTTGATGGCCAGGTAATTAACAATCGCATGAAACTCGATACCATCATCGAAAAAGAAAAAAAGGCGGCTACCGATTCGGCTGTGATCCTTAACAAAAAGCTCTCTGCAGCCGAAGATGCCATGGAAGACTGGATGCACAAGTTTGATTACGAGCAAAAAGGCAAATCGGACGATGAAGTGATCACTTACATGAACGATCAAAAGAAAAAAATAATGGCCATCGATTCGCTGTTGAATAATGCGGTTGCAGAATCGAACGTTTACTTAAAGAAAATAAAAACCAAATGAGGAAATTGCTTTACGCAGGTGTATTATTAGCCCTGGTCAGCGCGTGCAAATTCAATAGTACTGATAATAAAGTGTTACCGATTTTCGGTAATAAGCAGCCCGTTACCCGCACTGTAGACGGTAAACAGGTTACCGACACCATTTATCAAACTATCCCGGCTTTCAAATTCGTTAACCAGTACGGCGATACTATAACCGACAAAAGCCTGGATGGCAAAATTTACGTAGCTGATTTCTTTTTCACTACCTGCCCCAACATTTGCCCGGTGATGCACCGCAATATGCTGCCGGTTTATAACGAGTTTAAAAGCAATCCCGATTTTCGTATCCTTTCGCACACCATCGACCCCAAATACGACACCGTGCCGGTACTGAAAAGATATGCCGACAAAATGGAGGTAACCGGCAACACCTGGTGGTTTTTAGTTGGCGACAAAAACGCCACCTACAACATTGGTAAAAGCTATCTGGTGTCGTTACAGGAAAAGAACGCGCAGGGCACATACGTTCATGATGGCTATTTTATTTTGATAGATAAACAAAAACGTATTCGCGGTACCTACCAGGGAACCGATGCCAACGAAGTAGATAAAATGCGCGCCGATATCAAAACATTGATGGCCGAACCCGACCAAAAAGCAGCGAAATGAGAAAATACCTGCTTGTTTTTTCCAGTTTACTGAGCTTAACGATATTGATCACAATATCGTCGTGCCAAAACGACAAGCAAATTGAATTTAACCGTTACTTTTCTGCCGGCAGCGCGGTTTACCAAAATCATTGCCAAAACTGCCACGGTGCAAAGGGAGAAGGCCTCAAAGGGCTGATCCCGCCACTTACGGACAGCGCCTGGTTAAAGACCAATAAGGCTACACTCGCCTGCTCCGTTAAAAATGGTTTAAAGGGCAACATCACCATTTCCAACAAACAATACGGCGGAGAAATGCCCGCGACCGACCTTTCACCACTCGAAGTTGCACAGGTTATTACCTACGTCACCAACTCTTTCGGCAATAAAATAGAAACCACCACCACCGAAGACGTAGATGCTGCGCTACTGAAATGCCGGTAAGTTCTTAGTTGATGGTTCATAGCAGGAAGGATAATCTACTATTTTCTGTCCTGGCTCTTGGTTCTTGGTTCCTGGCTCTTGGTTCCTGGCTCTTGGTTCCTGGTTCCTGGCTCTTGGTTCCTGGCTCTTGGTTCTTGGTTCTTGGTTCCTGGCTCCTGGCTCTTTTCTCTACTATGAACTAAAAACCCTATTTTTACCGCCGCAAAACGTTCTATCGCTGCCGTGATTCGTCGCGGCGGAGGAAAGTCCGGGCAACACAGAGCATCCTGCTTCCTAACGGGAAGGCGCCCGCAGCGGGCGACAGCAAGTGCCACAGAGAATATACCGCCCTTCGGGGTAAGGGTGAAAACGTGAGGTAAGAGCTCACGGCCTTTCCGGGCGACCGGGATTGCGGTAAACCTCAGGAGTTGAAAAACCAAATAGGTCCTGAACGCGGGGCGGCTCGTCCCCTGATCTATCCGTCTACGGGCGGGTAATTTGTCAGGATGGGTAGGTTGATTGAACCTGTCAGCAATGGCAGGGCCAGATTAATGATAGAAGCCATGCAAATGGAACAGAACCCGGCTTACAGCTTTGCAGCTGCAAACAATTCCCCTTTCGGCAACGGAAGGGGTTTTTTGTTTTTAATTTCGTTGTGTTAGAAATTATGGGCTTCATTGCACTGTTTCACACAAACATGAAACAGTTGAAACAATGTGAAACAGATGAAACACTCCTATACTGATAATCAGAAACTTAACCCATGCACGTGAAACAACCTGAAACAGTATGAAACAAAAAATGCCAAATTTTAGCTAATTCGCTGTTTCAGGTGAAACACCTAAGTCTCTCATTTTAACACGTAGGGGCGCGATGCTTCGCTTCTCTAACCAAACAGATATACCCCTGTTCCTGGCGCGGGTATTACGCGTTGCGTATAGCAGTGGGCTACCCGTGCTCCGCTGACAGGTTGCCCTGCGATACGGTCATGCCTATCCCTTCGGAGCCGCGATGCATCACGGCTCTACGCACGCTCATTTATAACCCAATCAACTTAATCCAACTTAATTAACCCAATAAACTTAATCAAAACCATTCTCCTAAATTTATGTTTAGTTTTCTATACAATTCAATATCTTAGCAACTTCAACTATCCTTAGAAAATACTTTTTACTCAAAAAATGGCAAAAATTTTAATAATTGACGACGAGCGTTCCATCCGTAGCACGCTGCGCGAAATCCTGGAATACGAAGACTACGTAGTTGAAGATGTGGATAATGGCATAGACGGCCTTGAACTGATTAAAAAAGGCGATTACGACCTTGTACTGTGCGATATCAAAATGAACCGTATGGACGGCATGGAAGTCCTCACCGAAGGACTTTACCTTAAACCCGATCTTCCTTTCATTATGATCTCGGGGCATGGTACTGTTGAGACCGCTATTGAGGCCAGCAAGAAAGGCGCATTCGACTTTATTTCGAAACCGCCCGATCTGAACCGCCTGCTCATTACCGTTCGCAACGCTCTTGACCGCGGTAGTTTGGTCACCGAAGCCAAAGTATTAAAAAGGCGCGTTGCGAAAGTCCGTCCTATTTTGGGTAATTCACAGGCTATTGAACGCATCAAAGAAACCATCGACCGTGTAGCGCCTACCGACGCGCGCGTGCTTGTTACCGGCGCCAACGGCAGCGGTAAAGAACTCGTGGCCCGCTGGCTGCACGAAAAATCGAACCGTTCAAACGCACCGCTCATAGAGGTCAACTGCGCGGCTATTCCGTCAGAACTTATTGAGAGCGAGCTGTTCGGGCATGAAAAAGGTTCATTTACCTCAGCCATCAAGCAGCGTATCGGGAAGTTTGAATCGGCCAATGGTGGTACGCTTTTCCTGGATGAGATTGGTGATATGAGCGCATCTACACAGGCTAAGGTATTACGGGCGCTGCAGGAAAACAAGATCACCCGCGTTGGCGGTGAAAAAGAGATCGAGGTGGATGTGCGCGTAGTTGCGGCAACCAACAAAGACCTGTTAAAGGAAATCGATGCCGGTAACTTCCGTATGGACCTTTACCACCGCCTCAGCGTTATACTGATCCATGTACCGCCGTTGATAGATCGTCGCGATGATATCCCGTTACTTGCCCAAAACTTTTTGGAAGAGATCTGCAACGAATACGGCATGCCGGTTAAAAAAATATCTGAAGGCGCTCTGGAAGCACTCAAAACATTACCATGGACAGGTAACATCCGCGAACTGCGTAACATGATTGAGCGACTGATCATCCTAAGCGATAAAACCATCACCGAAGGCGATGTTAAGGCATTTGCCAATCCGTCATCGCCGGCAGTTGTCAATGGCACAGCGGCTGCGGCCCCGCAAACCGACTTCGATCAATTTGCCAACTTCCAGGAATATAAAGACTACGCCGAACGCGAATACATTAAGTTTAAACTGGAAAAAAACAACTGGAACGTTTCAAAAACTGCCGACGATATCGATATCCAGCGCAGTCATCTTTACAGTAAGATCGAGAAGTTCGGTTTGAAGCGGGGCGAATAATATTATATCAAGACATTTTCTACCCGTAGAGACACGATACTTTGTGTCTCTTTTTTTTGTCTTCCACCCTGCAATTAATGCTAATTAAAGCAGGGTTAATTTAAAACTCGGGCTGAAAACTTATTTTGACGCCATAAGGCCGGGCGCCCGGATGGTCGAGATAGTTGAAACGCCTGATCAGGTCAACACGCAGGCATTTGAAAATATTGCCTATACCGGCGCCTGCTTCAACGTATGGAATGTTGGTAAGGTCGTAAGTGTCGGCAGGGAGGCGATAAAGACCTTGGGTTTGAGCCGGGTCGTTTTCGGGACGCAAGCCACCGTATAAAACTTTTGCAGACAAGAACTCGCGCCATTTAAGATGTTTGATGAGCGGGATTTTATTAAGCAGGAAGCCGTTAAACGTATGTGTAACGTTGATGCCTGCATAATGATCGCTCACAAATTCAAGGTAGTTCATCAGGTTATAAGCGTCGCGGTTATAGGCGATCGACTGATTGGCCGGGCTGATATTGAGCAGCGGAAACGGAACTTTACCCTGCACATAGCCGCCTAAAAGGGTCACATCAGTGAAACCGGCCTGGGAAAGATAAAAACGTTTATAAATATTCACCCCGATGTCGGTATAAGTATAGCTGCCACCGAGGCTGCGATTGAACTGAATGTCGAAAATAGGGTAAGGGTTATGGATGCTATGACGCGTCCGGCTGCCCTGGATCAGCTCTTCGTGCGGTGCATAGCGCAGGTGCAATTCCAGTTCCCTTGTGGTGAGGCTGTTTACAAGTGTTCCATCGTCGTTTTTTTGATAAATGAGGTCGGCAGCCGGTGCCTGTTCCCAGTTCTTCAGTCCGATTTTATATGAAAAATGATTCTCAAAATCTTTAACGTATTGCAGCTCGAAAATGCGGCTGTACAACCAGTAATTCGTTTTTCCGGTATGAAAAGAGGACAGCACCGTCGGCCGGTTAGTCACCGAGAACGTATGGCCGGGCACGTCCGCATCATACAAATAATCTGCTTTTAAATAGTCGTTCGGAAAGCGATAAGGAGCTGTCTTGTTTAAACTAAAATAAGCAGCGCCATCATATTTAAACCGGTGGTCGCGCATACCATAAGCGCCGTATCCTTCAAAATAAAAAGTACTATCCAGCCGGGGAGTAGTCCGCAGGCCCAGTTCAGGTTTTAATCCTTCCAGGCTGTTGAACGACAAAAAATGGGCAACAGGGCCAATCTGCACAGGCCCGGTATCTGCATAGCCTGCGGTCAACGTCGTCAGCCACCACATCGTTCGCTTGTACGATGGTAAGTTTTCCAGCTGATAGAGCTTTGCATAAACCCGTGCCTGGTCTTTACCCAGCGTATCGAAACCGGTGGGACGGGTAACTACCGGCACCGGGTCGTTCCGGTAATTCCTGTAAATTACCACACGCTCGCCGTAAACGCCCCAGCCCTTATTAGTCAATCCAAAATCTGCCTTTACTTCACTACGCGAAAGCCGGTAACGTCCGTCAGCCTGCGTTGCAAAAGCCAGATTCACCTTAAAGCTCCGAACAAAACTCACGTTAATCTGCCGGTTTAACCTTAGCTCACAGGCACTTACCGCGTAATGGCCGTCCAGCGTCACCACCAATCTCCCCTCGAACAATAAATCGCCCTTGGTTCTTGGCGTAAAAGCCAGCTCTACCTGTTTTCCGGCCGGTGTAACAACGGTATCGGTAATAAAAAATTTATAATAATTCGGCGCATGGTCTGCAATCGGGCTTAAAAACTGGTTGGCAACAATAAACAGGTTATTCTCATAAATATCCACCTGGTGTCCATACAGTTGATTCACATATAATTTCATTCCGGCCGTATCGATAAACCGAAGTATGTTTACCCCCTTATATGCTTTCTGTACCTGGCTGTGCCTTTCAGGCTGCCTGCGGTAATACACGTCCGACAGTTTTTCCTCAGAGAGTACCGGCAAAAAAGTTTGTCCCTGCACCGTATCCAGCATAAACCGGTACGGACTGAAAAACTTGCTATCCACCACGCCGGGCGGTAAATTAAATAAAGAAAGCCCCATCCGCTCATACTGCTCGTACTGCAAATAGTCGGCGGCTTCTGCCCTGTTTTCCGCCTTATGCGCTATCACCTGCTCAATCAGTTCTACCGCCGGGTTGCCCTTATTCCGGTACCGCTCCCGTTTGCCGCCACCAATGGTTACACCTACCAGTTCTGTCGCCACAGGCACCAGCAATACCTGCAACTTATTCATTTGCCCCGGTACGATCACTTTCGTCAGCGGCTTATATCCAACCAGCGAAAACCGTATCTGGGTAAACGCCCCCGCCGCGCTTAACCGGAAACGTCCCAAAGAATCCGTCTGCTCCCCCAAATTGCTTCCTGCAAAACGCACCGACACCGAACTCAGCGGCTTCCCGTTTGTAGCATCCACCACCTGACCTGTCACAAGTATCTGCTGCCCCCAAACGTTCAGTGTGAAACACGATAAAACAAACAATAAACTAAAACGATTAAAAACAGGCATGATAATTAAACCTGCTTACCCCTAAGATGTTTGAACACCCTTACGCATTGGAAAAATCCCTTAATCCCGATCCCCACTTTGAAAATTTATTTAAAAAGTTTACCTTTCCAATAACTAATTAAACCTAACTAACTTAACCTGAAATGGCCAAAACCGTAACAGCACAACAACCGGCAGACGATTTCGACGCTGCCCCTACCCGCTTATTCTCTTTAGATGCCCTTCGCGGCTTCGACATGTTCTGGATAATGGGTGCCGAAGAAATATTCCATACCATGAAAACGGCCACCCAGGGCCAGTCGGGTTTTTGGAATGCACTCTCGTTGCAATTCACCCACCCCGATTGGAACGGCTTTCACGCTTACGATCTCATCTTCCCGCTGTTCCTGTTCATGGCAGGCGTATCCACACCGTTTTCTGTAGGCCGCGAACTGGAAAAAGGTAAAAGCCGGGGGCAACTGCTGGTACGCGTGATCAAGCGCGGTTTGATCCTGGTACTGCTGGGATTGGTTGTAAATAATGGTCTTGAGATCAGGCATATTGCCGATATCAGGTTTCCAAGCGTACTGGGCCGTATCGGTATCGCCTATATGTTTGCCAATATTATTTACCTGTATGCTAAGGAATGGGCGCTTTTTGTCTGGTTCTGGGTGTTTCTGATAGGTTATTACCTGTTATTGAAATTCACCTCCGCTCCCGGCTTCCATCCCGGCGATTTGACGCCCGAGGGTAACTTCGCCTCCTACGTCGACCGCACTATTTTACCGGGGCACCTGTATGTACCATTTCCCGATGGCAGACCTAACATGCACGATCCTGAAGGCCTGTTCTCTACTATTCCTGCCATCAGTACCGGCTTGCTGGGTATATTAACGGGTTTGGTGTTAAAAAATAAAAACATTGCCCCGATGGCCAAAATTATCCGCATGGTTATCGTCGGCGTGGTTTTCCTGGTATTGGCACAGATCTGGAATCTCGATTTTCCTATCAACAAAAACCTTTGGTCAAGTTCTTTTGTGCTGAACGTAGGCGGAATAAGCCTGCTGCTGATGGCGTTGTTCTATTACATCATCGATGTACTGGGCTACAAAAAATGGGCGTTCTTTTTCAAGGTCATCGGTATGAATTCTATATTGATCTACATGTCAGGTCATTTCATTAAATGGAGCTACACCAATAACGGTTTTTTCAAATGGCTCGGCCAGCTTGCAGGCGAACCTTACGGTGCCGTATTAATGGCCATAACGTTTGTACTGGTAAAATGGGTTTTCCTCTATTATTTATACCAGAAGAAGACGTTTTTAAGGGTGTGAGTGTACACACGCCAGCGCCATAAAAAACGGGTGTCATGCTCAGGCTCTCGAAGCATGACACCAATGCGCATTCTAATAATCTGAAAATATTGATTTATTGATTGACTACTTCTCCAATATCTCCCTCAGCGCAGCCGGCGAGTAATTGATAGATTTCAGCGTTTTATGGTCGCCGCTGCGGTAAACCAGGAATAAGCCGTCTATTTCTTTGTGATATGATTCAGTATTGTCCCTGTTTTTATAGTGGGCGATGGTTTGCTCGGCTTCGTCAACGGTTTTGCAGGCCTTGCTCATGTTAGAGCGGTGCACTTCGTCAAACAGTTCCTTAAATTTCTCCGCCAGCCCGAATTCAAGTATGGCGCCTGATAATACGTATTGCAGATCGCAAAGCGCATCGGCTACTTCTACCAGGTCGTTATCATCAACCGCCTGCTGCAGTTCCTTTAATTCCTCGGCGAGCAGCGAGATCCTCAGCGCCGCCCTTTCCTTCGATGGGATTGCAGGCTTTTCAACTATAGGATGTTTAAAGGTGGAGTGAAACTCGGCTACCTGGTTTAATGAATTCGTATCTTTTATCATTGTACGGTTATTTATTTTTTTGCGTGCTGCTAAGATATAAATATGCCATAGTTTTGCATACCGGTGTCATAAAATAACACCAATTTGCGTTCGCTCTTATGCAGGCACAATTATTGGACTAAAATAATTAAACAGCCATTAAACCGTTCATTAAAAATTCAGTCTATTAAACAAACAGCAGTAAAAACTGTAATTATATCAACATGAAAAAGGTATTAAAATATTTAGTATTCACAAGCTTGAGCGGGCTGTTATGCCTGTTTTTAGCTTTTCCGGCAAATGCACAGCACAGAGGCGGCAGCGGTGGTGGTAGCCATGGCGGCGGAGGCGGGGGGCATTTCGGTGGCGGAGGCGGTGGTTCGCGCGGCGGATTTTCCGGCGGAAGTCACGTAGGTGGCTTTGGCGGTGGCCGTTCTGCAGTAGCCCCACGCTCAAACGGTGGCTTCAGCCAGCGTCCTAATGTTTCTGCACGGTCATTCAGCACCCGTCCATCAGTTCAGGGCAATCGTTTTGCTACCCGTCCTAATATCAACCGTAGCTATGTTGGCGGTTCACGCGGTTATGCAGGTTCACGCGGTTATGTAGGTGCACGTGGCTATGTAGGCGCCCGCGGTGCTTATGGTTATCGTGGGTATGCCGGCAGTCGTGGTGTATTCCGCGGCGGTTATGGTTATCGCGGTAGCTACTATCATGGTGGTTTTTATCGTGGATACCCTCACTACTATGGCCCCGGCTATTGGAGAGGTCGCGGATACTGGGGTTATCATGGTGGCTTTTACTACCACGGTGGTTTCTTCGCCAGCCTCTATTTTCCACGCATAGGCTTTAGTATTGGTTATCTGCCTTACGGCTATTATCCATTTTACTGGAACGATGCTCAATTCTATTACAGCAATGGTTTTTACTATCAATATAACAACAATCAATACACTGTAGTTGAACCGCCGCTTGGTGCCGAGATCACTCAACTTCCAAGCAACGCACAATCGATCATGATTAATGGCGAGCAATATTATGAATTGAACGGCGTTTACTATCAGCCTATTACTAAAGATGACGGTACCCAAAGCTATGTGATCGCCGGTAAAGACGGTCAGTTGGAAACAGGTACAGGTCAGGGCGGCGACCAGGTTGACGGTGCAAGTGCCCAGATGCCGCAAACCGGTGATATTTACGACCAGTTACCCGAGGGTACACGTACCATCCATGTAAACGGCCAAACATTGTATGTTTCTCCTGACGATGTGTACTACCAGGAAACAACTGATACCGCCGGCAAACGTGTTTACAAAGTAGTAAGCACCCCTGCCGACGAACCTCAGAACTAAACAGATCAAAACCCGATAAAGAAAGGCGACCTTCAACTAGGCCGCCTTTCTTATTTACAATTACTTAATATTTAAAACATTTTGGCTTTTAAACCCTTTCAATAAAAACGCCTCACCTAATTTCATGAAAAAGCCGCTGCTTTACAGGTTATTAACTGTATTTGTTTTGTTATTCCTTTTTATTCCTGCCTCAAGTAAGGCGTACTCTGTATTAACTCATGAAGCCCTGATCGACGCAAGCTGGAACAAAAGCATTAAGCCATTGCTTAAACTCAAATTTCCGGGTGCTACCGATGAAGAATTAAAACAGGCCCACGCCTATGCTTATGGCGGCTGTCTTCTGCCCGATATGGGCTATTTCCCGTTTGGAAGCTTATACTTCACCTACCTGGCGCACTATGCACGCAGCGGCGATTTTGTAGAGAATCTGTTATCCGAATCGCATAACATAAATGAATATGCCTTTGCATTGGGTGCGCTTTGCCATTACATGGCCGACAAGTACGGCCACTCTATCGGCACTAATCACACCGTGCCTGTCGTCTATCCCAAAGTTGCTGAAAAATTCGGACCTGTAGCTACCTATGATGATGACCGCACCGCGCACATGCGGGTAGAGCTTTCGTTCGATGTACTGGAAACCGCCAAAGGTAATTACGCCCCCGAAGCTTATCATGATTTTATTGGTTTCGAAGTAGCAAAGCCTGTACTTGAGCGGGCGTTCATAAAAACTTACGGTCAGGATATCAATGATGTGTTCGGCGATCTTGATCTCGCTATTTCAACTTACCGCTGGTCGGTAAAAAACCTGATGCCAACGGTTACACATGCGGCCTGGCGCCTTAGAAAGGACGAGATCCTGAAAACCAATCCAAGTGCTAACGCGAGGTCGTTTCATTATAAAATGAAGCGAAAAGCCTATATAAAAGAGTTCGGCTCTTCGAGGCGAAAACCAAAGCCGGGCGAACGGATCTGGGCTTTTATTATCCGCATTCTGCCGAAAGTAGGGCCCTTAAAGGCGCTCACGTTTAAAGATCCCGGCCCTAAGGGCGAAGAATTTTTCGTTCGCAGTTTCGACACCGTCTTAACTCATTACAGCACAGCGCTTACAGTACTGCACAACGGTAAGCTTGATTTAAAGGACGTTGATTATGATACCGGAAAGCCAAGCGCCATAGGCGAATATAAGCTGGCGGATAAAACCTACGCCGAACTGCTGGAAAACCTCGACAAGGCTAAATTCAATAATCTTACAGTCCCGCTAAAACAAAGTATCCTTGATTTTTATGGCAAGGGCGATTCAACCATGCTTGCGCAAAAATACCCGAAAGACTGGAAGAAAACTTACACCTGTCTTCAGGAAATGCGAAATGCCAAAACAATTATTCCCGACAGTATTAAAACATCCAAGGGCCTCAACTATAAACTGATTGAGGCTTCATCAAAGGTTGCCAGACAATAAGCAGATCCTATTTTAAATATTTATCAAACCACGCAATGTAACGCTGCAACCTGTCAACCTGGTAGCTTGGTACCGATATGCCATGATATTGGTTAGGATATAAGATCAGTTCCGTCGGGATATTTTGCGACTTCAGCGCCATGTACATCTGTTCGCTTCCGGCCGTAGGCACATTAAAATCTTTCAACCCCGACATAAACAGCACAGGCGTCTTGATCCTGTCGGCGTGGAAGAACGGATACGAAATGCTGATCCACTTGTCCTGGCTTTTCCATGGCGGGCCAAGCTCGTTGTCATATTGCAGCACATACTGGTCGCTGCCATACATAGTTGTTTGCAATGCGCTGCCTGCACCGCTTGCCCCCGCTTTAAAACGGGTATCTGTCGCAATTGTATAATCAGTAAGGATACCGCCGTAACTCCAGCCGCCAATGCCTAAATGCTCCGGATCGGCAATACCTTGTTTCACCAGCTCATCAACCGCTCCTAAAATGTCAGTTACCTCTTTATTGCCCCAGTCCGCATTAATAGCTTTGATATATTCTATGCCCCGCCCATTGCTGCCCCGGTAATTCACCGCGGCTACGGCATAACCCGCACATGAAAGTATCTGCCGCGTGGCATCAAAGGTATAATCATCCTGGTCTACCGGGCCGCCGTGAATAAACAATATAAACGGCAACTTGCCGCTGCGCACGCTATCCGGCGTATAAACCAATCCCGATACATGATTACCATCCTTGCTCACCGACCGGAAGCCTTCCACGTGTGCCAGTTTTAGGTCTTTTAACCAATCCTGGTGATGGGTAAGCAGGTTCAGTTTGCCCGATTCAACGGTATATAATTCGGTAGGTACATACGGCGTGCTCAATTCAACCACCCAGCTGTTTTGTTTGTAAGCCGCTATGTTGATGATACCGAAAAAACCATCTGCAACTGTGCTGATCTTTTTTGTGCCGATGTCATAGTTGGCGAGATAACTTCTCCTGTCGTCGTTAACTATAAATGCTACCTTTTTACTGTCGTTGCTCCAGGTTGGCGTGGCAACGGGCCGGTCCATTTGTGCGGTTATATCCTTGCCGTTCTTCCCATCGGCGTCCATTATACTCAATATATCCTGATCGTAAATGGTGTAGGGCTCGCCATAAGTGGAATGCAGGTAAGCGATATATTTACCATCAGGACTCCATTTGGGACTAACATCATGCCCCTTCCAGGCAGTAAGCTGGGTAAGTTGTCCGTTAGGCTTTGCTTCGATGGTAAAAATATCGGTATTGTCGTCCCGTTCCGGCTCAGGCGTGCGGTTACTTACAAAGGCGATCTTCTTCCCATCCGGCGACCATACCGGGCTCAGTTCATCCGTATTTCCCTTTGTTAAGGTGTCCAGCTTTTTCGTCCCGACCGTAAATAAATAAAGATGAGTATATTGATGTTTAAGATAGCCTTCTATATCCTGTTTAAAATGATACCGGTCTATCCGGATAGGCAGCGGATTCTTCGGCTCCTCCTTGGCCTTGCTTTCCGGATCTTCAATAACCAGCAGCAGTTGTTTAGAATCAGGCGACCAGGAATATTCATTCAGATCACCTTTAATATCGGTCAGTTTTTTGGCCTCCCCGCCCCTTCTGTCCATCAACCAAACCTGCGAACCGGTCTTCGAATCGCGCGATGATAAAAAGGCCAGGTATTTCCCATCCGGACTCCAGCGGGCATTCGATGCGGGGTCGGGTCCGTGTGTTAGCTCAATGGATTCATTGGTTATCAGGCTTTGCATCCACAAATGCGAAACACGCCCGTCTTTAGCCGTATCTACTTCCGAAAGGCTGTAAGACACCCATTTGTCATCCGGCGAAACGCGGGGATCGCTCAGGCTCTTGATCTTCAAAAAATCTGCGGGTTTAAAGGGCTGTTTGGCAGTTTGCGCATGCGCCTGTAAAAACAAGCACGATAAGGCGGCAACAACTAAGGTTTTCTTCATTGTGAGGTGATAAAAGCTCCGGTAATTTACAAATCTTCTTTTACAAAAAGGCCGGGACTGCAATAGCCCCGGCCTGAAATATGTTTTATTATTATCAGTTTCCGTAGCCGGGATTTTGTACCAGCTTAGGATTTGCATTAATATCCTGTTTAGGTATCGGGAATACCAATTTAGTTGAAAACGGCGACAAGGCACCCACGTTATCGCTATTTAATCGTTTGGCATCATGTAAAAAGAACCCGCCTTCAAAAGTCAGCTCACGCACCCGTTCGTCCAATATAGAAGTCGGTTTGCCGGCAGCGTCCGTTTTAATAATCGTTATCGGGTCAACCTGCGCGCGGGCTCTTATGGTATTTACATCTTCCACGGGTGTGGCTCCAAGAGTTGTACCGAGGTAAAAATTAGCTTCTGCCCTAATCAAATAAAGTTCGGCCAAACGTATAACATGCACATTACCATCCAGGTTATCAAATTTACGGCACCTTAGGGTAGTTGTATTATCCGTTGGATCATCATATTGAAACAATGCTTTACGGGTATCGTTATCATCAAATAAATCTAAAATATTATCATTCAAATGCACATCGCCGCGGCCTCCGTAAGTTTTCGACGCATAATAAAGGTTAAGCGAATTCGTACCCTGCTGATCGGTAACCTGCATGGCAAAAATATCCTCAGGTGTATTGTCGATATGTACCGGGTTCCTGCCGCCCGGATTGGGGAACTCGGCAGCATAATTCGTATTCAACTGAAACTGGCCCGATTCAATAACCGTGTTTGCCTCGGTGGCAGCTTTTGCATAATTACCTTGCTGTAAATACAGGCGCGCCAAAATTGCCGCAGCCGAATACTTGTTAGCGTAAAAGCTGTTATCTTCCGGCAATTTGGCTTCGGCATCGGTTAAATCAGTTATGGCTTGCGCATAAACTTTAGCCACCGGATCTCTGGCAACATAAGCCGATTGTGTTAAATCCAAAGTCGGTGTCAGTACAATTGGCACACCAGGGTTTACATTCGGGTCGCCGTCATTCCATGCTTTACCAAAAAGCCTCACAAGGTCAAAGTAAACAAGTCCGCGTAAAAATTTCGCTTCACCTTCGGTTCTATCCTTGTCCCCGCTCGCAACTTTCGATAAATTAGCCAGCACGTTGTTGGCCTGGTTAATAACCTGGTAACCATCAAGCCATGTGCCTTGCACAAACGAGTTATCTACCAATATGGCCTGGTTGGTCATATCTGTTATTTGCTGATAGGTACCGTGCCAGTCCACGTAAGTTTGCGTAGCCATCATATCCGGATATAAAAAAACACCTCCGCCATAAAGATCAGACAAGCCCATGCGATTATAAGCCCCTACCAGCGTACTTTGCACATCCTGGCCGTTCAATATCGCCTGACTTTGGTCTATCGACTGATGAGGCTTTAAATCGAGCTGTTTATTACAGGCGCCCAGTAATAGTGTAAGGCTTAAGAGTCCTGTATATATGTATTTAATTTTTTTCATCGTTTTGCTATTTAAATTATAATCCAACATTTACCCCAAGAGTTACAGTACGAGGCTGCGGCGCCGAATAGAAATCGTTACCAAGATTGATATTGGTTGATTGATAATCAGCATTTACTTCAGGATCCCATCCGGTGTATTTGGTTATCACAAACAAGTTATAGGCGTTTACAAAGACCCTCAGCTTATCTATTTTAACTTTTTTAAGCATGCCCGAAGGAAAGGTATAACCCAAGGTCAATGTTTTAAGGCGTACATACGATCCGCTTTGCAAATACCTGCTCGATGCACTGGTACCGTTTGCGTAAAACTCGCGCGGTTCCGGAACGTTGGTTATATCACCGGGCTTGTCCCAATATTTCAGCTGATCAATTGTCTGGTTATCCAAACCATTACTGGCAGATGAACTCATATACTGCCCTGCGCTGTTATATATTTTATTCCCGAACGATCCGTAAAAAGTAAATGAAAGGTCCATACCCTTGAAACTGAAATTGTTGGTGATGCCGCCGGTGAATTTTGGCATCGGGTTACCTAAAAATACATTTTCGGCCTGGTTAGGATCGTTCGTGGTCGATCGGTCAATCGTGCCATCTGCCTTTTTAGCGTTTTTAAAATATATAGCATCGCCGTTAGCCGGGTTTACACCTGCATATTCACGCCCATAAAATACGCCTATCTGCTGGCCTTCAATAACGCGGTTCAAATCAGCACCATCATCAATGATCTGGCCATTGGTATAAGTGACCTTATTTTTATTGTACGATGCGTTGAAATTGGTGCTCCACCTGAATTTACCCACAAAGTTTTCTGATGATAATGACAACTCTAAACCCTGGTTGTATAGTTTACCCAGATTTTGAGTTTGAAAAGCGATACCCAGCGTTTCAGGGACGTTAACATTCAATAACAGATCGCGGGTATCTTTGCGATAGTAATCGAAACTACCTGATAACCTGTTGTTAAAAAACCCGAAATCCAAGCCTAAATCAAGTTGCGCCGTTTTTTCCCATTTTAAGTTGGGATTGGCCAGTTGTGTAAACCGCTGACCGGCCAGGCCGTTGTATCCTGCGCTTGAATACAAACCGAGTGATGAGTAATCACCAATCTCGGCGTTACCGGTTAAACCATAGCTTGCACGTATTTTCAACTCGCTGAGCGCCTGCCAGTTCTTCAGGAAGTCTTCCTGATTGAGCACCCATCCTACCGAACCAGCAGGGAATACACCATAGCGGTTGTTGGCACCAAATCGTGACGAGGCATCGTCGCGCACACTGGCTGACAATAAGTATTTGCTGTTAAAAGCATAGTTTGCCCTTGCGAAGTACGATACAAAGCTGTATTCCGATTGTGTAGATGAACCGCCTGAGATCAAAGCAGCCGATGCGATCTTTTTATACGAATCTGATGGAAACTGCTTGCCCTGTACATCATTACCTGTTAAATTACTGTACTCGTAAGTAGTGCCGACAGTTATGTCGAGTGCATGCTTTTCGGCGAAGGTGTTCTTATAGGTAAAGAAGTTATTCACCGTATAGTGTACTATCGTGGTGTTCGTATTTTCACCAAATCCATGCGGTGTACCTGTATTTGCAGCAGTTAAACTGTTAAAGTAACTGTCCTCGTTCTGGTTGGTTTGATCGATGCCAAATTCCGACCTGAAGGTCAAATGCTTAACTATTTCCCAGTTAGCAAAAACGTTACCCAACGTACGGAAAACGTTGGTATGGTAAAACTCGTTATCGGTACTTATCAGTGCGTTGTAATACAACGGATACTCGCCGTCATGATCTCCAGGAGGCGTACCGCTCAGTAACCCTGTACGCGGATCGATAACCGGCGTTATCGGCGACAATGCCACAATTTGCAATGGCGTAGAGAACTGGTCATCATTACTTAAACGTTCGTTATAGGTATGGGTAAAATTCAGATTCATACCAATGCTAAAGTTTGAAAATATCTTGGTATCGATATTGGCCCGGCCGCTATAGCGTTGAAACGAGTTTCCCTTCAAAATACCTTTCTGGTCAAGCGCTTGCATACCTATAAAGTAGGTTGTTTTATCGGTACCTCCCGATACGTTAACATCATACTGCTGTTGCGGCGCAGTTTGAAAGGCTTGTTTTTCCCAATCGGTATTGGTAGCGGCCCAGTTGGTATTACCTGCTGCCAAGCCGGTAAAGGTATCATCAAGGCTCTCGTAATCCAGCGCTTCCTGCAAAGTGTCAAAGTAGCCGTTCAACACATCCTGGTTGGCGGCGCCTACCACCGAACGTTTTTCTATTTGCAGCCATTGTGCGGTGTTTAAAAACTGGCGATGCCGTGATGGCTCGCTGTACCCGAATTGAGCATTGAAATTTATTTTGGCCGCTCCGGCTTTACCTTTTTTGGTGGTGATCAGAATTACACCGTTAGAAGCACGTGCACCGTAAATAGCCGATGCGGCCGCGTCTTTTAAGATCTGGTAAGAATCGATGTCATTAAAGTTGATATCGGCAAGCGGGTTCGATGTGGCGCCGTTACTGGAAAGATCAGTTTGATTCACAACAATACCGTCTATAACCACAAGCGGCTGCGTACCTGCCGATATTGACGATTGCCCACGAACACTGATCTTTATCCCCTGTCCCAGTTTACCACCCTCGGCCTGGATATTAACGCCTGCCGTTTTGCCCTGTAATGCCTGCTCAAACGTGGTTACAGGAGTTTCGGCAACATCTTTACCCGACACAGATGCGATAGACCCGGTGAGGCTTCCGCGTTTTTGTGTACCATAACCCACAACCACCACTTCGGTAAGTGTTTTAGGGTCTACCTCCAACTGCGCATCTACAGTTGCACCCTTTATGGCAAGGTCGGTCTCTTTATAACCGATATATTTAAACACCAGTGTTTTTACATCGTCCCCCACTGTCAAGGAGTACGCCCCGTTAATATCTGTTTGCGTGCCGTTGGAAGCGGCGCCTTTGGCAATCACCGTTACCCCGGGTAAAGGCGATCCATCTTTTTGGTCAGTTACTTTACCTTTTATCACCCGGTTTTGGGCAAAAGCGGAGGAAAAAAGGAAAAGCAAAAGAAAAAAGGAAAGTAGATTTTTCTTCATATATAGAAAATTATTGTTTCAAGATAAAGTAAGTTGTAATTTATTAACAAAAAGGCAACTTTGCAATTAAAATCGCAAATAATTTCCACTTCCATTCAAATTTTAGCATATTGAATATAAGCCTTATATATAATACAGTACTAACAGGATAAAGGTTGCTAAACGCGCGCTTTATTTTATAGTGATAAGTTATTTACATTAAGCCCCTTAGGCCGAAAAAGAATTGACGATAAGGCAATATTTTATTTATGAAAACAGAACAATTATTTCCTGTTGACAAAAAGGCTTAGTATTTTTTTCTGCCGGTTTGTTTCTGCCAGTATTTTAGGTGATATTCCCTCTTTATTCCTGATATCGAAATCGGCGCCGTATTTTAATAACAGCTGAATTTGTTCTGCGTGAAGCTTTCGTTTTACCGCATAATAAAGCGCAGTATTGCCTTTATCATCGGCAAAATTCACGTCTGCTCCGTTTGCCAGAAACCATTCGGCCACATTATATCTTTTCCAGTTGAAAGCTCCAAGAAAGGGTGTATCGGTAGCGGTCCCGCCATTGATGGACGCACCATATTTTTTAAATAATCCGGCGGCCTCCGTATCATCATACCACGCAATAGCATACATACAATGATCGGGATTAGCACCATGGGCCAGCAGATGTTTGTAAAGCAATTCATTACGGCCCCGCGTATAAGCATACCAAAGCGGCGTAGCAGGGAAAAAACCGCACCCGTCAGGTATGCTATGGATAGAATTACTATTCATCCCGCCTTTCAAAAGCAATTTCAGTATATCCAGGCTGGCTTCTGCTTTTTCGGGAAACTTTGAGATCGCTACACCGCCCAGGTAATGCAAGGCATTTTTGCCATTGTCCTCCTTCCAGCTAAACCATTGTGGCTCCTTTTTAAGAATTTCTTCAATCTTCCGAAGATTTAACTCTTTAATTGCCGTAATGAATTTATTCATAGGCGATGCAGATCAGGTGCGGGTAACGTTAATCCAATATAGCTAAATTGTTATGGACTAACAGCTTATACCTAATTGTATTGAATATATTACAAATAGTATGAGGTAGAATAGAGCTTTACTTTCTCCGACACATAAACTCCCAACCATTTGAATGCCATATATTTATTTCATTTCAGCAGTTTGCAGAACTTCTTAAACTTCGCTGACTGCTTTTCATCCAGTTCAAAGTCGAGCGTTCCGCCGTTAAACTGCATGGTTAGTTTGGTCACATTTTGATTTAGAAGATCGAGCTCTTCATCGCCTGGCACTCTGTAATCAACCTGAAGCATGCTTCCATAGCCAATCTTTCCGAATTTAGAGCGGACATAATTCCTGGTTTCGATAGTATCGACTACACCATTAGCAAATGTAATGTACAACTCATTCCCCGGAAACACCTCCATTTCGCTTTCTTCACCCGTTTGCACCACCATGGTTAATACTCTCGCCGTCCTTATCCTTATTCCCTTAACCCACATGCCCTTTCCTTCGGTTCCGTGCGCCGTTGCAGATGTTTTTATTTTATAGTAAGGCGTGTTTACCACACTGCTTTGTTTATTAAACACTTTGGTAGTATCTATCTGTGCAAAAGTGAAGCCGGTAGTTGCAATGAGTAATATTCCGCTTAAAATCAATGATTTAATAACCCTCATATAACGGGCCTGGTATTTTGATAATTTACTGGAAACGATTGTCATAGTTTAACGGGTTAATGATACAACGGTATTGGTATTATAGGTAACAAGTATGCCATCAACCGCGGCCGGCGAAAATGCCCCGATAAACAACCTCACAGATGAATTCCCGGCAGGCAAAAGCCCAAAATCAAGCGGCGTACCGTTGGCCGTACCGGCATTGATGGTAACGTTTGATGATGGCTGTGCATAAGTGGTGTTGCCATTATTGGTAATGAACGCCCCTACCGACGCCAGTATAGGCTGCGAATGCGGGTTGGGCATATACCCGGTTACAATAAGGTGGCCATTACCATCAACCGTTCCTGTAAGCGTATACTGCTCACTTGGCGACGTAAGTGTTGTACTCAGGTTCTGCGTGGTGTTGGTAGTGTAGGTTATGTTAACCCCGTCAAGTGTCGACTGGGATATCCCGTCATTCTGAAGCCTTATCGAGAAAGCTCCCGCAGTTAAACCCATCGGCCCGAAATCAACCGGTGCACCGTCTTTTGAGTCCGACTCCACGTTTACCAGGTTGCCGCCAAGAAAGTATTCGGTGCCTCCCTGTGTAAAATAACCCTCTATAAAACCAAATAAAGTGGTTGTATATAAATCGTTTAGATGTGCTGTTACTATCAGGTGGTTATTCGGACCTATCGCTCCAGTAACGGAATAAATATCACTAATTGGCGGCGGTGTGGTGGTGCCCACAGTAAACGTATAATTGGTACTTCCTGTAAAACCGTAATGATCAGTTGCTGTGACCGTGAAATGGAATGGACTACCGGTGGTTGTAGTAGGCGTACCTGCTAAAATACCTGTTGCATCAGTAAAGGTCATCCCCGGCGGTATTGTTCCTGAGTGCGTAAGCGTATATGGACCGTAACCCGATGCTCCATGAAATTGCTTGGCCGTATAAGCGGTTCCAACCTTTCCGTTTACGAGCAAAAGCGGAATGGCAACTACAGTCGGTGTTGGATTAACGATAAGCGTGAAATTCCCGGTCACATTTGCGGCAAGCGCATCGGTAACCTTCACCGTTAAAGGAAAAATACCGTTTTGAGTAGCTGTTCCCGTTATCGTGCCATCGTTGTTAAAGGTGAGTCCGGTAGGTATGGTACCTGATACCAGGGTGTATGTATATTGCGGTTTGCCGCCGGTGGCAGTTATAATGGATATACCCGGCACGGTTTGAATAAACTGCCGGATAGCCGTTCTAAAGGGATTGAACTTGAGCGGCAAGGTAGGCAGGACATTACCCAATAAAGTGCTTTGGCTTTGTATGCCGGCTACATAAAGGTCATTACCGGCATCCGTAGGATGAATACCATCGGCAAGGAGGTTTACATTGTAAGCAAACAGGTTTTCAAAATCTACATAACGGCAATAGGTGTGCAGAGGTCCTGTCGCAATGGCCCGCTGCACATCGCGGTAATCGTTGGCTGTCGGACCGGTAGATACAAGTCCGTTATCGGCAACTGTTTCGCCGTTTGGCCCCATGTACGATTCTGGCCCGGTACATTGAATATAAATAACAGCAGTTGGCTTCAAAGTGTGAAGTTGCTCGATAAGCGATTTATATTCCGAATAGAAGGTTTGCAAAGGCGTTTTAAAGCCATAGTCGTTCACCCCAATCTGAAACCAATAGTTGGCGGTACCGAAATTCGCCAGCTTTTGCGCAAACGCGGCGATGTGCGATGGATCGGTATCTGTATGCAATATTCTGCCCGCGTATCCTTCAGAAAAAACATCGCCGCTGAACCCGTATTGCGGATCATGAACTATCTTCATCATCCAAACGTTATTCTGCGCATCAGACGATATGTTGAATCCCGACAGAATAGAGTCATGGATAAACGTCACGCTGTTGGCCTTTACCGGTGTTTGCGCCGTCACAGTGGTGGCCGTTCCCGGGAAATATACAGCACGTAAATAGGTTCCGCTCCGCCTGGTATGCGGATCTATCAAAACGTTATTTATCGAATAAGTACCCTGTCCCGGCATCATTACTTCCACCGTTTTACTGCCCGGAGGCAACTGATCGCTAACGTATTGTACAATTTTTGCGATATCGCCTCCCTCTACCTGGTAATATTTATATAAGTTTCCATTGATAAAGATCGCCGGGCCTGATATAAACGAAGGCGTGTTGCCCGCAAACGGAGTATACGGCGATGGGA
>DATCQV010000211.1:0-83978 GCA_036569325.1 Mucilaginibacter sp. | reverse complement strand
AGCCAAAAGAGGAGCAGCATGTTAGCCCATAAGATAGACCCGTTTACAGATTCGACAACCTGCATGAGGTGATGATGGTTGTTCCAGTAAATACCCACGTAAACAAAGCTCAGCAGGTAACTTACAAAAACCGGCAGCAACGGCAGCAACGACCTAACATCCGCACCATGCGGTATCTTCAGTTCCAAAACCATAATGGTGATGATAATAGCTATCACACCATCGCTAAAAGCCTCCAAACGTCCTTTATCCATAGGGATGAAAATAGTGTTTTTGGGCGAAAGGAGAAAGCTAAAATCTGCGGTCTCAATTATTGGGTAATGCAAAACAAACGTAACTATCGCCCGATTTACTGCCTATCTTTCCACCGCCACAAGCTATTACTATATATTGTTTGCCATCAACGGCGTAAGTTGCGGGGGTAGCGTAGCCCGCCGCAGGCAATTGAGCCTCCCATAATTGCTTGCCGGTCTTTTTATCAAATGCCCTTATTTTTTCATCCTTTGTAGCTGCCACAAACACCAAACCGCCTTTGGTTACCAGTGGGCCGCCATACAGCTCCGTGCCGGTTACGGGCATCCCTCTTTTGGTTAACTCAGCGTATTCACCCAGCGGCACTTTCCATAATAACTTACCCGAGGTTAGGTCGACAGCATCCAGCGTTCCCCAGGGCGGCTTAATGCCCGGATAGCCGTCTTTGTCTAAAAAGCGGTTATAGCCATTCATCACATACGGAATTGTATTCGTTGCACTTTTTGAGACAGGCTCCTTTGGCATGGCTTTGCTTACAGGTTCCTTTTCGGGCAACTTCAGTACAAACGCCAGCAAAGCCTTTTTATCAGCGGCCGGAATTTGTTTGAACGACGGCATCATATTACGCCCGTCTGAAACGATCTTACTGACCTGATCTTCGGTATATTTTTTACCGATGTTCACCAGCGACGGATAGGAGGTTCCATTCCCCTTTAAGTTTGCACCGTGGCAGCCAATACAGTAACTGTTGTAAACCGTATGCCCCTGTCCGTTCAGTGAATTATCACCGGTGTTTTTAGGCACGTCGATCATCACCTGCGCCCAGGGCATTTCGCTATTGCTGATATACATTATTTTCGATTCAGGGTCGATGGCCGCACCGCCCCACTCTCCACCGCCGTCAAAGCCGGGGAAGATCCAGTCACCGTCTTTGCTTGGCGGCGTGAACATGGTGTTGTATTTTACCTTTTTGTATTTGGCCAGCATGTCGGCATGAGTTTCAGGACTGATGTCGGTCACATCCTCCGGCCCGAAATGCTGGCGGGCAAAGGGCTGCGGCAAAGTCGGAATAGGCTGCGTTGGCCATACATCTTCCCCCGGCAGCGCATTTTGAGGCACCGGCTTTTCCTCGATGGGGAATACTGGTTTCCCATTAGTCCTGTCGAACATAAATATAAAGCCATGCTTGGTGATCTGGGCCACGGCATCAATGGTTCTGCCATCGTGTTGAATGGTTACCAAATTGGGGTTAGCCGCCAAATCACGGTCCCACAGATCATGGTGCACCACCTGGTAATGCCAGATATATTTCCCGGTAGCAGCATCCAGCGCCACCAATGAGTTGGCGTAAAGATTGGTTCCTTTGCGGTGCGCGCCATAAAAATCACCGCCAACAGAACCTATCGGCACGTAAACAATGCCGCACTTCTCATCCAGCGCCATACCCGCCCAGCTATTGGCGCCGCCGAGTTTTGTCCATGCTTGTTTGTCGGGCCAGGTTTCATAACCCTTTTCGCCGGGTTGCGGTATGGTGTGGAAAATCCATTTCAGTTTGCCTGTCCGCACATCATAAGCCCGCACATGGCCCGGCGCCGCATCTTCCGATTCATCAACACGGGCGCCTATGATCAGGAGATCCTTATAAATTACACCAGGCGTTGTACCCGATACATACGATTTGGTTTCCCGGCCTAAATCTTTGGTCAGATCAATATAACCGCCTACGCCAAAATCTTTGAGGGGCTGCCCCGTCTCCGCATCAATGGCATACGTTTTCGATCCAACACTGTAAAATATACGCTTGCTGCTGCCATGCTCATCCTCCCAGTAAACAACTCCACGACAAACCTTATAATAAGCCATCGGGTCATTTTTCTTCGACGTATCCTGCATAGCCGGGTCGAACAACCATTTTTGCTCGCCGGTTGCCGCGTTTAGCGCAAAGAGTTTCAATTTGGGGCTGGTAGCATATAGAATGCCGTCAACCATTACCGGGTTACATTGATTCTGGCTGCGGTTAGCGCTATCCTTATCTTTTGAGGAATAAGTCCACGCAACTTTAAGCCGTGCCACATTTGCGGGCGTTATTTCGGCGTTTGCAGAATACCGGTTCCCATCTTTCGAGCCGGCATAGGTACGCCATTCGGTAAGATCAGTTGCAGAATGTGATTGTTTTTTACAGGAAATGCCCATGGCGGTAACCATCAGCAGTAAAGATGCGGCAGCTATCTTCATTATAAATTTAGCGTTAGGTGGTTTATCCACTAAAGCTAATCACATTATCTTAAAAACAAAATAGACGCAATGTATTGCGTTTATTTGCATATTTTTTTTGTCATTCTAAACGTAGTGAAGAATCTTAAACGATTTGCATCCGGACCATGCATTAGCGTGAATGCAAGGGCAGCAACGTCGCTTATATAAGATTCTTCGCTATCGCTCAGAATGACAAGTATTTCGCTTATTTATCTGCGTCTTTCTTCTCCTTTTTGTGCCCGCTGAAATCAAACATCCTCGAAATGGTGAAACCTACACGGTATTGCCCGCGACCATAGCTTGATTGGGTATTGCTCAAATAATTGATCTCGTCCACAGCTTTTGCATTGGTTACGTTAACCGTAAATACGTGACCGCCTGTTTCCACCTCATAACCGAAGCCCAGCGGATCGGAAAAGCCGCTATGATCACGGTGCTGGTATGATGAGAACGAATGTGCGTAATCGATAATAAAGCCTGAATGCCTTGAAAGTTTTAAGCGCAACGCTGCATTAATTGCCACGAAATCCAGGTCGTTGCCTTCTTCGAAAGGTATCGGGGTGTTGTTACGAACGAAAGATGGCGAGATCTGCAGAACATTGCCCGGAGAAAAACTATGGGCGATCATCACTTGCCCGAAGTACGACATCCGGTCGGCAAACCTGGTGAAGTCAGAACCATAAGGCCTTACCCCAGCCTCGCCAAGCAGCGTAATGGCAAACGGCGATCCGCCATTTTCCTGGTGCAGTACGGCATATTTCAATTCCAGATCGGCCAGGCCGCCAATGGTAGTACGGCCGATATCGATATTAAAATTGTCTGTAACACCATATTCAAAACCCAGGTAAACATCGGCAATATCATCCAAACCGTAATATAGTTTACCGCCGCCGTCTTTACCTGCAAAATCGCCAAAGCGGTGAATTACCAGGAAGTTCAGGTTATTCTTTTTAATGGTTTCTGTCGATTGCGACAGCACCAGCCGCGAAGATTTGAAGATCTTCAGCGGGCCTTTTTCCTGGTCGTTGCTGTTCATCGCGTTCAGCAATGAATCGGCCGCTGTTCCCTTCTTTTCATTATCGGCCTTTTGCTGGGCCATTATATTAAAGCTTACCACCAGTAAGCCTAACAGGATGATTGTTTTTTTCATGAGCGAATTGTTTAGTGTGTGAATGATCTGTTATTTATTGGGCGCATAAGTTGCCGCAACGGTTATCTTGATGCTTTCGGCGATGTTATGGAATACGATTCTCGGGATATCGATGTGATGATCGGCACATTTCACCATAAATTCCGACTTCATGCTCAGCACGCCGCCTTTCACGGTAATAGTTCCGGGGATGGTTCTTTTCTGTGTAACGTTGTGCACGGTAAGGTCGCCGGTAACGTTTACCGGATAGCTGCCGTCTTTGGTTACGTCTATCTTTTCAGCAATTTTCCCTTTGAAATTGGCGCGCGGATACTTGTCGCTCTCCATATAATCGGAGTTAAAGTGCTCCTGCATCAGCGACTTTTGAAACTTGAACGTACTGATAGGCACGCTGAAATTAAGATCGCCGGTAGCCGCATTGAATACAGATGCCCCGCTTGATGTTTCGGCCTTAATATCTTCTATAGGTGCACTCGAAAAGAGTGTGATATTGGCATTTTTACAAACATAGAGGTCCTGTCCCGTCTGGAAGTTTAGCATCCAGGCGAGTAAAATCAAACTTAAATACTTCATTTTTCTAAGGTTTTGTTAACGAATTTAAATTCCAGTTGAGCCCTACCGCAACTCCCGTGGTTTGTAACTTAACCTGGCTGTAGCCAATGTTCGTTAATGGGACTTTCAAATAAGGCTGTACACTTATTCCTACTTTTGAGTTAAGTTGTCGTTCATAAGTTGCATTTAGGTTCATCACGCCAAAAAAGTATTTACCATGATTGGGCACAGTGTAGCTGGCAGGCCCGGCCGATGTGGTATTACCATACGGGCCGGCAGCGGCATCGTTAGCGTATGTAAACTTATAGCTTTCATGCATCATGATATACGATGATAAACCTGTACCTATGGAAATCCTGTTTTGACGCTGGCGGAACACCTGGTAATTTACATTCAGCGGTATATCCAGCATACGGCAATCGGCGGTAACTTGCTGAGGGTTAGTTGGGAATTTATAGCTCGAACCTGTGTTATAGTTGCTAAAATTTGTAAAGTACGGCTTAACCGAATAAATCACCCCGGTATTGAAACTTAGTTTTCTGCTTACACCAACGGCAAACGTCATACCTACGTTCGTTCCCACCTTGCTCTGTGCAAATGAGCCAACACCGTTAATATCTGGAGCGGCTACAAAGCCCAGCGTAAATTGAGGGCGGTAAGCCAGCCTTGTTTTAGGTTTGATAGTTTTAGCCGGTACAGCTGCTATGGCCTGTCCCTGCACATCGGCCGGAGTTGGCTGGGCAACCGGCGGCTGAGCTGTAGTTACAGGGTGGTGCACATTATTAGCCGGAGTTTGCACCGGTATTTGATTCACGGCAAAAGCATCGGCCGCAACTTTATTTGGCTGCTTTGCCTTATCTATGATCGTGTCCTTTTTAACCGGAACTATC
The DNA here is from genome assembly GCA_036569325.1 of Mucilaginibacter sp. Lineage (GTDB taxonomy): Bacteria > Bacteroidota > Bacteroidia > Sphingobacteriales > Sphingobacteriaceae > Mucilaginibacter. The sequence goes on along the minus strand of DATCQV010000211.1, from coordinate 78,878 downwards.
GCGAATAGCGGCTTATTCACAGCAGGTACGGGCGCATTTAACTGTGGTTGAATACCTTTTTTAATGATCGCGTTTTGCTTGCGGGCAATAGCCTTATTACGATCCATACTAGTATCTTTTCGTTGCTGGCGGGCTATAGTCTGTGCTTTATCAATGATCGTATCTTTCGGGTTTTGCTTCGCGATAGTGTTTGCACCGTCGATGATCGTGTCGGCCCTTTTAAGGGTCACTGCAGCCTGATGATCGATAATAGTGTCTTTCTTTGCCTGGGTTTTAACCATTTGCTGTCCGTTGCCGGTTTGGCTGCCCGATTTTGGCGCGAACATCCACCATCCCAGGAACAACAATAACATAGCGGCTACTCCGCTTAAAATTGGCCACAAGTATGCAATCCCCTTCCGTTTGGGCTTATCGAGCATCTGCTCGAGCGCGTCCCAGTCGCCCTCCTCGTACCGGATCTCATCGACCGGGTCTTCCAGCTTCTTTTTAAAAAGATCGTCTAATCTTTTTTCGTTCTCAGTGTTCATTCTCTAATACCTTTGTTTAAATATACTCCCGTTCATGTTTATCGCATTGATGGCCACAATTGGGGAGTAATCCATGCCATTGTTGTAATTAGCATTCCCGGACGACGATGGTTTGTCGGCCTTTAATATCATTTGTTTCAGCTTCTGCCGTGCCTTGTGCAAGTTAGACTTTGAGGTGCCGGCATTTATATTAAGCATTGTTGCAATTTCTTCGTGCGAGTAACCCTCTATTGCAAAAAGGTTAAATACGGTTCGGTAAGCATGGGGCAGTTTCTGCACCATAGCTAAAAGGTCGTTATAGTTAAGGTTTTTATCGGCAATGTCGCCGTCGCTTACATGCTCGGCCTGGTCAAGGTCTTCGGTGTAAGCCATCTTCAGGTTTGCCCTGTAATAATCAATGGATACGTTCATCATTATTTTGCCGAGCCATGCCTTGAATGGCCGGCTGGTATCGAAACTGCCGATATGCGTAAATACCTTAAAAAAACCCTGGTTCATAACTTCGGCTGCCTCCTCGCGGTTCCCGGCATAACGCAGGCATATCCCCATAGAAAATCCGTAGAAGGCTTTGTAAAGCATCTTCTGGCACTTTCTGTCCTGTTTTATACAGCCCCCGATCAGTTGATGTAACTCTTCTTCTCCCATTTGGGTTATATCCTGTTAACTAATGTAATTCCCATTGTTCTATCGTCATCACGTTGATTGTTAAATAAAGGTTGCCTTATGTCCCCGAAAAATCACACAACAAAACATAAATAACTCATTATCAATTATTTATTTTGAATTTGATTTCTCCTGTCACGATAATTCGTTTAATATCAAGTCGTTCCGTTTCTTTTTTACGTTTGCGGCAATTAATTTGTTAAAATTAATGTCACAAGGCAACCCTTTCCATTTTCCACACGGTATTATTTAACAAACACCCGTTTGGGCAATTAAATTTATATAAATGGTTCCGGTTTCTGTTGTTATAATTACTAAAAACGTATCCGACATTGTTAAAGGCTGCATAGAAAAGGTTTGTGAAATAACTGACGATGTTATAATTATTTACAACGGCAACACAGATGAAAGCGCCGAAACCATACCACACTCAGCCTGCCGTGTTTATCAAAAGAGCTGGGATGGCTATGGTGCCAATAAAAACAAGGGCGTTGACGCCGCTTTTTACAACTGGATATTAAGCATCGATGCGGATGAAATCCCCGATGATGAACTGATCAACTCCCTTTCCGTCATTAGTTTTGAAGATGTTGATGCGGTATATGATATTAGGTTCCGGTCATATTTCGGCGGGAAACTGATCCGCCATGGCAGTTGGGGGCGTGATCATCATATCCGTTTGTTTAACCGTAAACATGTAAAATGGTCGGAAACGGTGGTACATGAAACTTTAGAATTACCACCATATATTCAGAAACGAAAGCTGGAAGGTCACATTCATCATTACTCAGTGAAAAATGCAGCAGAATTCGACAGTAAGAATAGTTATTATGCAAAACTCAGCGCCAAAAAATATTTCCGCAGCGGCAAGAAGGCTGGTTTGATCAAGTTATATTTCTCCCCCATTTTTGGTTTTATAAGAAATTATATCCTTTTCCTGGGATTTCTTGACGGACGTGAAGGCTGGGACATCGCCAAAACAACCGTTAAAAGCACACGCCGCAAATATCATTTTCTCAGCCAGATGGAAAACCGGCCCGACAAAGGGCAACCGGTAAAGGATAACCTGGTGGTGGAATGTTAATTATTGAGAAGCGGCTATTTTAACCACAAAGTACACAGGGGAAAGACACAAAGAATAAAAATTCAACCATACAACTCTGCGCTCTCTTTGAATATCATCGAGTCCTCTGGTTATTTAATTTCAAGTACCTCTTCGTAGAACCGCAGGTTCTTCCCGGCGATTTTGCCGATCTCAAATTCTGCCTTCACTTTTTCATTACCGGCCTTCGCCAACCGGGCGCAAACTTCCGGATTTCTGAGTAAATAAATAATTGAAGTGGCTATCTGGTTCACATTATCCGGATCGATGAGCAGGCCGTTAAGTTCATGATCTACCAGTTCGGGTCCTGATGTGCGATTAGAATTAATAACGGTAGTTCCGCAAGCCATAGCTTCCAGCGGGGCAAGTGCGAAGGCCTCTGCATAGGATGGGAATATAGCGATAGTTGATTCGGCAAGCTTTTGATATAATTCCTCCTTGGGCACATGGCCCAAAAAACTCACGGTAGAAGCGGCGCCACCATCCAGACAAGCAATAACCTTTTGCTTATCGCCTTTGCCCAAAATAAGCAATTGGGCATCCGGCTCTGTTTGGTGAACGCTGTTCCAGGCTTTAGCTAATTGAAAAATCCCTTTTTTTTCGACGAGCGTGCCGGTGAATATGATCTGCTTAGGCTTTTTGACGCTTTTGAACGAGGGTAGATCGGTGTCAATCCCATTGTGTAAAACCCTGGCAGATTTCAGGTAAGAAAGATATTCGGCAGTTTTAACCGCCGTATATTCACTTGCGCTGCTAACAGCCGCTGCCTGATTCAAAATTACTTGTTCCATTTTCAGAATATGCGGCGCCACTTTCAGGCCGGCTTCCCTTTTAAAATAGGTAAGCGAACCGTTCAATTTAACCACTACCGGAACCGGTAAAACGGGAAAGGGAATAAAGCTTTTGCAGAAACGGATATAGTCGTTATAATCCGGCATTTCAACAATATCAATATTGTATTGCGTTATCAGCTGTTTTAACTTGTCGCCGTAAGCCGGTAAATTCTTTTTGATATCGCGCTCCAGCAGTCCCGAATCTTTTAATAGTCGGGTAATTATTTTTGAGGGCAATTTAGTTTCATCGCCTAAAAACGGATAATCGAACCCGCGGCGAAAACGGTAAACCTTAACACCTTCATCGTCAAATTCATCCTCGCCGCCATAGCCGGGTGCGTATAGTCCAGCTACCACTACTTTATTACCCATTTTTACCATTTGCCGGGCGAGTAACTGCACAAGGGTACCAATACCGCCATGTTTGCCGGGAGGATATTCATCGCACAGGTAGAGGATATTCATTGACTTTGGTTTAGGTTAGTAAGCGCTTAAAGTTAGTTAAATGTTCTTTCTTAATTTGCTTTGAGGCAATAATAAGAATCACGTAACCTGTTGCCGCCATTGCCAACTGAAAAACAAAGTGCAATTGAAATTGGGTTACTGCAAAATAGATCGCCAACGCTTCGGCAGTAAAAAGAATAATGGGCCAGATATTTATCGTGATTATCATCTTCCCGGCAAGCCTGTAATACAAAACTGCCTGCAATAGTGTAGTGGCCAAAAAGGCAATTGCCGCCCCTTCTCCATTAAACCAATGGATCAAAACTACGTTAAGCACCACATTGGTAACCGCACAAATAACGGTGATATAAGATACCTGTTTATATAACTTAGCCCCGAAACACAACGACCATAACAGGTTAATAAAAAACTGCAGCGGGATACAAAGCGACAAGATCAAAAACTCCATGGCGTTCGATTGACCGTATTTACCGTGGGTAATGATGCTAAGTAGCGGCGTCCACAAAATATTCAGCAGCAAAGGTATGCCAGCCGCCAAAAACATTTCGACCCGGTAAAATGAATTAATGTTGTTTTGGTGTTCATTGCCGATTGGATTATTGCCCGAAAACAAACGCGCAAATCGCGGTAAAATAACGGGCGCGATGATCAGCAGCGGCAGCCGGGCCAGTTCATAAGCGCGGTAAGCAAAACTGTAATCGGCCAGCACGGGGCCGGATGTCATGACCCCCAGCAAGATCCAATCCATTCGCGAGAGGCTGCTGTCAAAAATAACGGAAAGATATTGTGCCGATGATTCTTTCAGCAATTTAATGTATGCGCCGAACCTGAAGCTAAAGCTAAAACCGGTTTTAACCAAAAGATAGACGAGCAAACAACACAACTCAAATCCGGCAGTTATGATCAGGATTACAAGAACCGTATTTACCGACAGCAGGCTTTTTTCAACCAATGCCCAGGCTATGAAGGTCTTGGCCAGATTGCTGATCACCGCTAAAATTCCGTAAGGCGTAAATTGCTCCTTTGCGTTCAAGAACTGTTTCAGCGGCACGGCGATATAGATCAGCCCCTGCGCTAAAAAGAACCAGGGTAACATTTTGTTGATACCGCTATCGGTTTTGATAATATTGTTCAATACCAGCAGCAGCAAAAAAACAGCAATAAAACCGGTTACAGAATGCAGGAAGAATGCCGCCGCTGCCCAATCAGAACGTTTGGAAGCAGCTATGCGCCTTACAACCACCTGTTCTAAACCGAAGCCAAGCAGCGTAGTTAAAAACATAGAAACGGCATTTGCCCAGCCGATGATACCGAAATCGTTTTTGGTGAGGTAAATGGAGATAAAATAAAAAAACAAGCCGCCAAGCACCTGCACAGATATAGCCTGCAAGCCGGACGAGAATATTTTTGCGAATAGCGTATTTTTTGTCAATGCCGTTTTTCGTTACCTCAAAAATAGGATTATCTTTTGCTTTGAAGCGAAATAGAGGTTCCTTGCAGCATTTACGTACGATAGCCTGCATTGGCTGCCTTATGCGCAAAATTCTTTTCTAAAATGATCTTGCCTACAGAATAGCGCAGGCAACCCTTTCAATTTCCAAACCGTAGTTCTTTATAGATCATCGTGCGGCGTTTGCCGCCGTTGAGCTTGATTAATTAAAACGAATGTCTAAGGGTATTGCCTACTTTAATTGGAAAAAACTTGCCAGCCAGGTTGATTGGAAGCTACTGCTCTTCCTGCTGCTCTTTTTAGATGTAAAGCTGGCTGTCAAGATCCCTGCAATTATTTTGATCTACCTGCTCAGGTTCAATTTCAAATTCGGGTTCAGTTTTAAAAATTCGAGACTGCCGCTGTTTTACCTGCTTATCATGGTCATCCCTTTTATCGGTCTGGTGATCGGCGGAGGATACAGCAACACCAATTATCTGCTGGTATTTGCCACCGGACTGGCATTTTGGGCATTGAGTTTACTGGCTATTCACCAGGTAAAACTATCGGTCGAGAACAATGATACAGAGATCATCCACAACACAATTTTTGCTTTCTTCATCATCAACGCCATTTTCTCGTTCAGTAATTATGCTGCTATCGTATGGGAAACCGGTGCTATCAATCCCTACCGCTACCAGGGCGATTCTCAAAAATATTTCATAGCAACAGGCGACTATATCAGGGGACTAACCTTCGATACCTCCACTACCAACGCCGCCTTAAATGCTTTTGGAGTGATCTATTTCCTCACCCGGAAAAAATATGCCATGATGTTGGTTTGTATGACCGTGTTGTTATACGCCGGAAGCAATTTCCTTAACCTTGCTTTACTGCTGATTTTTGCTTTGCTGTTTATTTTTCGGACAGATAAGGTACAAAAAAGCGTAATGGTGGTTTGCCTCATGATGCTTGTGGTGTTCATGGCAAAAATATCGCCACAAAACGACGTTTATGCTCAGCGGACGCTCGAAAACTTTTTGTATGGAAAAGCTGTAGTTCCTTCCAGGTCGTCTGCGCAGGTAAAATGCACCAATATCCCGTCGCTTGAAGAAAAGCGCCGGATAATAGCAAATAATTATATCGACAGTGTCAAAAAAGCAAACCTCAAAAAATTACACAACCCCAAACCTCTTTTCACCGGTTTGCCACAAACGGGACAAGGCAGAATTTTTATTGATACCGCCGATATCAATTCCCTTCCCTATCAGAAACGGACCGACACCTCTGAGCAACAGCTCGTGCTCCTTAAGTTTATCGGTCAGCATAAAAACAGCCTGACCTTATCGAACCAAAAAAATATCAATGCGGGGATTCCGGGCAAGCTCATCAGCTTTGTACAAACGCTTACTTACTTTAAGCAGCATCCCGTTAAGGCCATTACCGGTGCGGGAATCGGGAACTTTTCATCAAAACTCGCTTTCCGGGCTACAAGCTTCGGTTTTGCGGGAGGTTTCCCGGCGAAGCATACATACATCAATTCTGCTTTTTTAACCAATCACCTGGATGTTTATCTCACTTTCTTCAGTAAGGATATGGGCTACCATTCGCTGGCTAACAGTCCGTTTTCCGTTTATGATCAATTGTTAGCCGAATACGGGCTGCTGGGTTTGCTGGCCTTTGCTATATACTATTTAGGCTTCTTCGCCAAACACGCTTCGGCGCTAACTTACGGTTTGCCCCTGCTGCTTTTGCTGCTGATGATATTTTTAACCGATTACTGGTTCGAGCAGTTATCGGTCATCGTATTTTTTGAATTACTCATGTTGTTGAATATTAAAGAAACCACCAAACCTGTCCCCGTACCCTATGCAAGTTAACAACCCGAAAGTAACGGTATTGATGCCGGCCTACAATGCCGGGAAGTATATCAGCGAGGCGATTGCATCGGTACTGGCGCAAACATTTACCGATTTTGAACTACTGATCATCAACGACGGCTCGACCGATGATACCGGGAAGATCATCCGCTCTTTTCATGATAAACGCATCGTGGCCATCAACCAGGAAAACAAGGGCGTTTCCGCAGCTTTGAATGTGGGCCTGGCACATGCACGCGCACCATACATTGCACGTTTTGACGCCGACGATATCTGTATGCCCAACAGGTTAAAGGTTCAGTACGACTTCATCACCACCTATCCCGATTACAGCATTATCGGCTCCGCAGTTGATTATATGGACGCTGAGGGCCATTACATTTTCACCCATCATCCCGAAGGGCACTTGAACGAAGAGATCCAGCAGTTGAAATATACCGTGTGCCCGTTCATCCATTCCAGCGTGTTTTATAAAAAAGATGCGGTAATCAACAGCGGCGGCTATAATGAGCATGCCTACACCTATGAAGACCATTTTTTATGGGTGAATATTCTGAAGAACGAAAAAGCCTGTAACCTGTCGCAGGCATTGATTAAAGTGCGACTCAATCCCGAATCGATCACTATCGATGAGCGCTGGCGCACACGCAAATTCCGCGCTATTAAATATGCCTCATTGAAAAATAAAAACATCACCGAGGCCGAGGGACAGGAACTGCAGCAAATTGGCGGCAAACAGTATTCCAAAAAGATCAAGCAGGGCGCCTATTATGCACTGTGCGGTAAGAAATTCCTGCTGAACAATTACCAGCCCGAAAAGGCAAGGATGCACATGGTAAGGGCCATTAGCCTGCACCCGCTGCGGCTGGATAACTACCTGATCTACACCATCAGTTATTTCCCCGAGCGGTTTATCACGTGGCTGCATAATGTAAGTCAGGGTAAATTTTAAGGAGATGAACGTAGCCTTTATAGCAAGATCGACACTATACACTGTCCCCGGCGGCGATACCGTGCAGGTTATTCAAACTGCGCGGCAGCTCACCAATATGGGTGTAAGGGTGGATATTTTGTTATCGAAAGAAACCATAGCTTACGAAAAATACGATCTGCTGCACTTCTTCAATATCATTCGCCCGGCCGATATTATGTACCACGCTAAAATGGCCGGAAAGCCTTTCGTGGTATCGACCATCCTGTGCACCTACGGCGATTATTACAAACATAACCGTAAAGGTTTAGGCGCCTTGTTTACCCGCCTGCCAGCCGATGGTGTGGAGTATCTCAAAACCGTTGCCCGCTGGGTACTGGGGAAAGACCACCTGTCGAGCAAAGAATACCTGTGGAAAGGCCAGCGCAGAAGCATTATCGACGTATTGAAACGGGCCGATATGGTGCTGCCTAACTCGGTATCAGAATATAACCGGGTGCAGGAAACTTACCCCTGCAAGGTAAAGCACACGATTGTTACAAACGGCATCAATCCCGAGAAATTCCCCTACGATCCAAATATCGAAAAGGACGATAACCTGGTGATCTGCGTAGCAAGGATTGAAGGACGCAAGAATCAGCTCAACCTCATTAAAGCACTGAATAACACCCGATTTAAACTTGTAATTATCGGTTTCCCGGCGCCCAATCAGCAGGAATACTATCAGCAATGCCTTGATGCTGCAGCACCAAACGTAACCTTTGCCGACCGCCTGCCGCAGCCCGAGCTGCTGGAGTATTTTCAACGGGCAAAGGTGCATATCCTGCCAAGCTGGTTCGAAACTACAGGATTAAGTTCTATCGAGGCAACCGTTATGCGGTGTAACATAGTAATAACTGATAAAGGCGACACGCGCGACTATTTTGCCGACGATGCCGTGTATTGCGACCCGGCGAGTCCCGAAAGTATCAGGGCCGCTGTTGAGCAGGCCGCCGCCCAACCTTTTAACAATAGGTTACTGAACAGAATATTAGAAAACTATACCTGGAAACAGGCCGCAGCGCAAACATTAAAAGCATATCAATTAGCAGCTACAGCATGAAACTAAGAATTGCAATATTGGGTACAAGGGGCGTTCCGAACTATTACGGGGGATTTGAGCACATCTCGGAATACGTATCGGAGGGGTTGGTAAAGCGGGGGCATTCGGTAACGGTTTACAATTCGCACAATCACCCCTACAAACAGGATAGCTGGAATGGTGTAGAGATCCGCCATTGCTACGACCCTGAATATTTGATCGGTACAGCCGGCCAATTCGTGTACGACCTGAATTGTTTGCTGGATGCGCGCAAAAGAAAATACGATGCCATATTGATCATGGGCTATACCAGCAGTTCTATATGGGGCAAGCTGTATCCTAACCAAAGCACCATTATAACCAATATGGATGGCTTGGAGTGGAAACGTTCAAAGTACTCGCCCAAGGTGCAGCAGTTTTTGAAATATGCCGAAAAGCTTGCCGTAAAATATAGCCAGTATTACATTTCCGATTCATTGGTAATCAAACAATACCTCGGCGAAAAATACCACATCGACAGTAAATATATCCCTTACGGAGCCGATCTGTTTTCGGAAGAAGAACGTGAACAGATAGACCAAAAAGCGGCCATGAAGGAAGATTACTTTTTGCTGATGGCCCGCATGGAGCCCGAAAACAATATCGAGACCATCCTCGAAGGTTTTAACAACAGCAACTCGCACCGGAAATTCAAGGTATTGGGCGATACCGGCAATAAGTTCGGCAAGTTCATCACCCATAAGTTTAAGAACGACGAACGCATCGAATTTAAAGGCTCCATATTCGATACCGGTAAAGTACGCGCGCTGCAAAATAACTCCTACCTGTATTTTCACGGGCACAGCGTAGGCGGTACTAACCCATCGTTATTAGAAGCGATGGCCAGCGAAGCACTCATCGCAGCACACAACAACCCGTTCAACAAATCGGTACTAAATGCTGATGCTTTCTATTTTTCAAACTCGAACGAGGTTCGCACGCTGGTTGAAACCGTTCAGCGCAAGGAAACGGAACAGGCTATGGTAACCAATAACCTGCACAAGATCAAATACCAGTTTAACTGGGAAAAGATCATTGACCAGTATGAGCAGTTCATCATCGAATGTCATAAAAACTCCAAAGCATGACTAATCTGTTGAAGATAGACGATACCCTTGCCAACAAGATAAGCTATTATCATATAGCTCTGCTGATGATGTCGTTACCCTTCGATATGTTTTACAGCCACCTCATCACTGTTAGCTTCGGTATGCATACGCTCATTCACCTCAGCAAAAAAAATATCAGGCCAATATTTACCTGGCGCATGCTGGCATTGTTGTCGGTGTTTTTGGTCAGCGTATTAAGCGCTGTTTATACCAGCAATGGAAAAGGCGCAGGTGATGAGATTGGTCGCCGGGCAACGGTGGTGATCTTCCCCCTGCTACTTTGCCTCAATCCTATTGATCTCAACAAATACCGGGAGCGTTTATTTTTGTGGTTCTCGCTGATTTGCACGGTAGTTATTCTTTACCTGTATGCCGATGCGTTAATAACTATCAGACATTTTCATCTGCCGTTGCGGATGCTATTTTCAGGTCCTTTTGCCAACCACAATTTTTCGGAACCGATAAATATGCACGCTACCTTCTTTTCCATGCAGGCGGCGCTGGCGCTGATATTTTTATTATCGGCATTGGTAAAGGAAACTGCCTGGAACAAGCAGATCATTTACCTCATCGGGGCGCTCATTCTTACAGCAGGACTGATACAATTAAGCTCTAAATCGGTGTTTATTGCGCTGTTTGTCATTATAAATATTGCGCTGCCATATTTTCTGTTGAAAGGAGCCGGCCGTAAACGTTACGTTTTGGTAAGCGCATCACTTTCGGTTTTATTGATAGCAGGTATATTATGGTCGAATACGTTTCGCGAACGTTACGTTACTGAACTCACCTCCGATCTTAGTCCCGCTAAATCAGGCGAGGCAGTGGACTCCCGCGTGGCTCGATGGAGTGTTATTGTTGGCCTGATCGGCAAAAAGCCGGTAACCGGCTATGGCGCAGGTACCGAGATCGGGCTATTGCACAACAGCTTTTTTGAACATAAGCTTTATAACTCCTTTCTGCACGATCTGAATTCGCACAATGAGTATTTAAGTTTTATGCTGAAATCGGGAATCATAGGCCTGCTGATCTACGTTGCCACACTGGCTTTTGGACTGACGATCTCCATTCAGCAAAGAGACCTGCTTTTCTTCGCCTTTATGCTGATGGTCATAACCGTTTCCTTTTCGGAGAACATTTTAGACGTGGATAAAGGGATCATTTATTACGTGTTCTTCTTCTCATTTTTCATGCTTTCGAACAGGCAGGACAACAAGGAGAATGTAACGTTAAAGTTGTCATAAATATTTAGTATGGGTGGCAACCGGGCGGGTAATCGAACCGTCATTACTATAAGTGTACTTTAAAATAACAGTTAAATGCAGCACATTCAATACCCCCTGATTAATAAAGGCTTGCCGGTGATTAAACAAAATATATTAGAAACGCTTGCTTATTTCGACCTGTTCGATTATCCGTTATCGAGGGCTGAGATTTTTCTGTTCCTTAAAAACAAGTACGATTTTGAGGATTTTGAAAGTGCGCTGAAATATTTGCTGGAAAGCGGCGTGGTTCACCAGTTCGATAGGTTCTATACCCTGAAGAACGATCATCACCTCATCGTTCGCCGCAATGAGGGCAATAAAAAAGCAGAAGCGTTGATCAAAACCGCCGAAAAGGTAGGCGACTTCCTGATCAAGTTTCCTTATGTACGTGGTATTGCTATTTCAGGCTCGCTATCGAAAAATTTTGCCGACGATGATTCAGATATCGATCTGTTCATCATCACCGCCAAAAACAAACTCTGGATAGCGCGCACCATTATGCATTTCTTTAAAAAGCTCACGTTCCTGTTCAACAAAGAACACCTGTTCTGCATGAATTATTACATCGACGAACAGCAGTTAGAGATCACCGAAAAAAACCTTTACACCGCCATAGAGATCGGTACGCTGATCCCCCTGCAGGGCGACGCCGTATTTGAACGCTTTTACAGTGCTAACATCTGGACCAGGAGTTTCCTGCCCAATAAAAATATGCGCATCGCGTCGGCAAAACCGGTGAAAAACGGATGGTTCAAAAAAGCCATTGAGATTATTTTTAACAACCCGGTCGGCAAAAGCCTGGATAACATACTAATGAACATTACCAGCAGCCGCTGGCTAAAGAAAACGCAGCAGAAAAAGCTGAACAACCACGGCGTCGTGATGGGCATGGCAACCGGCAAGCATTTTGCCAAACCTGATCCGCGTAATTTTCAGATCAATTTACTGGCGCGCCACGAGCACAGGGTAAGCCGCGTTATGCGTGTTTACGAGGAAAGCATGGCGCATTAATTTAAAAAGTCCGGCCCTGTGCGGGTCCCGCCTCGGGGCGGGGCAGGATGGGGTTCTACGCCTTGCATTAAGAATAATATCGTGCGGAATATAGAGTAGTTCGCAAACCCCTGCCTCTTCCTTCCCCAGGGAAGGAACGGCACGCAGCCCGCCCTTTAAGAACGTCTTCTGAACGCTTTGTTAAAGGCAGTATATAGCTTCAATAAAGCTTACCTTTTCCTTAAGGAAATAATATAATAATCGCCGGTATATTTCCACGGCCAGAAGGTTTTGAGTTTATCCTCCTTATTTTTCAGGAATTTATAAGCCGATGGATGCCGTTCGGCAAAATGTTCGATGTACGATGGCAGCATAATGGTGCACAAGCCCTCCAATCCTATCACATCAAATTTATTTCTCAACCTTTTAATGATGTACGACGGATTGTAATACCAGCACTTGAAATAAACGCCTTCAATATGTGCCCTGCGCCCGTTACTGCTGAAAAATCTCCGAAAAGCAGTGCGAAATTTGCCCTTGAACAGCAGCAGTGTTTCCCACAAACAAAACTTAGGCAGTATTACCAGCGTAACTGTGCCGCCCGGCTTTAAAAGTGCGTCGAACGAGGCCAGCACCTTATCCAATTCATCGGTACAATTTAGTCCCGCAAAATTAGAGCAGATATGATCGAACGGGCCCTGGTTTTGAAGTTCTGCAAGTTGGGTATAAGAACAGATCTCCGTAGAAACAGCAACCGACAAACCACTTAATGCCACCTTGCGTTTCAGCTCGGTTTGCATGCCCACAGAAATATCCGTCGCATGAACGCGGTGCCCTTTTTTTGCGAAAAAGATGGCGTCTTCGCCGGTGCCGCTGTTTAATTCAAGGATATGGCTTTGCGGCCGGAGGAATTGCAGGATATGGCTTCTTACCCGGTCGCGTTTATAATTGATAATGGTATTGCCCGAATACAGCTCATCAAAAATAACCGACTGTGTGCTGAACGCCGATTCGGCCTGCTTTTCGTTTATATTTTTGTGGACGGTCTGCATATCAGGCACCCTCCAGTTTCTTTAATTTAATACCTTCGATAAGCGTTGCAGGCGCGTGGTACAGCATAGACAACGCTTTGCGGATACTCTTAACATTTGCCTTTAACGGATTGGCCACTAATTTGGCCAGGCTATTTTTAGCCAGATGCTTGTGATAATTCTGATGCACATAACGATGCAGCTGCTTATAATACCCCGGCGGATAAGTGTTACTGAACATCAGCGCCATCTCGTCGGAGTCGGTCCAGTTGGTTTTTTTCTCCAATTCGGCCTTTACCTTGTCGTAAAAAGAGGTTCCCGGCAGCGGGTAGGATACAGAAATCCCGATCTCGAACGGCAGCAATTCGTTGATCATATCTATGGTGAGCTTAATATCCTCCTTCACCTCGCCAGGATAACCGAATTGAATAAAGAACGACGGCTTAATACCGTATTCCTTCATCAATCGAGTGGCTTCACGGATCTGTTCTATCTGGATGCCTTTATCCATCGCATCCAGGATCTTCTGTGAGCCGCTCTCCGCGCCTATCCAAACATTTTCGCAACCGGCAGCGGCAAGGGCCTTAACGATTTCCTCATCGGCCAGCAGATCAGCCCGCGATTGGATCTTGAATCGGATCTTTATGCCGGCTTCATTCAGCAATCCGGCAAATTCCTTTACCCAGCCTGGCTTCAGGCCAAAAATATCATCGCAAAACCAAATGTGATCCATCTGATAGTTTTGTTTCAGCAGTTTTATTTCAGCAACCACATTTTCAGGGCTGCGTGAGTTATAGCGATTGCCGTATATAGGCTTTGCACACCAGTTACATTTAAACGGACAACCCCGGGTAGTACCTATGTTCAGCGAAAAATAGCCCGCATTTTTAAGCCATAGCCGACGGTAAGGCTCGATATCTATCAAATCCCAGGCTGGTAACGGCAGGCTGTCCAGGTCTTTCAATACCGGGCGGGCTGGAGTCTTGATAGCGGCGCCATCTTTCAGATAAGCCAGTCCCATAATCCCCGATACATCGGTGTGCCCGGCTTCCAAATGCCGGGTTAGTTCCAGTAAAGTTTGTTCAGCTTCGCCGATGATGATAAAATCGGCGCCTTCTTCAAGATAGTTTACATAGCGGTCGGTAGCGTCAGAACTTGACACGATCACCGTGCAGCCATTGGCTTTGGCTATCTTGCACATCTCGAATGCCGCCTCGCGCATATTGGTGAGGCACATTTTGGTGAGATAATTAAAGCCATCATCATAAATAACAAATACATCGGGCTGTTTTTCTGTAAGAATGGGCGATACATCATTAGGATCGGTCACAAACATGGCATCGAACAGCGACACGCTATAACCATTTTCACGCATCAAAGCAGCAGCATAAATGGTGCCCAGCGGCGGATATGGCTGCCCTATCTGCCATTGTTTAGGGTCGAAGCGCAGGAAATAGGAATGTGTGAAAAGTATATTTTTCATGTAATGTCGCTATTTAATTGCCGGCTACCGGTGCCATCCGCGGCGGTAAATTCAACGAACACACGCATTTGATACATGCGTCGTTCTTACTCATATCCAATGTTCTCCTGAACTCAACGGAACTTTTACTATTCAGTATCTCATCAAGCGATGATTCCCGGATATTGCCGATCACATCCATAAAAAAGCAGGGACGTACGTTGCCATCAGCCTCAATCACTGTCGACACCCAGGGCGCGTTACATTTTTTGAACGGGAACGGGTTCAGCCCATAAAACGCGGCGTAATAATTATAAATATCCCGGATCTTCCCCGGCGACTCGGCTATAAACCTATTCTTAAAATTATCTGCGTTTGCCAATATGCCGTTTATCACGCTTTGCAATTCGGGCAACTCCCGTTCAGATATCAGGATTTCGTGTTGCTTTGGTTCTTCCCAGGCCATTTGGCGGTTAAAGGCATGGCTGCTTACATCAGCCGGCAAAAAGCTTACCTGGTCTATACCCATTTTCCGGCACTCATTAATGATGGATTGCCAGTTGCGAAAGTTTAAACGATGAATCACGGTACGGGCTGTAACCCGGTAATAGGGATTCAGGTCTTTAAGGTGCTCAACGCCTTCCTTCAGTTTGGCAAAGGCATTAGGGATATTCCTTATGGCATCATGCAAGGGTTCGTCGCCATCTATCGAAACGATCAGGTCGTTCACATATTCCAGTATCTGGTGTGCGTTCTTTTTAATGGTAAGGCCCGTGGTAAGCAGGGTAACGCCTATCTTATGCTGTTTCAGGATCTCACACAGCTTAAAAAAGTTCGTATTCAGCAACGCCTCCCCGCCCGACATAAGCACCTGCCGCGTACCGAATTTCTTCAACGCGCCGAGCAAACCGGTAACGTCGGCTTCGGTTAGCTGTTTCAGGTTCTTGTTATCCTTCCAGATATCGCACATTACGCAGCGGCAATTGCAGGCACTGTGCGGCATCAGTATCACGATAGGCAACGCCGAAATAACGCTCGTTTTTAAGGAGCGGTACCTTTGGAAAGTATGATATAATGATTGCCCGGCCATGCTTCGATCAGTTTTTTACGGCGATCCAGTAAAACGGATCTTTCCTGGTGAATTTATTGATGAGCCGGTGAGGATTGAACAATACACGATAATTGAAGCTTTTCAGATCATTTATGGTGTGATGAAAATAATGCGCGGCCATTTCAGGATAACCAAGCGATTCATAATATTCAGCCGTACGCTTTGCAGCTTGTTCCGCATTAGCCCGACCATAAAAATGCGTATCAACCAGGTGAATCTCTCCGTTTTTGGTTAATCGCGACAGCGCATTTTGCATCACATCCCGCAAAGAAGAAAAATATTGCACTGATGCCGCAAAAACGATCACATCAAACCTTTCATCGCCGAACAAGTCCGGGTCAAATCCTGCATAAAAGAACTCCAGGTTGGTACTGGTAAATACGCGTTTAGCCTGTTTTATCTCCAGTTCATTGGCGTCGATGCCTTTTACAATCGTATTTTTTATAGCAGCCATCTTTGCAGAGAGCCAGCCATTTCCGCATCCAACTTCTAAAATATTCAGTGGCTTGCCTTTCTCTTTCAGGTGATCGGTCAAACGCTGCGACGACCGCTTGCGCATTTCCCATTCGTTAAAATGGATATGACCGGGGTCGATATCAGGCAGGAACATTACCTGGCAATCGGTCAAAACCCGTTTTTCCTTATACCGCACGTCGATATACAGCTCACCGAAGGACGGCTCCCCGGCTTCTTGTTCATTGCTCTGTATATCATATTCCATCACTTCCAGCATATTCCTGTTAAAATCCCTGTATTTCGGGCTGCCTGTATCTCCACACTTTTTGCAGCAGTTTGATCTCGTAGGGGTAATTGTAAAGATTGATCTTATAACGAACCCCTGCCATCAGCTGGATCGCCTTTCTTTTCAGGCTGTTCAGCCGAATGTCTGTTACCGTTGGATAAACGCCGTTCAACACCGTTTCAAAATTCCTGATCTTGTCTATCATCTCCGGTGTTAACCACGGCGTAAGCGGATTTTTACGCAAGTCGAAAGCCTCCCATGCCGGGCTGATCCAGTCTTCCAGCGTTTGCGGAAATTTAAATCCGCTGGCCAGCACCTGCTTATACATTTCCGAGCCCTCTGTTGGTACCGGACTGTAGGTGTAAATAATAATTTCTGTTTTGGGGTTAACCGCCTTAACCTTCTTTATAAAATCGATCTCAAAATCAATCTGTGATTGTACTTTCTCCTGCGTTGGCGCGGGAGTTCCCAGTACAAATGAATATTCAGGAATAATGTCGAACTTCTTTAATCGCCCGGCAAATTCAATGATCTGGTTGCCGGTTTGGGTGCCGCCCTTATCCATTTGCGCCAATACCTCATTATTACCGCTTTCGGCGCCAAAAAATATGATCTTACATCCCGATTCACGAATGGCCGCCAGCGACGAATCCTTAAACTTGCTCATCGTATCAATCCGTGCCATCCCCCACCAGGTCATGTTCTCGTCTTTTATCAAATTGGCAAATTCAACCGCGCGTTTTTCAGAAACGAAGAAATTATTATCGTGAAATTCGATCGCATCGGCACCCCATTTATCCTTGATGTATTTTACATCCTTATAAATATTCTTCGCCGATTTACCTTTCCATCTTGCCTCATAAATAGGCACCACCGCACAGAACGAGCAAGTGAACGGGCACCCGATACTCGAATGGTAGGCCATGGTTTTTTCACCCAGGTAAGTCTTCCCTAAAAACTTGGTGATGGGATAAAAGTTATTCAGCTTATCATAAGGCAGCGGATTCAATTTATCCTGATCTAAAAGATCCTCCTTTGTTGTTTTAACGATCTGGTTGTTAACACCTTTATAGATCAGGTTACTGATAAACTCATAAGGCTCGCCTTTTTCCAAAGCATAAATCAGATTCGGAAAGGCGTTATCGCCGGGGCCGTTGATAATGAAATCCACATATCCCGAATAGAGCACCGCGTTAGGCTGGTTCGACGGAAAATATCCGCCCCAGATCATGGTGGTGTACGGATGTTTTTCCTTTACCAGTTTGGCGGCATTGATGGCCTGCCGCAATTGCGGACCGGGCATTACCGAGAAACCAAGGTATTTGAACTCGCCGGAGTCCAGGTAATTCAGAATAGTTTGTACAGGATTGGCCTCGCAATTACCGTCAACTATCACCCATTCATATTTACCCTCAACCGAGGCGGCAATGTTTAAAATAGAATTAGGGATGCGGTATTTATTTTCGGCGCTTTTAGGGTTAAACAGTAGTATCTTACTCATCTTATACGTTCGCAATTTATCTGGCGTAAGGGTTAGCCTCCGCAATACCGGCGCTTTACACGCCGGTATTTCCCTTAACGCGGAGACGTTTTCACACAAAAAACCCAATTAACCCCAATTAAACAATTACTCAACAGTAATTACGCCCCGCAAAAAGTGAAGGTTGCCTGCTTTAATAAATAATTTACAGGGCAACCTCCATAAATTTTTGCCCGTATTCCTTATATTAAGATACTTTGGTTTTGATAGCAGCACTTAAAAAATATCTTCACAAAAACATTTTTGCCCCCGCAATAAAGGAACGCGACGTGGTGGATGCTTACGACATCTGGGCAGATAATTACGATAACCAGCCCGGCAATCTGATGCTTGATCTGGACGAGATCGTGTTCGGCAAACTGCTCGATGGCATCGATATTACAGGTAAAAACATTGCCGACATTGGCTGCGGTACCGGCAGGCACTGGCCAAAGATCATGAAGGAAAACATTGGCGGGCTTACCGGTTTCGACGTATCGCCGGGTATGCTGGCTAAACTGAGGGGAAAATACCCAACCGCCAGAACGCATGTGATCACCGATAATGATTTCATTACCGTTCCCGATCATACTTACGACCTGATTGTGTCCACGCTTACCGTTGCGCACATCGGGAATATTGAGGAAGCACTGAATGCCTGGAGCCGGATCTTAAAGATCAGGGGCGATATCATCATCACCGATTTCCATCCAAATGCCCTTGCCTCGGGCGGACAGCGGACCTTTAAGCATGATAAAGGCCATATTGCCGTGCGTAACTTTGTGCACCAGACGGATGAGATCATCCAAATCCTCAAAAAGAACAATTTCAAACTGGTAAATGCAGAGGAAAAGAAGGTAGATGAAACGGTAAAACATTATTACGAGGCGCAGGACGCCGTGCACGTATTTGACAAATTTAAAGGCTCTCCCATTATTTACGGGATGCGTTTCAGGAGGGAATAATGATCCTGGAAAATGTAAATATTATTGGTAATGAGGAGCCTGCCGATATCCGGATCTGCAATGGCAAGATAGCAGACGTTACGCTTGCATCTGCAAAAGTTAAATCCGGACATTTGCAGCTGGCTTTCAGCAACGCCATTGCCTTTCCGGGATTGATCAATTCGCACGACCATCTCGACTTCAATCTTTTCCCTCAATTCGGCACCAAAACTTATAATAACTACACCGAATGGGGTAAGCACATTCAATCGGCCTACAAAAATGAGATAGCGGAGATATTAAAAATTCCGGCCCGCCTGAGAGCCGAATGGGGCGTCTATAAAAACCTGCTTTGCGGCGTGACCACCGTAGTTAATCACGGTGAAAAGACCGGACTCGGAGACAGCCTGATCAATGTTTTTGAAGACAGCCACTGCCTGCACTCTATCCATTTTGAAAAAAAGTGGCGGATGAAATTAAACAATCCCTTAAAAAAGGAGGTACCGGTAAATATCCACGTGGGTGAAGGCAGCGATGCTTTTGCCACTGAGGAAATTGACGACCTGGTCCGATACAATGTACTTCACCGCAGGCTTGTTGGCGTACACGGCGTTGCGATGACGCCGGAACAGGCAGCAAAGTTTGAGGCGCTGGTATGGTGCCCTGAATCTAATTATTTCCTGTTGAATAAAACCGCAGAGGTCGGCAGGCTTTCTGAAGCCACCAATATCCTGTTTGGGACGGATTCCACCCTTACCGGGCATTGGAATATATGGGAGCATATCAGGTTAGCCTGCAAAACCGGGCTTTTAACTGACGATGCACTGTACAAAACCCTGAACCAAAACCCGGCAAAAGCCTGGCGCCTAAATGCGGGAAGCATTGCAGAAGGTAAAGACGCCGACATTGTTGTTGCCCGATCATCCGCAGAGAAAACCGGGCTCGATGCTTTTTATTCGGCCGGGGCTCCAGATATCCTTTTGGTAATTCACAAAGGAGAGATCGTTTTGTTCGACGAAGTATTAAAGTCTAAGTTTCAGGGCACTGACGGCAAAAATTTCAGCAGCGTATATGTAGCAGGTTGCGCCAAATATGTAAAAGGCGACTTGCCCGCACTCATCAGCAAAATAAGAGACTATCAGCCTGCCGCCAATTTCCCGGTGACCATTAACGAACCTGTACACGCATGACGCTGATCCGCAAAATACAATCGAAGATAGGCGGAAAGGCGAAAGGCATTATCCGCGATATTGGTCATGGATCAGGTTTTTATAAAGATTTCTATTCGTCTGCACGCGGAAACAGAATAGTGATCTATCACGGCATTTGTAAGCAGGATCCGTTAAGGTTTAACACGCTGTTTATAACCGAAAGCACGTTCGAAGCGCATTTGATATTCTACAAAAAGCATTTCAATGTGGTGTCGCTGGATGATTACTACAAGCAAAACTTCAGCAGCAACAAATTCAACGTCTGCCTTACGTTCGATGATGGTTTTGCCAATAACCACCAATACGTTTTGCCTTTGCTGAAGAAATACGACCTGCCTGCCGCTTTCTTTATCACTGCCGTCCGGGCAGCAGGCTATGATGTTTTGTGGAATGATCTGTTGAGCATCGTGGGCCGTTACGGTCCGCCGGAAATTACCTTTAATGGCGAGCATTACGTTAAAGACAGCGGCAAAAAATACATTTCAGTTCCCCGGCGCTTTCGATTGGCCGACGAACTGCGCAAAACAGGCTTTACCGAAAAAGCAAAACTGATCAAGGAGTTGTACCCGCTTGCGCCCTTTAAAACAAAAAAATCAGACGAGGACTACTGGCTGCAAATGACGAGCGAACAGATCAAAGAAATGGCGGATTGCAGCCTCGTAACCATCGGCTCTCATGGCTATTACCATAATGACCTTACCGGCATCCCCATTTCAGATGCAATAGATGAACTGGCACATTCAAAACAATACCTTGAAAATATTACGGGAAAGCCGGTGAACAGCGTTGCTTTTCCTTACGGCTCATACAATCAGGCTGTCGTCAAAGCCGCGCAGAATGCCGGTTATACGCAACTACTGGCTACAGAATTGAGCACTTACCGCGACAATACGCTGCGCGGGCGTTTGGCTGTAAATCCGTTCATATCGGTCAATAATCAAATGTACGCAACGGTGAAAGGCAGTTATGAGTAATCAGGCAGGCAATAAATATCGTATTGAGCGGCTGGGTGCTTCGAACATCCCGGCTGTTGCACAACTGCACACTGCAGTTTATGGCAGAGCTGTGGTACCCGGCTTCTTTCAAAAAAAATATGCTACCGCCTTTACCGGCGTTGAGTACACGGGGTATATTGCTTATCAGAACGACCAGCCAACTGCTTTTTATGCGGTTATTCCCTGCTATATTATTTGCAATGATGAGTTAATTCTGTCTGCGCAGTCGGCGGATACCATGACCCATCCCGG
This sequence comes from Mucilaginibacter sp., assembly GCA_036569325.1. Lineage (GTDB taxonomy): Bacteria > Bacteroidota > Bacteroidia > Sphingobacteriales > Sphingobacteriaceae > Mucilaginibacter. The sequence continues at coordinate 57,300 of DATCQV010000211.1, read as the reverse complement.
GCATCGCAACAAAGGTTTGTTTGTGGAGCTTGCGCTCACAACGTTTCAGTTGTGTAAAGAATTGGGTATCAAATTACTGTTTGGCTTTCCGAATCAAAACTCGCTGCCGGGTTTCGTCAATAAATTAGGGTGGCAAACGGCGCATACTATGGATTGCTTTATTATCCATACCAGTAGCTTTTCCTGGAAAGCCACAGCAGGAAAAATTCCCGTCATTAAAACGCTGTTGGGCAATTACAAGGAGCGCGTACTTAAAAAGTACCGGGATAATAACAGCCGGGTAAGCAACTCTGTACACAACGACGGTTACGGCGGCGTTTACCGTGATGATGCCTGCTTCGCTTATAAAACCTATACCGACACCTTTGTTACACACGCTGCCGGAAGTACGCTTTGGTTAAAGGCAAACAGTATCCTGTTGATCGGCGATGTTAATGTAAACGCCGATAGCTTCGACGATATGATCTATGAACTGAAAAAACTGGCGGGCAAGCTGGGCATCAAGCAAATTCATTTTCATGCAAGCCCGGGTACCACGCTGCATGGGCTGTTTGCCATGCGGTTCAACTCCATACCCTCGTTTCCGGTAATTTTTAAGTTGCTGGGCGAGGATATGCAAACAGATAAAATTAAATTCACATCGGCAGATGTCGATACTTTTTGAGATGGGTTCATTCTTAAACAAATTATTCTTTAACGATCAAAAGATCAGCACCTTTTGCATCACGAGGCTGCACCCCGATCAGATTGAGGAAAAGGTTTACCTGAAGAACGGCTACAGCCAGGCCGACATCACTGCCACCAATGCCATGATCTGCCTCGATCCTTTCTGCATGGCCGCATGGCTGCCTACCGCACAGGCCAGCCTTACCAGCAACCAAAATGCACAGATCCATTTCATGAAAGGCAATCGTCTCAACGCGCTGATCGATGTATCGCTGATAGAAAAGATTGCCACCGGGCACGGCTTTCTGTTTTTATTTAAGGTAGAAAGTGTTAAGAATTACCAGATGACCGCCCTCCACCGGCTGGTGCTCTTCGCCCGTTTTTTAAGGTCGAAGAAAAATACTTACAAGAGCCGGAAGGTGATCAGTGCGATGTATTCGTATCCGCGTAATATTATCATCGTATCTTATAAAGATGACGAATACTGCAATATTTTTCCGATGGATATTCACGGATACATTGAGGAAGAGAACATGTATATTTTAGGCCTGCGCACCACCAACGTTACACTGGACAAAATCCTCGCCGCCAAAAAAGTAGTCGTTTGCGACACGAACGATGCGGATATCAACGTGGTTTATGACCTGGGGAAGCATTCCAGCAAATCGCCTACTGCGCAGGATCAGCTGCCGTTCCAGACCACCGACAGTGAACTATTTAAATTCCCGGTGCCCGATTTTGTGGGAGAATACAAGGAGATCGAGATCATCTCGAACCGCAAAATGGGTTACCACATGCTGATGGCAGGTAAAGTGCTGAACAGGAAAAGGATGAAGGAAAATCCATCGTCACTTTATCACGTGGGCTTCCTGCAGTTCCAGAACAGTGATTATAAAAGGATTGACGGGCTATTTTAATTGACAACCATGCTGTATGTTTCGATAAGTTATAGTTACTCGCCCGACTTTAAAACACCCGAAAGCTGGTTTAAACGAACGGCAGGCTATGCCGGTGTTTTTGAATGCCTGGCCAAACAGAACCGGGTGATCAGCATCAAACAAATTGATTACGAAGGCAAGGCGAAACACAACGGCGTTGAATACCATTTTGTAAATCTCAACCGCGGGGAAACGCATTTTCCGCTCCGAATCAATCGTTATATCAAAAGCCTGAATCCGGATGTGGTGATCGTCCAGGGTCTGCACAAACCAATTCCGCTGATACTGCTACATGCCATCCTCGATAAAAAGACAAAGATCATAGCCCACCATCACGCTGAAAAGCCGCTGCCGGGTTTGAAAAAATATGCGCAAAGATTTGCGGGTCGTTTTGTGGATGCTTACTTATTTGCATCGAAACGCATGGGTATGGAATGGGTGCAGAAAGGGAATATAGCATCTGGTAACAAGATTCACGAAGTAATGGAAGTGTCTTCCAACTTCTATCCTATCGACAAATCCATCGCGCGAACTAAAACAAATGCTGTTGGTGATCCGGTCTTTTTGTGGGTAGGCAGATTGAATGATAATAAAGACCCGCTGAATGTAGTCCGTGCGTTTTTGAGATATGCTGAAATAAAACCGGCGGCAAGGTTATATATGATCTACCATACGGCGGAGTTGTTAGGCGAGATCAAAGGACTAATTGCAAACTCGCCGAATAAAGAAGCTATTGTTTTAGTAGGCCAGGTGCCGCATGATGACCTGCAATTTTGGTTCAACGCTTCTGATTTTTTAATTTCCGGTTCACATTACGAGGGCAGCGGCACGGCGGTTGCAGAAGCGATGTCGTGCGGGTGTGTGCCTATCGTCACCGATATATTGCCGTTCCGGATGATAACGGATAACGGCAAATGCGGGCTGTTGTATGAGGTTGAAAATGAGCAGGCGTTATTGGATTCGTTATTAGCTGCCGAGACATTAGACCGCAACGAAAAGCAGCAATTGTGTCTGCAGTATTTTAAAGAAAAACTTTCTTTTGGGGCTATTGCTGATTGTATTCAGGAGATAGTGAAAGCTTTATAAACGGGTGTCATGCTGAGTGATAACATCCGGGGGCCTCTGAAAATGAAATGACAAAAGATGGGTGTCATGCTGAGTGATAAAATCCGGGGGCCTCTGACCGTGAAATGACAAAAAATAGGTGTCATGCTGAGGTACAAGCCTGCACTGAGGTTCTCGAAGTGAAGCATGAGCGCGGGGGCTTGTACACCATGCTGAGCGCGCGGACATTGGCCATTGCGCACGTCACCCTTCGACAAGCTCAGGATGACATCCACCCTGCACGTTCAATTTAACTTATCATGGGTAGGTACAAGGACGACACCCGATGTGACTACTCAATCCGCAAACAAACTAACCATATTTTTAGCGATCTGCTGAATGGGATAAATCAATACCGGCTCATGGTCAATTTTCCGGTTTTTCATGATTTTTAACAGCCGGGTATTCATCTCATCTACATCGCGTACCACGTGGTGATGGCGGTAATCCTTATCCATCGGCTTACAGAATGAAACCACCTGCGCGCCTGCATACAGCGCCTCAGAGATTACAGCGCCGAACCCTTCATACGATGATGGGTGCAAAAATATCTTCGAACGCTGCATCAAACGGATAACCTCCTTGTGCGGCAGTTCCCCCTTAAAAGTAATATTCCCCTCAAGGCCTTTCAAACGTGTTAAAGATTTTAGCCAATTCAGATCCGGCCCTTTGCCGCAGATTACAGTCCTGATATGGGGATAATATTCTTTCAGGTATGCAACGGCATCAATAAAAAGATGATATTGTTTCAGCGGGATCAGCGAACCCGCGCCCAAAATATCGATGGTTCGCTTTTTGGTATTAGGATCGAACATATTGGTATCGATGCCCACCGGGATAACGTGCAGCGGTTTTACGCCGTAATTATGCCTAACCTCGCGCACCACAAAATCAGACAACGCGATCAGCTCATCCGCCTGCGGTTTTATCCATTTGAAATATTTGTTTCCCTTTTTGGCATCCTGACCTAAAATCCAGCTGTAATGCATCAGATGGTGTTTTTTTGCAAAGCGGTTGCCTACAAAGGCACACTCTCCCATCCAGAAACTTAAGAGACCCAAAATGTGATACTGCTGATGCAAACGCTTCAGGGTAAGCCAGGCCCTTTGCCAGGTGATCAACCTGAAGATCTGTCCGCGGTCCTTCCCTCCTAACGCGATAACCTTTACGCCGTGCCAGTCATACTCTGCGGCAAAAAAAGGATATTGAAAGGTGATGACGATAACATAAAGCCCCGGACAAATTTGCTTTAACGCTTTAACAAACTGCTGCTGTGGCGGCAAACACGCGGTATCGGCCCGGTCTTTCGGAAAACCGGGTGTAAGGATAACCAGTGTTTGCCTTTTATTTTTCATTAAGCTTTATCACTTTATTACAGTAGGCCAGGCCCGCTTTGTTATGCGTCACAAACAGGATCATTTTAGCGTTTTCCGTCATACATTTCAGCTTGCCGAGGATTTCGTGTTCCGACTCACTATCCATTTCGCTAAACGGCTCATCCAATATCAACAGGTCAAAATCATGGTAAAGCGCCCTGGCCAGCATAATGCGCTGCCGCTGTCCGCCGCTGATGTTTTTACCATTCTCGCTTATCTGCTGCTGAATTCCTTCCGGATATTTCTCCATTAGTTTATCCACCCCACTAATTGCAATGATTTCCTGTAATCGTTTTGCATCATATCCTTTTTCTGAAAGCGTGATGTTTTTAAGGACAGTATCATTAATAAAAAACGGCTGCTGTTTTACATACGAAATTCTGTGACGGTAAGATGTAAGCGTTTCGCTATCAGTTACCGTACCATTGATGCTGATATTGCCCGAAGCAGGCGCCAGAAAACCTGTCAGCAGGTTGATGATGGTGGTTTTTCCTTTCCCGGATACGCCCGAAATACCTGCAAAGTCTCCCGGCTGCAATTGAAAGTCTAAACCGTTCAATATTGAATGGTCTTTGTATTTAAAGTGCACATTATTAAAACTTATCTCCTGAATCACCGGTGCATTTCGTTCTGCTGGTTTAGTCGCGGCAGTGGGCAAAAGATCAGTAATGGTAAACTTATAGGTTTTGATCTGCCCGCTGCTGTTCAGTATCTTGACAACGCCCGGGATGATCTTATACGCCGCTGCCATAAATACGCCAATGGTCAGCAAATCGACAGCAGGCGCGTTTGTTGACAACTTATTGATCATCAACAAAATCAGAAAACCGAATACCGCAAATATCTCCACCAGGCGCGTGGGCAGGCTTTGCAGCGTTTGTTGCGTGGCAATATTTTCGTTCAGTTGATCCTGGTAAGTTGTGTAACGATCAGCGAAAAAGTAGTTTTTATCGTAGATATTGCTTTCCACGTAACCTGCCAATGATTCGTGCAGATGCTGCAGCGTTTTTTCGCTGGTTATTTTGATACTGCCGCGCACATCCTTCAGTTTTTTACGGATATACCAGCCCAGCAATACCACAGGCGGCAGCAATAAAACAAACAATAACAGGAAGAGTGTAGGGTGATAAAAAAGAATGGCAAAAATGGTGAAAAAGATCAGTACCGACTGCGATACGATCTGCTGTACATTAGTCAAAATGTAATGGCTGAACTCGATAGGCTGCTGACTGATGTGCCTGATCTGCACCGAGGAATCGATGCCTACAAACCGGCTGTAGTCATCAGCAAGGTAATTTAAAATATTGCGCTTCGACAGCCGCGATGCCACGTTATAAAAAAAGTGATGCTGCGATTTCAAGCCGAAATATCCGAACAAATTCTTCACACCAAACAGTACAAAAAATACGATGACCAACAGCAGTGAGTCTGGGTTTAATAACGATGCCGGAAGAAATTTCAGATTTGCGGGAGATGTGCTTTTGGTATAGAAATTCAGCACAAACAACAATCCGCCTAAAAAGGCAATATCCAGCACACCGATAACGAGGTCAAAGACGATCAGCTTATACAGCTTTATCTTTTCCCCTCCATTTAAAATGGCCGAAATACCTGTTAAAATTTGCTTCAATTGCTTACCTGTGTACTACGATTGTCAGTAGGCTGCCGACCTATAATCAGAGTACGCGGCGTACCGTGGATTGGTTGCCTAAGTCGTTTAATGCAGTAAACTTTTTGAAAACAAAAAAGCGCGGCGTTTTTATCGCCGCGCTCTATATAATTAATCAGGTAATTTATACCCTGTTGATAGATATATCTTCGTGAACATCGACGGTTTTCTTGGTGATAGTTTCTTTTTGTTCCATCACACCTTTCCAGAAACCTGCGGCTACCAATCCGCCAAGTATCGGTGCGATAATGAACAGCCACAGTTGGCTCAGCGCTTTGCCTCCTGATAATAACGCAGGACCAAGGCTACGAGCCGGATTAACCGATGTACCGGTAATTGGAATAACCACAAGGTGAATAATTGTGAGCGACAAACCAATTGCCAGTCCGGCCATTGCAGGGTTGGCCCGTTTTGCAGTTGTACCATAAATTACCACAAGGAAAAGGAAAGTAAATACAGCTTCGGCAATAAAGGCCGATTGTGTAGAATATTTACCCAGATAGCTTTCGCCCCATCCGTTTGCGCCAAGCGCATATTCGCCCATGGAGAAGCCCGGTTTGCCCGACAGGATCAGGTAAAGTACGCCCGAAGCGGCAATTGCACCTACGCACTGAAAAATTACGTAACCTACGCAATCTTTAAAGCTAAGTTTACCGGCGGCCAGCATAGAAATTGAAATAGCCGGATTGATATGGCAGCCGGAAATTGGGCCGATTGCATAGGCCATAACAACAACACTAACGCCAAAGGCAATAGAAATACCTAACAGGCCAATGCCGGATGGTGGAATTCCCTCTGCATTTGCACCTGCTATAACAGCCGCGCCACAGCCGAATAATACCAGGCAGAACGTGCCGACCAATTCGGCGATGTACTTAGTTAACGGTTTAGTTTCCATAATTTATCAAAGATTAAGGTTAATTATCAATTAAATATAAACAACTATTTAGCTGACTATTCCCAAAAACTATAAATAAAATATTAGCTGAACATAATCGTAAAATCGGTTTTCTTAGTAGTTATGGTTTTTAACGAGAACTCAAAACCATGATTAATCAGGATCTCGCGTACCAGCGTGAGGCCTATCCCCTGCCCGTCTTTTTTAGTACTGAAGAATGGCGTGAAAAGATTGGCAGCTTCCTCCATGCCGATGCCGCGCCCGGTGTCGGATATGGCGAGGCTTTTTTTATCGGGCGTTGTTATAAAAGTGATGACTCCATCGTTTTCAATGGCTTCGATAGCGTTTTTTACGATATTGACCAGTACCTGCTCCATCTGCTGCTCATCGGCCATAATTTTAAACGGACCATCGGTTAACTCAAATTTGAAAACGATGTGTTTTTCCTGCGCCCTGATCTCCATCAATGCGGCTATTGATTTTACCAGTTGGTGCAGATCGACAGGTTGTTTGTTGGCCGGTGGTAGTTTTACCAGGTCGGCGAAGTTGCGCATAAAAAAGTTGAGATTCTGGTTGCGGTCTATCGCTACCTGTAAGGCATCTTTTAGCGTATTATATTTGTGTCCTTCCCAAAGCTGATCGGCTTTTAATGCCGATTGCATAATGGAGTTGACCGGACCAACGGTATTGTTCACCTCGTGCGCCATCATACGGATCACTTTGCCGTAAACATTTTTCTCAGCGGCCAGGATCTCGGCCGTCAGGTCTTCGATCATAATAAAATGCCGCGAAAAACCCCGGTCAATAAAATGGGATTTTTGCAGCTTATAAGTATTCATGCCATCCGGCTTTACCGAAACCGTCTCTCCCGATTTGAGCAATTGTATTTGTGCGAACAGCGGGTGTTGCAGGTCCTTAATATTATAGCCCGTAAGCTGATTGGCGGCCATTCCTAATATCTGTAAGGCCTTGGGGTTTACCTGCTGCACGTTATCGTCATAATCCAGTATCACAATGCCGGTTGGCGACGTGAAGATGAGTTTCTCGAGGAAGAAATGCTGCTGCTCCTGCCGGGTGCGCTCAGTGCGGAGTTCGTCCATCATCTGGTTGTACACATCGGTGAGCTGGTCTACTTCATGCTTGCCGGTGGAAAGAAACTTGACGTTGAAATCGCGGTCTTTTATGGCCTCCACGCCCTGCATCAGTGTTTTAAGCGGCTGGATCAACTGAAGATAAAGCCCGATAGCAATTACTACCGAAATGATAATAAACACCTCCGAAACAATGAACCATACCTTATCTGCTGTGAAAATAAAATAACTAAGTGCCAGCGCAACCAGGTGAATAATTACGACAAACAGAATATACTTAGTCCTCAGCCTCATCGTAAGGAATTTGATATTTATCCAGCCTGCGGTACAGCGCGCTGCGGGTGAGTCCTAAAGAAACGGCCGCTTTTGATACTTTGTTTTTATGGTATTCCATCGCCCGTTTGATCATTTCCACCTCAACCTCTTCCAAAGTTACGGTACCGATGCCAGGTAATTGGATGTTCCCTTTTTTAACAGGTGATAGTTCCAGTTGCGACCGGAAATCATCGATATCCAACTCATCATTTTTGCTGACCAATATGGTGCGCTCTACAATGTTTTTGAGCTGGCGGATATTCCCCGGCAATGGTAACTGTTGCAGCCATTTCATGGCGCGTCCGGCTACTGAAAGCGACGGGCGGCCGTAAATTTCCTTTAAGTTATCTATAAAATAATTCACCAGCAAAGGGATATCGCCGGGACGCTCGCGCAAGGCGGGCAAATAAATGGTAATGAGATTGATACGGTAAAGCAGATCCTCGCGGAAGGTGGACTTATTCACCATTTCATTCAGATTCTTGTTGGTAGCGCAAACTACACGTACATCAACCGCCTTGGTACGGCTGCTGCCTAATACTTCATAAGTTCTATCCTGCAAAACACGCAGCAGCTTTACCTGGCTGCCGGCGTCCAGATCGCCTATCTCGTCTAAAAATATGGTTCCCTTATTGGCCATTTCGAAGCGGCCCACCCGGTCGAACCGCGCATCGGTAAACGCCCCCCGCACATGGCCGAACATTTCGCTCTCAAATAACGAAGTAGAGATCCCCCCCAGGTTCACCTTAATAAACGGCTTGTTGCGGCGCAGGCTGTTTTGATGGATGGCCTCGGCAATCAGCTCCTTGCCGGTGCCGCTCTCGCCCATGATCAAGATCGATGCATCCGTTCCCGCCACTCTGCCAATGGTTTCAAGGATGTTCAGCATTTTGGGGTCTTCGCCTATAATATGCTGAAAGTTGTAGGTTTTATCGAGTTGCTTGCGGGTATGGTGCTCGGTTTTCCGTCCTTTCAGATCGAGCAGCGTACGCACCGATTGCAGCAGGTGATCGTTGTTCCATGGCTTATTAATGAAGTCGTTGGCGCCCAGCTTCATACCCATTACGGCAAGTTCGATACTGGCCCAGCCCGTAATGAGTATGATAGGAATAGAAGCATCGACCTGTTTGATCTTTGCCAGCAGGTCCATACCCTCCTTTCCCGAAGTATCGTTCGAAAAATTAAGGTCGAGGATGATGAGTTCGGGCTGATGTTTCTTAACCAATTTGATCGCATCCGCCGGACCGGCACAGTCCGCAGCATCGTAGCCCTCGTCTTTCAGCAAAAGCAGCAGCGAGGTGCGAACAGCAATATCATCATCAATTATCAGTATCATAATTTAAATACAAGTATAAGCTATTATGCTCATTTGTCATTGCCAGGAAGGGCGGCCGGCCTTACCTGAAATTGTCAGAACCTTGATTCACTTGGTTTTAGGATTTAAAGATTCCGGCACACCAAACCAAAATCAAGAAATCGTCTAATCAGGTAAATCAAGGTTCAGACGAAAGAAAATTATTCCTCGTGCAGCGCCACTGCCGGATAAATAGCCGCAGCCTGCTTGCCTGGATATAATGAGCAGACCAGTACCAAAACATAAATGAAAATGATAGCCAATATCAACGCCATTATATAAATTCCGGCTTCGAGGTTAAACACATTCAACAGCGGAAATTGAATTGCAAAGAAGGTGCCCACAATTAACGCCAGGGTTGCCAGCACCATCGATTCGCCGATCAATTGCGACGACACAGCGTTTCCTGTAGCGCCGATTGCCCGCCTCAGGCCAATCTCGCCCCGACGCTTGTTAATATTGTACCAAAGCACCCCGAACAGGCCGAGGGCCACATTGATGATGAGGAAGCAACTCACTATACCCAGCACGATCATCGGGATAACATTGAAATAATTCACATCTATCCGTTTCTCTTTCAGGTGTTCTATTTCTACGTTCGAGTTTTTGAGGAACCCGGCCACGGTTTTGTACAATTTACCTTCAAAAGCGGCATCAGCATCGGGACGTACTTTTACCAGTATTTTTCCCAGCGAGCGAAACGCCCCTGTATCCAATCGTCCGAACTGTTCGTTGCCGGCAGCAAGATAATCGCCCTTTTGTTTCACGCCCTGTATCACACCAATGATCTGCATTTTCTTTTTATCGCCGTCGTCGCCTATCAGTTTACCAACAGCCGGGGCGTCGCCAAAAAGGTCGTGCCGCATTTCGTCACTAATAATAATGTGTTCGTTTTTTGCGGCATCGTCGCTTTTATCAAACCAGCGTCCTTCCAGCACCTGGATGTTGAGCGTTTTTTTGTAGCTGTCCTCTACCCGGTATTCATTAATACGCTCGATCTTTTTGCCCTTGTAGGTCATGCCGCCCTGCCAGGTGTTCTGCGAGAATGGCACGTTATCGCTGCAAAATGAAAGTTCCTCTACTTGCGGTAAAGCTTTGATCGTTCTTCTCAATGTTTCATAGAATTGATTGAGCGAATCTGTATTTTTTGTTTGATAAGAATTGTTATAATTAATTACCCAAACGTTCTCGTAATCAAGCCCCATAGGCTTTTTGTAGTTATTAACGTAGTAAACCATCAAGGTAAACACCGCGAAGATGACGAGGAACGATATGAGCATTTCGGACATCAATAAAAAGTTCTGCTTCTTTTTATTCCATATCAGCTTAAATAAATGCTTGAACATGATCTTTTAATTTTAAAGTTGATAATTTTATTGTGCTTTTAAGGCGTTCACCACGTTTAGTTTCGACATGCGCCACGCCGGGTATACGCCCGACAGGATGCCGAAGATCAAACAGATCAGCAGGCCTATGCCAAGCACCGTAAAGTTGATGGTAAGCTTAAGGTTGGCAATCAGGTTGGCCTCGTTCAGTATTTGGATAACGATAAACGACAGGATGAACCCAATGATGCCTCCCATCAATGTTAATATGATATTTTCTACCACAAACTGGTAAACCAGCGTCTTTGACGATGCACCGAAAGCCTTCCGCACCCCGATTTCCGAAGAGCGCTCCATGATCCTCGTTATATTAATATTGACGAGGTTTAATGTTGGCAGCAGCATAAACAGGAAAGTAAAAGTTCCAAGAATGGTAAGCACCAGCGTTACGCCCGATTGATTCTCGTTGCCGGTATTCACGTAAGCAGCAATGTAATGCTGGGCATGGCTGTAAACATGGTCAAAATCTTTGCTTTCGGGCTTCAGTCTTGAAATAATGCTCTCATACTCCTGCTGTATTTTAGGATGATCCGCGCGCGATTTCGCCAATATGATAGCCATGCAACCGCCGCCATAACCCTTTGCCTTATAATCCGTTTTTGAAATGGTGTAAGGCAGATAGATCTGGCTGTAAACCATATAGCTGGTTACCGGAATAGCCTTAACCACTCCCGTTACCCGGTAGCGCTCATTATTGGCTTCAATGAATTTACCAACTACCGAAGGTACATCGCCAAAATAATCGCGGCGCAGGTCATCCGAAATTACGGCCACCTTCTCGGCATTATCTAACTGGCGCTGACTGAAGGGTTTTCCTTCTACAAAGTCGTATTCAAGTATGTCCCAATAATTTGCGTCGGTGAATTTATAGGTGACGGCGATCTTTTTGTTATTGATGTAAGTATTTGTACCGTTCGAATTAAAAAAGATCGACACTTTTTCTGCACCGGGCAGCGTTTTCACGTATTTATTTAGCAGGTAATATGAAGGCATACCAGACGACATGGCGTTTTTGCCCTGTTGAGACAGCCGGCTGATATATAACGAGCGGTCTCTTTTGGTATCGGGATAGCTATCGCCCACCACCTTATCGATAAATGAGGTGAGCACCAGCAATATAGTAAGCGTAAAACTGATGCCGAACAGACTGATGAAGGTGAAGAACTTTCTTCGCTTTAACACCGCTATGGCTATTTTGAAATAATTTTTAAGCATTGTCTTAAATTTTTAGGCTGATGAATTACTGAACCTGCGATCCGTCGAATAAGCGAACCAAACGATGGGTTTTGTGGGCCATGTTTTCGTCGTGCGTTACCATTACAATGGTGGTACCATCCTTTTGATTCAACTGCATCAGGATATCCATGATCTCGTTGCCCATGGCGCTGTCGAGGTTACCGGTAGGCTCATCGGCCAGGATAATATCCGGTCTGCCCACGATGGCACGTGCAATGGCCACGCGCTGTTTTTGTCCGCCTGATAATTGGTTAGGAAAGTGTTTCATTCGGTTAGCCAGTCCCACTTTTTCGAGGGCCTCCGATGCCAGCTGTTTTCTTTCTTTAGCAGATACCGAGCGGTAAAGCAATGGTAATTCCACATTGTCCAACACCTGCAGATCATTTATGAGGTGATAACTTTGAAAAATAAACCCAAGCTTCTGATTGCGGAAACCGGCCAGCTGCTTATCGTTGAGGTTATCGGTCTTTTGATCGGCAATTTTTACATGACCTTTCGAGGGTGCGTCAAGCAATCCCATAATATTGAGCAGCGTGCTCTTGCCGCAGCCCGATGGCCCCATGATGGAAAGAAACTCCCCCTTTGCCACATCAAGACTGATGCTGTTGAGCGCAAGGGTTTCCACGGTATTTGTGCGGTAAACTTTTTCGATGTTTTGTAAGGATATCATTGTGTTAGTTTTGAATTATTGAATTAGTGAATTAGTGATTGATTTGGCGATTTGAAAATTTGATGATTTGAAAATTATTTTTTTGTTTCTGCTTTGGTCTTTTTGCTTTCGGCTTTCCGCTATTTATAAACTATTTTTTCGTTTCGTTCAAAGTCGTAGAGCGACAGGTAGCGCAGTTGGTAATAGGCGCTCCAAAAATCACGAAGCGACTGTACATAATCGCGTTTGGCCTGGTCATTTTCCTGGAAGGCGATGCTCAGGTCGGTGATGCTCAGATCGCCTAAAACATAGCGTTCACGCGCTATTTTGTATTTTTCTGAGGCAATACTATCGGCTTGTGCAGTAAGGGCTAACTGATCTTTCATTACGTTAAATAGCGACACCTGCGTTACAATCTGCTGTTTGAAAGTTTGCTTATCCTGTTCAACAGAATACTCGGTGAATTTCTGGTTGGCTTCGGCAGTTTTGATCTTGGCTTTCGAGCGGCCCCAATCCAGTACAGGTATCGAAAACTGTAATTCAAGTAACTGCTGGTTCTGCGCATTGCGATAAATACCCGGAATATTTTTTGCGGAGTTTGACGTGCCGATATTTGCGGTAAGCGTCGCGGTTAAGCCGGTTTGTCCGTGTGCCAAAGCTACATCGCGCTTAGCCTCGGCTATGCGGCGAACAAATGCGATCGCATCCGAACGATTGGCAAATGCCTCGGCTAAAACCTTATCGGCAGTAACCTTCATCTGGCTGATGGTTTCCGGAACCTGCAGCACGATCTTCTCGTCCCCCTCCTGCCCTATGTAGCTTCGCAGGTTCAGGGTGGCAATTTCCATATCACGTTTGGCCGTACCTACTGCCTTGCGGGCATTCAGCTGTTCCAGTTGCAACTGCAGAATTTCGTTCTTCGATACTTTTCCCAGGTCGAATTTCAGGTTGGCGATCTTTAATATTTTTTCAGTGTTGGTAAGATTCGCCTCGGCAGTTTCCAGGTTTACCTGGGCCAGCAGCAGATCGAAAAAATAACCGGTAACCGTTACGGAGATCTGTTCCTGCTGCTCAATGTAAGCCTGCATGCTCTCTTTATAAAGCAACGGCTGGATCTTCTTATCCCATTTCAACTGATTAAACTGCCCCAGTGGCTGACTAAACCCTATGGCATACGGCACACCATTGTATAAAATGCTGTTCCGGTCAAAATCGTCAAAACGCTGCAGGTTGGTTTGCCCGTAAATGGTGGCGCCCGTAGCTGTAATACTCTGGCTGAAATTCAGCGTCAACGACGAATTATCGTAATGGATGGGCTGAAAAACAATGGTACCGTCGGGCTGTACAACAGGTGTGCTGGTTTTGCTGTAACCCGGCAGATTACCGCTTAACGACAATTGCGGCTGATAGTTCGATTTAAACGTGCGCCACTGCCAGTATTTGGTCTCTTTTGTGGTGGTAGCCTGCTTGGCAGCGATGGAGTTTTCCTTCGCGAGCGCCACCACCTCCTTTAAGGTAAACCGGGTGGAATCCGGACCTATACCAAAGGCCCGGGTCCCGGCAACTAAAAACAATATTGTATATAAAAGTTTCATTGACCGCTGATTTTGTTTGATTTTCATGATTGCGTTGATTTGATTGGCATGACATTAACTTATTCAACCTAATCCAACCCAATCAACCACTCACTAATTAATACTCACTTCCTTTGAATTCTTGTAATTGGTCATGTCCGACGTGATGACCACGTCGCCGGGCTTCACGCCGTCCTTGATCTCCACATAGTCGAAATTGGTGAGGCCGATGTGCACGGTGCGGCGTTCGGCTTTGCCGTTATTCACTACAAAAATTTCCTGGATCTCGGGGCCTTTAAATGCCGGGCCGTTGGCTACCCGCATAATGTGGTTGCGCGTGGCGGTTACAATGTAAACATCCACTTTCATGTTAGGTCGCAATTGCTTGCTGTTGCGCTCGTCCAGCTGGATATCGAAAGAGATGATGCTGTTTTGTATCGATGGCGACACATTCACAACATGACCGCGCAGCTGTACGTCGTTCACCAAAACGATCACAGGCAACCCCACATGCAACTGATCGAGCGAATTATCAGAAATGCTGCCCTGTACCTTAAAGCTTCCCAGGTCGGCAATCCGCGCCAGTGATTCGCCTTCCCGCACGTTGGCGCCGATGTTCTTATTTACATAAGTAACCACTCCGGCACGGGTTGCCACAATGTTGGCGAGGTTTAATTTGCGCTGCAGGGCGGCAAGATCGCTGCTCAGTACATCGGCGGCGAGCTGGGCCTCTTTGATCTCTATCTGCATGGTTTGCTGTTTGTTCTTCACCTCGTTTTCCAGTTGCTTCTTTTCCAGTTGGGCAACCTTGAGGTTCAACTCGGCCTGTTCGATGCCTTCGCGGGTACCGCCGCCTGCTTTATAAAGCCGTTTGGCATTTTCAACCGCATCGGCCAGGTTGTCGATACGCAGCTTTTTGATGTCGTTGTTCGACTGGATATCGTAAAAGCTTTTGTTAAGATCAAGTTTCAATTTGCTGATCTCGTTCTCTTTCGATTCCAGTTGAAATTTCATCTTGTCGTAATCCGTTTGCGTAGCCGATTTATCGAGTGTAAGGATGGATTGCCCGGCGTTAACCTTTTTGCCTGCGTCCATGATCACATTTTTGATCGAGGCGTTGATGGGGCTGGTCAATATCTCCTCAAATTCCGGCAATACCTCGCCGGTTGCGTTGAGCGTATTTTCAATATTCCCGGTTTCGACAACCGCGGTAGTGATCTCCGATTTTTTGAGTGACGGTTTAAAGGTTGCGCGTAGCCCCCATATCAGGATAACGATGACCGCTATAATGATCGCCACGACTATTGTGGTCTTCCTGTTTCTTTGAGTCGTAACTTCTTGTGTAATTTCTTTGTCCATAGTACCTTGTATTGCATAGTCATTTGCAACACTTATGCCAAATAATTCCAATTGATTATCAATAGATTACGCAAATTTCATCGTTGAATTTTGTCCGATATCGGACAAACGGTTTGATAATGGGAAAGAGAAAATCATCAAAAACCCGTCATTGCGGGTTATAAAATCCGGGGCCTCTGAAGGTGAAATGACAAAAAATGGGTGTCATGCTGAGGTACAAGCCTGCACTGAGGTTCTCGAAGCATAAACGCCCGGCTTGTACGCTATGCTTAGCGCGCGGACATTGGCCATTGCGCACGTCGCCCTTCGACAAGCTCAGGATGACGTCCACCTGCACGTTCAATTTAACTTGTCATGGGTAGGTTCTCGAAGTGAAGCATGAGCGCCCGGCTTGTACGCTATGCTTAGCGCGGACATTGGCCATTGCGCACGTCGCCCTTCGGCAAGCTCAGGATGACATCCACCTGCACGTTCAATTTAATTTGTCATGGGTAGGTGCAAAGCAATGACGGGTTAGCGGTTCAGATCCTTCAATACCCTTTTTGCTGCATTATATCCGCACATACCATGCACTCCACCACCGGGCGGCGTTGATGATGAACAAATATACAGGCCTTTAGCGGATGTTTTGTACGGCGACCAGCGCAATGCCGGGCGGGTAAACAGCTGTGCCAGATCGAGCACGCCGCCATTGATATCTCCGCCTATATAGTTAGGGTTATAGTCCTGCATCTGCATGGAATTGAGCGTGTGGCGGGCAAGTATGATAGCTTTAAAACCGGGCGCAAAACGTTCCACCTGGTTCTCAATGATGGCGGTCATATCTTTTTCAGACCCATTCGGAACGTGGCAATAAGCCCAGGCTACGTGTTTGCCTGCGGGTGCGCGGGTTGCATCCAATATACTGGGCTGGGCCAGCAATACATAAGGCGTTTCCGGGTGCGCCCCTTCCCAAATTTGCTGTTCTCCGCTGGCAATTTCTTCAAAAGTGTTTCCTATATGGATGGTCCCGGCCTTGCGGCAATCTTCGTTTTTAAAGGGAATAGGTGCATCCAGCGCCCAATCGATCTTAAAAACGCCCATACCATAACGGTAACGCTGTAGTTGCCATTTGTAAAACGCTGAAAACTTATGCCCCGCAATTTCAAGCAGTTGCCTCGGGGTTACATCAAACAACACAGCCCGCGATGATGGAAGCTGCTGCAATGACGTTACCCAGATATTGGTTTCTATCTTTCCGCCTAAACTTTTAAAATAAGATGCCAATGAATTTGCTATTTGTACCGAACCTCCCCTGGGAATAGGCCAGCCCTTCAAATGACCGTTGGCCATCAGCACCAGTGCAATGGCCGATGTAGCCAGACCGCTCAAAGGCCGGATGGAGTGTGCAGACATACCCCCAATCAAGGCCCGCGCTTTGGTTGTTTCGAAACGTTTGACGAGACGCGCGGCAGACGTTAACGCCGGTAAACCGAACCTGGCCATTGCAAGCGGATGTTTAGGATAATGCAGCGGCCCCAATATGTCAGGTGCTATCGAAGGCCAGTCCTTTACAACGGGCATTATCAAACTCTTGTAGGCAGAGGCATCATTTCCAAGCAGATCGGCAGTTTTTGAAACGGAGCGGACAAGTATCCCGGCATCGCCGTTATCAAGGGGATGTGCGGCATCAATTTCAGGGTAAATGTATTCAAGGCCATGTTCAGCAAGCGGCAATGTCTCAAAAAACGAAGAGCCAACAGCCATCGGGTGCACTGCTGAACAAATATCATGCATATAGCCCGGCAGGGTAAGCCCTGTAGTACGAAGACCACCGCCGATTGTGGGTTTGCCCTCGATCAGTAAAACAGAGAGTCCATTCTGCTGCAAATGTATCGCAGCCGCTAATCCGTTAGGCCCCGATCCTACTACCACTGCATCATAATCCGTTTTTTGTGCAGGCATCAAAAGTCGGAATAAGCGGTGGGATGCAGAAAAATAGCGTCGACGTGGTTTACGTTATTCTGGTACTGAGGTTTTGCCGAAAGGCTTTTCCAGTAGGCATCGTTACCAAAATCTTTCCATAGCTTATCGTGATCGGCCATGCTGTTGAAAGTAACCATATACATCAGGTTAGGCATGTGGCTGCCGGCTATTACTTCGGCATAAAATACGGCGTTAAAGCCAAGCCGTTTAAACAAAGCCACTTCGTCGCCATCGTTAAACATACCCACTTTATTTACATTCTGCTTTTCGGTGGCGCTCTCGTAACTGCGCAGTTCGTATACGCGGTCGGTTTTATTGGCGGTCAGTTTGGGTACCTCGGCAAAGAGCATTTTTGGGAAAGCGCTGAGCAGAATGGTTTCCATGCGGGTGTAGGCGGGATCGTTATAAGCGGCATCGATGTAGTCTTTACCATCAGCAAGGTATTGCTGATCGGCGGCAAGCGCGGTTTCAACTTTCTTAATATCGGCAAATGTTTTATAGGGGATAAAAACATACGTGCGTTTACCGAGTGTATCGGACGCTACGGGCGTAAATACACCGACGTTTTTTACTCCTGCACGATGCATAGCGGGCAGGAAGGCCTTTTGCAAATAAGCGTCTACCCGTCCCTGTTGAGCGTCAGTTTTAAAGTGATAGATCCTGATCTGGTAATAATAACCATCAGCGGCATTAGCCAGGCTGCTAACGCATAGCAAAAATGCAAAAACAATTAAATGAGAAATTTTAGGAAGATATTTCCGGAACATACTTTCAATATTAGGTGTGAAAGTAAAATTACCGTTTTCCTGACAATTACAATAAACAAAAACAAGATGTGACAAAAGCGGAGATCAATTATTGCTTTCCGCTTTCGCCGTAACTTCCTTACCCCATTTTTCAAGCATTTCCATAATATCGCCTATTTTCATCGGCTTGGCCAGGTAGTCGTTCATTCCCGCCTTAATGCAATTGTCGCGGTCTTCCGCCATGGCATTGGCGGTCATGGCTATAATGATGGGCTGCTGTTCGATATGCTCACGGATAAAATGCGTCGCTTCACAGCCATCCATTTCGGGCATTTGCACGTCCATCAATACCAGGTCGTATTTTTTCAGCAGCAGGGCGTTGATGGCCTCGTGGCCGTTGGATACCACCTGCGGGCTATATCCCATTTTCGTCAAAATACGAACAGCCAGTTTTTGGTTGATCAGGTTATCTTCGGCTATCAATATTTCCATTGGGTATAATGCCGAGAAATCTTCCGAAAAATGGGTAGAAACCGAGTGCGGCCTTTGCGCTATCTCGCCGCTTGCCTTTAACTGCTCGGCAATGTGCTTATATAAAACCTGGTGACGAGTAGGCTTTGCCAGAACGGCATTAAACAAATGTGCCTCGGTCTTGCTTTGTTCATTCCCCATCGAGCTCAATAATATGAGCGGTATTTCGGGATGCTTCTTCCTGATCTCCTTAGCCAATTGCACACCGTCCATATCTGGCATATTCATATCAGATATGATCAGATCGATGTCTTGTTTGGTAGCCAGCACCTTCAGGGCATCGGCACCCGATTCTGTTATCACCGGTACAAACTTCCATTGCTCTAACTGGCTTTTCAAAATATCGCGGTTGGTGGCATTGTCGTCAACCACCAATACGGTTTTTCCTTCCAGTTCCTTCAGGTTAAGGTAAACGTAATTGCGTTGCGAATTTATACCTGCCTTTGATCTGATGGTGAACGAGAACGTGGTACCTACGCCAACCTCGCTCTGTACGCTGATATTGCCACCCATCAAATTCACCAGCTTTTCGCTGATGGCGAGCCCCAAACCGGTACCTCCATATTTGCGGGTTGTGCTCGAATCAACCTGCGAGAACGCTTTAAACAGCCTGTCGAGCTTATCTGCCGGAATCCCAATCCCTGTGTCGCGTATGCTGAAGCTCAGTATCAGGTCCTCTCCTATCTGTTCTGCTACCTTCACACCTACAAACACCTCGCCTTTATTGGTGAATTTCATCGCATTGCTTACCAGATTCAATAATATCTGACGCAAGCGCAGCTGGTCGGCAACAATTTGCGATGGTACGTTATGATCTATCTGGTAAACAAGGTCTATCTGCGATACTTTTTCGGCAAACAGATCCAGTACCCCTTCCACACAATCGCGCAGATCGAAGTCCTGGTCTTCCAGCTCCATACTCCCCGATTCTATCTTTGAAAAGTCCAGTACATCATTAATGATGGTCAATAACGATTCGCCGCAGTTTTTAATGGTTTCGGCGTATTCATCCTGTTCAGGTGTAAGCTGAGTGCTCGACAGCAGGCCCGCCATGCCTATCACGCCGTTCATCGGTGTGCGGATCTCGTGGCTCATCATAGCCAGGAAGCTGCTTTTGGCTTTGTTGGCATTCTCGGCTTCTTCGCGCGCCTTTTCGGCGGCCTCGCGCGAGGCGCGTTCGTCAACGGTCATCCTTGCCAGGCTTTCTGTACGGTCCTGTATCAATTTTTCCAGTATCGCCTTCTGCCTTTTAATGGCCCGGACCCGAAGTTTAAACAGCGTATAAATAGCGGCTATGATCAATACAATTACCAGTACAATAAACCACCACGTGAGCCAGAACGGCGGCACAATAATAATGGTAAGCCCTTTGGTAACGGGCGACCACATGCCCGAGTTGTTCTGATATTTTATCTGGAACGTATAAGTACCCGGTAAAAGGTTGGTATAAGTTGCCGTGTTCCGGCTGCCAACGTAGTTCCACTCCTTATCGAAGCCTGTTAGCTGGTAAGCATAATTCTTTTTGTTGGCCGATGTAAAATCAAGCGCGGCAAACTCCAATGATATTACCGATTGATCATACGATAATTTAATCTCCCGGGTATCGGTGATATCCTGCTTTAACGGCGATGGATCGCTGCTGTTTTTGGCAATTGTAAGCGGTTTGTTAAAGATCTGAAATGATGTAATTACCAATGGTGAAAAACCGGCCGGCTTCAAGATCTGACCGGGCGTAAAGGCGTTAAACCCGTTTACGCCGCCAAAATATAGCTTGCCCTCTTTGCTTACAAATGCGGAGTGCGATTTAAACTCATCGGCCTGCAAGCCATCCTCAATCGTGTAATTTTTAAACTTATTAGTTACAGGGTCATACTCCGAAAGACCACTGTTGGTACTTATCCATATCTTGCCGTTATTATCTTCACGCACTGCGTAAATAATATCGCTTGGCAGGCCATCTTTCTTTGTGAATGTTTTGAAGTGCCTGGTTTTCGGGTCGAGCAGGTTAAGACCTGCAAGGGTGCTTACCCATATATTGCCTTTATGGTCTTCAAACAGGTCGGGTATGGAGTTATTGCTTAAGCTGTTGGTATTTTCGTCGTGCTGAAAGCGGATAAACGTCTCATTACTTTTATCGAACAGGTTCAAACCGCCGTCATAAGTACCAACCCATAAATTGCCCTTACGGTCTTCCAGTAACGAATAAACCCTGTCGCTGCTTAAGCTTTTAGGGTTGTTCACATCAAACCTGAAGGCTTTAAACCTCTTGGCGTGTTTATCATAAACATTCAAACCATCATTATAAGTGCCTATCCATGTTTTCTTGTCGCGGGTGTGGATCAATGCATAAACATTATTGCCGGTAAGGCTGTTCGGGTTGGCCGGATCATGCTTAAAATTGGTAAATACGCCGGTTTTGGGGTTGAAGATACTGAAGCCGTCGGCCCAGGTCCCCAACCAGAGATCGCCCTCGCTGTCCTGGTTAACGGTTATCACATAATTGCCGCAAAGGCTGTTTTTATTATTGGCCTGGTGCCTGTAGTGTTTTACCGTTCCGGTGGAGGCGTCAAACATGTCAAGGCCGCCGCCATCGGTACCCACCCACAAGTTTTTACTGGCATCTTCATACATGTCGAGCACAAAATCATTCGACAGGCTGTTAACATTCGAGCTATGCCTGTAATGCGTAAAACTTTTGGTGCTCCTTTTTAATAAGTTTATACCACCGCTGAATGCGCCCAGCCACATGTTGTTCTGCCTGTCGCGGCAAATGCCGTAAACGGTGTTGCCGTCGATACTATTATGGTCGATGTCGTCGTGTTCAAAATTAGTGAACCGGTTCATTGTTACGTCGAGCAGGCTTACGCCGCCGTTCTCCGTACCTACCCATAGCGTGCCGGTTTCATCCATATTTATAGAATATACAGCATCGCTCGAAAGACTGTTCGGGTCTTTATCGTTATGCATAAATCTGCGGAAGGTGCCTTTTACAGGATCGAACAGGCTAACGCCGGCGTCCTGGGTGCCTATCCACAGGCGGTGCCGCTCATCTTCAAACATGCATGAAATATTGTTTCCTGAAATGGTGTTTGGCGAGGCGCCGCTTCGGTATTTTGAAAATGAGTTATCTTTTTTGTTGAACAGGTTAAGGCCGCCGCCCGATGTTCCTACCCATAAATTATGTTTCGAATCTTCAAACAGGGCGCTCACATTGTTATCGCTCAGGCTCTTCAAATCGAATTCGGAATGAACGAAATGCTTAAAGGTATTGCTCTTAAGGTTCAGGCAATCCAGACCGCCTTTTTGCGTTCCGATCCACAAGTTGCCATACGAATCGAACGCCAGTTTATTGATGGCATTGCTCGATATGCTGTTGGGATTCCGGTTGTCATGGAGATACCGTACAAACCGATCTGTCTTTCGCTCCAGCTTATTTAAACCGGCAAGCGTGGCCACCCAAATATTACCGTCTTTATCTTCAACAATATCGGCTATCTGATTATTGCTGATGGTATTATCGTCCTGAAAACTATGATTATAAATCTTAAATTTATAGCCATCGTACCGGTTCAATCCATCTCGCGTACCTATCCACATAAAACCGCGGCTATCCTGGATGAGGCACAGCACGTTTATTTGCGACAAGCCTTCCGCAGTACTGATATGCTCGAACTTAAGACTCTGATTTTGCGAAAGCCCGGCCACAGCAACCAACAGCAATAGTGCAGCAAAAAAATACCTGAAAAACTTTACCATAAGCTATTGGTACCGATCAATAACATTTAAAACATAAAATTTAAAAACCTAATAGGCAGGTGTGGTTTTGTAATATTGGTTTAATTATTAAACTATTTATACGGATCATTATCACAATAGGTTGTAAAATGTTTATCAACAATTGAATAAATGGTTTGGGGATAAATAAGAAAGGCTCCTTGCGGAGCCTTCTGTTATTTATATACCGACGAGTCTATTTAACCCATTTCGTCTCAAGCAGCTTCATAAAATAACCGCCTACCACGCTCCGCGCCTGGAAGCCTACCATTTTACCGTCTTTGGTTTCGTGCCAGTCGCTCAGGGGCACACGGGTTGGTGTTTCGGTGGCGTATTTGTAAACCGGATCGATCAATGCCTTGAAATCTTTCGGATTATCGGCAAGCGTGGCCGTCCACAAGATCCAGTCAGATTTTGTGTAGGTTTTACGGCTATCGAGCGGCAAGCCGAAATCATTCTGTTTTGTGAGATAATAGTTGATCTCTTTTTTGTAAACAGCCGCCGGGAATAAATTGAGTCCAAGCACCTTATCCCACACCAGGTTATATTTCTGGCTCCAGGTATCTTTCTTTTCAAACACTAACGAATAGTGGTCGCCTGCGTCCGCCAGCTTTTGCCAGCGGTTAGCCATATCTGCGGCAATGGCCTTGTATTTTTGGGCAACGGCTTTCTGGCCAAGCTTATCAGCCATATCGGCATAAGCGCCTAACGCTACAATTGCCTTTACCGATAGGTTGGCATTACGCGCCAGGTGACCGGCAAAATCGTCGGTGCAAAGCTGATTACCGGGATCGAAGCCATTTTCGCTCAGGTAATTAGCCCAAATGCTCAGCGTTTTCCAGTGCTTTTTGGCGAATGTTGTATTACCCTCTGCCCTGGTGATTGCCCCGGTAAGAATGATCATATTGCCCGATTCCTCTACCGGCATATTTTCACCATAAGTCTGGCCATTTGCCAATGGATAAGTACCCAGATCATGCGCAGCAAAATCGTGCTTCCAGTCTTTTCCCTCGCAATAGTAGAAAATGCCGTTCAGCATGCCTTCCAGTAAGCTCGGATTATAAATGAGGTACAGCGGTGCCGAAGGATAGGTTACATCGACCGTATTGATGGATCCATTGCTAAAATTCTCCTTCGACAGGAACAAGATACTTCCCTGCGGACTTTTCACTAACTGATGCGCAGCAATGCTCTGGCGATAGGCCAGTACGCAAAGGTCGGCATAGTTTTTACCGCCTGCATTCAGCGCAGCAGCATACATGCTTTTATTAAATGCATCGCATTTCTTCATCACCGATGCATATTCGGCTGCCGCGGCGGTCAGCTCGGTTTCTATCGTGGCACCCTTAAGCTTCCACCATGGTTTCAGGTTCTGTTTAAAGTATTGAACAGAATAAATATCGTCATATCCCAGCTCTACATATTTTTCTTTCGGTGCAGCGGCAATATTGCCAAAATCGAGCATCGTATTTAAAAACAACTGGCGGCCTTTATTTGCAGTTGTTGTGGTAACGCCTTGTCCTATAAATGAATTAACGGCATCGCTTTGCGGTGTTATATATTGCGCAGCTCCTTCCGAAGCGGGAGCAGCAACATACATATATCCCCAATCGATACGCAGATCATCACCTTTTTTCTGCAGGATTGGTTGGGCAACCGTCCCGGCTTTCAGAATAGAGAGACTTTTCGTGATATATTTTTGCGCAGTAACCACCTGGCCCGGCTGGTTTACCGCAACAGATGTTGAAGCGCCGAAATACACTTTCACATTGTGGCTTTTGCCATCATTAGCCTTCACGCTGTAAGAAACATAAGATACCGGACGAGAGAAAAGATCGAGATCATTCATCAGCAGCGGCGAGGTAAAAGTTACTTTCAGATCCACACCTACGCATTCAAAATTATAAGTGGTTTGGGTGGCCGTTACCGTTACATCTTTTTGTTTAGCCAGCAGCACGCCTGTCGGCTTTGCTTTTACTTCGTTGGCAAGGCCTGCATCAAGCCATGCGCCACCTGCGGTATTGGCACAATGGATGGCCAGTACGTTCTTACCCTTCACCAGCTTATCTTTAAACTTGTCCTTTAAGGGGATCATTTTAAAGTCGCTTGTCCAGCCTACGTGGTTGTATATTTTATCACCATTCAGATAAACCTCTACGTTATCATCGTGATGAAGCTTTAAAAAAAGGCGGTCGATATTCAGATTGCTGAGTGTAAACGTACGCCTCATCCAGATATCCTTGCTGGTCCAAACCGTTTTGGCTTCCTTTTTATCATCGCTGAAAGGTGCAGTGCCGGTTGTCCATTTGGTATCGTCAAAATTCACGTCCTCCCATCCTTTGGCAGGTTCAGTTTCTGTGTACTGGCATTTATAGTTCACCTCGTCGGCAGCGGGCAATACGGTGGTATAGGCCGGCACATCTTTCCCTAAAAAACGATAGGTAGAATTATCCACTTTGATCATGCCTATCAGTGATTGATCCTTACCTGTCCAATGCCGTGTTGGGTGGGCATTCAGGCTATCCGTCATCGACCAGATGCTGAAATAGGTATTATGGGTGATCAACGGGTAGGCCGGGGCTTTTTTTATCTGGGCATTTACCAATGTACAGGCTAAAGCCGGCAGCAACAAAGCTAACGTTAGTTTTTTCATCATGGTGGTGCAGATTAACAGGGAGGGCTAAAATAAAAAATTCATAGCCAACGGTTCACAAATATAAAATATGAACCGTTAAACTATGAATTAATTATTATAACTCTCTTACCCAGATATTACGGAAGCTCAAGGGCTCACTTTTATCGCCGTGAGCCTGTAGCTTTATAGGAGAAGGGCCGTGTTGTTTATAAGCAGGTTTGCCTATATACAAGGTTGGACCTAATAATTCGAAATGGTTTTCAACCAGTACGCCGTTAAAGAATACGGTTGCATAAGCTTTGGTTTTAACGGTGCCGTCTTCGTTAAAGGTCGGCGCAGTCCAGATCACGTCATAAACCTGCCATTCGCCGTTCTTGCGGCCGGGATTTGCCAGCGGAATAGCTTGTTTGTACAAGCTGCCTGCCATACCGTTCACGTAGGTTTTGTTGTTGTATGAATCCAGCACCTGCAATTCATAGCCGTCATCGCCCGGGCCTGTTGAAGCCAGGAATACCCCGCTGTTACCGCGGCCTTGTCCGGTGCCCTCCAAAGTTGTCGGCTCTTTCCACTCTATATGTAATTGGTAATTGGTGAATTTACGCTTGGTTTCTATGTTGCCGAAGTGCTTGTTAACAGTCAATATACCACCTTTCACATCCCATTTTGCGGGCGACTTATCGTTATTTTGTACCCATTCGTCAAGGTTTTTCCCATCGAAAAGGATAATCGCATCGGATGGGGCGTCACCTAAATTTTTTCCAGGGGTAACTACTTTGGGAACAGGTTCCCATATTTCGGTATCTTCGGGTTTTGCGTTCTGCGCATTAGCTGCAAGAAAGCTCCCGGCAAGCGCCGCAGTTAATAATAATTTGTATTTCATTTTTTATTGGTTGATTAAGTTGATCGGGTTGGATTAAGTTGATTAAGTTGAATGACGGTGTATCATTTTTAAAAACTTAATCAACCTAATCCAACTCAATCAACCAGTTAACTAATTACACATGCAAAACGTTCTTCACATAAGCGGCGCTTTCTGCAATGCTTACGTAAGGATCAATATTGATAAAGTTCTCCTGTTCAACAATAAAGTGTTTCAGGCCAGCTTCTTTCGCGTGGCTCATTATTGTTTTAAAGTCGATGCTGCCTTTACCTATCTCGGTATTCAGATCGGTTTGTTTTTTATCGCGGTCTTTAATGTGGCAAAGTGCAAACCTGCCGGGGTGTTGCTTAAAGAGTTTAACCGGGTCCTGGCCTGCGCGTACCACCCAGAAAATATCCATTTCCATGTGTACCAGCTTTGGGTCGGTTTCTTTCAAAATGGTATCGTAGAATGTGGTGCCTTCTACCGGTTTCCATTCAAAGTTATGGTTATGATAACCCAGCTTTAAACCGGCTTTTCCGCAAATCTCGGCGGCCTTGTTCATTTTCTCAGCTATCTTTTTCAATGAATCGGCAGTTTTTAAGGCTTCGCCGTTTACCGATGGAATAACCACATAGGTCATACCCGTAATATTGGCCGCCTCAATATTGGCTTCTAATTCAGCAGTTTTACCGCCGATCAGGAATTCATCCATCCCAAAGTGCCCGCTTGGGGTAGAGAGGCCATGTTCTTTTAGCGTAGCGCTGAAAGCTTTGGCATCCAACCCCCAAAAGCCGCCCTGCTTGGAATATCCGAAGGTTTCCACCTCTTTATAGCCAGCGGCTGCTACTTTGGCAATCACACCTTTAGGGTCTTTGGGCAACTGGTCGCGCAGGGTGTACAGCTGCAAGCCAACGATGTTACCTTTTGGTAAAGCCGAAAGCAGGCGCGGTGCTACCATCAGTCCCGCCGACAGCATACTCGCCTGCGCTAAAAATTTTCTTCTTGTTGTCATATGTTTGTTCATGGTTAGTTCGTGCTAGTTCATGGATTATAGTTCATGGTTCATAGCCGCTTCATTTTCTCTTTTCTGTCTTGACTCCTGGCTCTTGATTCTTGATTCTAAAATCCCTATACGTCACATATCTTTATCGCTTGTCTTAACGATGCTATCTTATCCGCATTTTTGGGGACGAACTCCTGCCCTACGTAGCCCTTAAAGCCTGTAGCTACAATGGCGCGCATAACGGCCGGGTAGTATAGCTCCTGGGTATCGTCGATCTCGTGGCGGCCGGGTATGCCTCCGGTATGGAAATGGGCTATGTATTGATGATGATCGGTAATGTTCCTGATGATATCGCCCTCATCAATCTGCATGTGGTAGATATCGTAAAGCAATTTAAAATTCTCCGAACCTAAGCGTTTTGCCAGTTCAGCGCCCCATGATGATTTGTTGCACTGATAATCTTTATGATCTATCTTTCCGTTCAGCAGTTCCATGCACAATACCACTTTATGCTTTTCGGCAAGAGGGAGTAGTTTTCTTAAACCAATTTCGCAGTTCTTCCAGCCGGTTTCGTCATCCTTGCCGCGGCGGCTACCGCTGAAACAGATGAGGTTGGTGTAACCATTCTTAGCCACCAACGGGATCATCTCGGTATATTGTTTGACCAACCTGTCGTGAAATTCAATATCGCCGAAGCCATCGGTCAGGTTAATTTCGGCGCCGTTGCACATGGGCGAATACATGCCATGTTTCTGCAGGGTTGGCCAATCTTTCGGGCCACAAAGGTCTATGCCGGTTATGCCGATCTTCTTTGCGGTTTCGCAAAGCTGATCGAGCGTAAGTTCGCTATAGCACCACGGCGAAACCGAGTGATTGATGTTGCCTTTCAGCTTGCCCATAATTTCTTCTTTGGCTTCCTCTTTTTTAAATGATGATAACATACCCGTGGCGGTAATGGCGGCGGTACCGGCAACAATATTCTTTATTGCCGACCTCCTGTTCTGTTGAATTGACATAGCTAATTTTGGTTTATATTTCTGTTTGGGCAGAAGGTTCTTCAAATATCCTATCCGGATGCTCTTTTCATTTACCCGATCATGACCACAAACTACAGCAGGCGATACGGCAAGCGCCACCGGATAAGAACCTCAGGAACATGATCGCCGATAGCCCGGCGCGCTTTCCTGATCGTGAAACCGGCACTTCCGGATGTTTGGTTTCTTATTTAACAAACCAAACATCCGGAACCCGGAATAAATTAATTTACTTCTTAAGCGACAGGATATACTTCACTATCTCCTTTGCATCGGATACAGCCAGTGTTGGATGCGGGGTCATTGAAATATCGCCCCAGTGGCCTTTACCGCCTTTAATGATCTTGTTAGCCAGCGAATCGATGTTGGCATCGGTTGGCGGGTATTTGGCTGCAACGTCCTTAAAAGCAGGGCCAACCACTTTAACGTCTTCCTTGTGGCAGGTTTTACAGTCCGATGCAGCGATCAGCTTCATAGCCGGCGATTCTGGTGCGGCCGCTTCTGTACCGGTTTTATTAACGCTGGTATCTGCATTAGGCTCCTGCGCCTTGGCAGTCTGGTCAGCTGCTGCTGTACTATCAGCGCTCCCGCCAGATTTTGTTCCACCACCGCACGAAGCCATTGCCGCACATATAACCAATATTGCAAAAATTCTTTTCATTGTTTGTGTTTGTAGTTGTTTTGTGTTGATATAAGAGGGTTATTTAAATTACAATTTTAAAAGTTTATTGTTTATACCGATGCAGTTTTTAAAGGCGCGGTTTTACCTTTTGAACGCATGTAAATCACCAGGCCTATAAAGCATACGACGAGAACACATGGGATGATCAGTGTTGTTTGTAATACCTTAGGACCAGCACTTGTGGTGTTACCGCCAGAAGCTTTTACAACATCGTCATAATATTTACCCATGATCATGGTATAAATTGAAACGGCAAACATGCCTGCGCCGCCCATCAGGTTCAATCCTATAGCGCCGGTTTTAGGAAGGTTCTCGTTTACAAAGCCCAGCATAGTAGGCCAGAAGAAACATACACCCATACCAAAGATGATGGCGGCGAAGAATATGGCATTGCCTGTTAAAGTACTTAACAGGTAAATACCTAAAGCAGCCAGTGTAGCCGAAATCAGCAGCAGCACCTGCGGCGCTATCTTCTTTAAAACCGGTTCGGCTAAACCGCGTCCAAGTACCATTACTCCAGTCTCTAATGTCAGAAGCAGAATGGCGTTGCTGGATACATTTTTCAGCAACACGTCGATCCACTGGCCGGTAAACAGTTCGGTAATAGCTGTGCCGAACATGCACAGGAACATGAAAATGAACAGCGGGTTTAATAAAGCCTTATACATACCTGCAGTAGAAACGCCTGCAGCAACACGTTCTGTAACCGGGAAATCAAGTTTCGAGAAAAGGAAGCCGTAAAGCAAGGTCGGAATCAGCATTAAGCCAACCTGCACCTGCCAGCCCAGGCCTATTTTGTTCAACAAAAGAACAATCAGCGTACCTATCACGATACCGCCGGGGAACCAAAGATGAAAATGGTTCAGCTTGGTAGTTTTATTTTCAGGATAAAGCGTGGTAACCAGGGGGTTACAAGCTGCCTCAACCGTGCCGTTGGCAATACCGATGGTAAGGGTTGAGATGAACAGCGTCCAGAAGCCGGTTGCAAAAACAGTTAACAGAATGCCTATAAGGTGAAAGATGAAGGCCAGCAGCAACAATCTTTTCATTCCAATGATATCCACAACGATACCGCCCAGAACAACAGCAAGCGGGAAGCCCCAGAAAGCGGTTGCAGTGATGGTAGCCAATTGTGCCTTGTCGAGCGCAAAAGTGGTTCCAAGCTGATTAAGGATACCCGCCCGGATACCGAACGATAATGATGTAACCAGCAGCGACAAGCAGCTTGCCCTGAAGAGTTGTGCGCGATTAATAGTAGCCGACATTTTTAATTCTTTTAGGTTATTAGTTTAGTTTAATTGGTTCAAAATTTGGTTCTTCTCAGTAAATGCCCAGGGTTTTGCGATTGGCTGCTTCGTCGATGCCTGATGCGGCAAAATCGTCGAAAGCTTTTTCGGTAACCCTGATAATGTGGTTCTTAATAAACTCGGCGCCTTCACGTGCACCGTCTTCCGGGTGTTTCAGGGCGCATTCCCACTCCAATACCGCCCAGCCCGGGAAGTTATATTGTGTAAGTTTACTAAAAATCCCTTTAAAATCAACCTGCCCGTCGCCTAATGAACGGAAACGGCCTGCGCGGTCAACCCAGTTCTGGTAGCCGCCATAAACGCCTTGCTTACCTGTAGGGTTAAATTCGGCATCCTTAACGTGGAACATTTTAATGCGCTCGTGGTAATTATCAATGTATTCGAGGTAGTTCAGGCACTGCAGCACAAAGTGCGATGGATCGAATAGTAAGCAAGCCCGATTATGGTTGTTCACCTTGTCTAAAAACATTTCGTAGGTGATGCCGTCGTGCAGGTCTTCACCGGGATGTATCTCATAGCAAAGGTCGATACCGCAGTCCTCGTAAACATCGAGGATAGGTTTCCAGCGTTTAGCTAATTCATCAAAAGCAGTATCAACGATACCGGCGGGCCTTTGCGGCCAAGGATATACCATAGGCCAAAGCAATGCGCCGCTAAAGGTTACCGATGCTGCTAATCCTAAGTTTTGGGAGGCTTTTGCAGCATATTTTAACTGCTGTACGGCCCAATCCTGTCTCGATTTAGGGTTTTTACGATATTGTTCAGGGGCAAATCCGTCGAACAGATCGTCATAAACCGGGTTTACGGCCACCAACTGACCTTGCAGGTGCGTTGATAGTTCGGTAATCTCCAGTCCGTATGATTTTACCTCAGCTTTCAGTTCTTCTGCATAGGTTTTGCTCTCGGCAGCCTTTTGCAGATCGATAAAACGGGGATCGAGGGTTGGCAGCTGAACGCCCTTATATCCTAAACCGGCCGCCCATTTACAGATGCCCTCCAGGCTGTTAAACGGCGCAATATCGCCTATAAACTGGGCTATAAATATTGCAGGTCCTTTTATTGTATTCATTGGTTAATTAGTCATTAGTCATTGGTCATTAGTGAGATTTATCATTAGGCGTTAGATCATTAAAATTTGTCCAATTAATCATCAAATCAACACATCTTCAAATCATCCGCACATCATAAATCCGCACATCAAATCACGTAATCCGTCCACTTGGCATCGCTGTTGTTTGATGCTACTACATTTTCAATAAATGCCATACCTCTTATACCGTCTTCAACGCCCGGGAAGTCCAGCCACTCGGGTTTGGCTTCCTCATTGTTCATTTTTGCCTGTAATGCCAGGGCAAAATTGCGGTACAGGTTACCAAATGCTTCCAAATAACCTTCCGGGTGACCGCCCGGTGTACGGGTGTTATGTACGGCATAGCTCGATTCGAACGCTCCATAGCCTGCACCTGCGCGAATGATCTGCGCCGGTTTGTCTGACCATCTTATGGTCAATGTATTTGGCTCCTGCTGTGCCCATTCCAAGCCGCCGTTTTCGCAATAAACACGGATTTTCAGCGCATTTTCCTCGCCAGCTGCCACTTGCGATGCAGCCAGCACGCCGGTTATATTGTTTTCAAAACGTAACAGCACGGCGCCGTCATCATCCAACATGCGACCTTCCACAACGGTATTTAATGATGCATTCAATTGAGTGATCTTCGCACCCGAAATATATTCGGCCAAATGAGCAGCGTGGGTACCGATATCGCCCATGCAACCCGATTTACCCGATTTAGACGGGTCTGTGCGCCAGGCGGCCTGTGCATTGCCTTCCCTTTCAGAAAGCTTGCTCAGCCAGCCTTGTATGTATTCAACATATATCTTTCTAACCTTGCCCAATGAGCCGCCTTTAATCAATTGTTTGGCTTCCTTTACCATCGGATAACCCGAATAAGTATGGGTAAGCAACAGCATCAGGCCGGTTTCTTCTACTTTCTTTTTTAATTGCTTCGCTTCGTCGAGCGTAAGGGTGATGGGTTTTTCAATAACCACGTTAAAGCCATGATCGAGCGCCATCATTGCAGGTGCAAAATGCGCGAAGTTTGGCGTTACAATGGTTACAAAATCCATGCGCTTATCCGCAGGCAACTGACTTTCTGCCTTTATCATTTCTTCGTAGCTGGTGTACGTGCGGTCTTCTGGTAAGAATAACATCTTACCGCTTTCAATTGCCAGTTCTTTATGTATGCTTAGCGCGCCGCATACCAGTTCAATTAAGCCGTCCATGTTGGCGGCAATTCTGTGTATAGCGCCAATAAACGCGTCTTTCCCCCCGCCTATCATCCCCATGCGGAGTTTTCTGTGAGCCATGTTTCTTAGGTATGAATTAGTGAATTAATGAATTAGTGATTGAATCATCAAATTAATGAATAATAGATCAAAAATGACCATAAAAACTTGACAATTCTAATTCATAGTTTTTTGATATAAATAATCCCTTTAAAAAAGAATTAGTGAACAAGCGAAGTTCAACTTCACTCATTCACTAATTCAATAACTCTTCCTTATTTAGGTTGCCCAGGCTTTGTCGCCTTTTTTGTAAGGCAGGTTGCCATCGTAGTGGCCCGGAACCGCGATATAACGCAATGCCTTTGTTGCACCCACCTCTGATGTGAAATAGCCTAACAGGGTAAGCTGTTTCATCATGGTGAAATAATGATTCGGTATCGACGATATATACTCGATCTCGCCTTTGTGCTTGGCCCTATCGGCGTCGTCATCTTTATACTTCTTGGCTGAATACTCTTTCTGCTCTTTGTCAAGGTCGATCAAAAGGTCAGTCCGTTGTTGCGGTGTAAGGGCCATAAACTTGGCACTGAACTTTTTGTTAGCAGCTTCATCCAGCTTTCCAATACCTTCGGTAAAGGCTTTCTGGTCCACGGGTCTGTAACAGTCGCGCACCATTACTGCCATAAACTGCCCTACCTTGGCGGCTTTTGCGCCCGGTGAACTTGTGGTAGGTAAAATGGTATCAGCTACCTCGTCTAAAAAGGCAATGTTGTCGGCAACAAACAGGTCTTCTACCTTGCCTGGCCCTGCTTTACAGCCCGAAAGAAAAAATTCGGCACCTATAACAGCACCACCCATCAGCAGGGCAACTCTTCCTATGGCGTCTCTTCTATTCATTTTTGAATTATTGAATTAATGAATTATTGATTTATTGATTGGTTCATTTAATTATTGAATTAGTGAATCATGGAGTTATTGATTTTTGAAGTTCGACTGATCGTCCTTAAAAATCAATAACTCACTAATTCAATAATTCAAACTTATTATATCGTCCAGCCTTCGCGGTACTGGCGTTTTACAAATTGATTAGCTGCATCAAAGTTGGTAACTTTTTGATTTTCGTTATCCCACTCGTATTTAATCTGGCCTCCCTTTAATGAATGACCGCGTACAGCCAGGTTTGCCATCAGCAACGCTTCGGTAAGCGGACCGGCTTTATCAAACGATGAGCTCAGTTCGGTTTTACCATAACCGGCAATACAGCCTTCAACCCATTGTGCATAGTGGCCGTTAGCCCCGCCCGGTACACGAGCCCATTTTTGCGGTGCTTTTGCATCTTTGGTACGCTCTTTTGGCAATAATGTAGGCGCATCTGAATAGGTGCTTGCAAACATTTTACCTTTTGTACCTATAAATAAGGTACCATTGCCTGGCTCGCCGCCCCAATCTTCGTTCGGCAGTAGCTCAACAGGCCTTTCGGGCTGGATACCGCCGTCCATCCAGTGCAGGGTAACATCGCCCTTGGTTTTATGTGTTTTAGGGAAGGTAAGCGTAATGTGGCTCGACGGAGGGCAGCTCTCAGGGAAATGACCTTCTTTAAACTCGTCAACATAAACACTGCCAACGCTTGCCTGAACGTCTTTCGCGTAGCGGATATCCAGCACACGGAAAGGTGCTTCAACAAGGTGGCAACCCATATCACCCAACGCACCGGTTCCGTAATCCCACCAGCCGCGCCAGTTGAATGGAACCAGTTTATCTACGTAATCTTTTTTAGGAGCAGTACCCAGCCACAGATCCCAATCCAGTTCCTTCGGGATATTTGGCTGCGGCGGAGGCCACGATATACCCTGCGGCCAAACCGGGCGGTTGGTCCAGCAATATACGGTGTGTACATCGCCAATCAGGCCGGCATCGTACCATTCTGAAAGTAAACGTGTACCATCGTTCGATGAACCCTGGTTACCCATTTGAGTCACTACCTTAAACTTTTTAGCAGCTTCGGTAAGCAAACGGGCCTCCCACAAATCGTGCGTCATCGGTTTTTGCACATATACGTGCTTACCAAGCGACATGGCATGATACGCTATAATGGCGTGATTATGGTCGGGCGTAGATACTGAGCAGGCATCAAAATTCTTTGATTCCTTGTCCAGCAGTTCACGCCAGTCTTTGTAATATTTCGCCTTAGGGAAGTCAGCGCGTGATTTAGCCGACCTTCTGTCGTCAACGTCAACCAGGAATGCGATCTCCGCCTTGCCGCTTTTGTAGAAATTGGCAATATCACTTTGTCCTTTACCACCGGCGCCTATACCGGCAACCAGCAGTTTGTCGCTCGGTGCGGTATAACCCTTACCACCAAGCACAAAGCGCGGAACTATCATAAAGCTCGCAGCAGCTATGGTGCCGGTTTTCAGGAATTCTCTTCTCGTCGGGTTCGCTTTCTTTTCGTTTTTGTTTTCTTCGGTCATAGTAGTATGTTTTTTAGGATTAGATGTTCATTTTCTTCAATTCCGAAACGGCGTGGTCTGCTGCACGTGCGGTAAATGCCATATAAGTTAATGATGGGTTCTGGCATGCTGACGATGCCATAAACGAACCATCGGTAACAAATACGTTCTTCGCGTCCCAAACCTGGTTCCACTCGTTCAGTACCGATGATTTCGGATCGCGGCCCATACGCGCGGTGCCCATTTCGTGAATACCGCGGCCAAGTACGCCCTCGCTGCTGTAGATATTCACTTTTTTAACACCGGCAGCTTCCAGCATTTCTTTGGCATCGTTAGCCATATCGATACGCATTTTGCGCTCGTTGTCCTTTACTTCGGCGTCTATCGACAAGATGTTCAGTCCCCACTTATCTTTCTTGGTTTTGTCGAGCGTCACCTTGTTTTCGTGATATGGCAGGGTTTCGCCGAAACCGCCCATACCCATGCTCCATGGTCCAGGTTCGGTGAGTGCATCTTTAAACGCTCCGCCGATGTTCATTTCGGCAATGTCGCGGCTCCAGTTTTCACGACCGGCACCACCCTGGTAACCGAACCCGCGGATGTAATCGCGTTTCTCGCCGTTCAGGTTGCGGTAACGTGGAATATAGATACCGTTTGCACGGCGGCCGAAGTAATATTTGTCTTCAAAGCCCTCAACAATACCCGAGGCGCCAACACCTAAGTGGTGGTCCATCAGGTTGTGGCCCAACTCGCCGCTGCTGCTGCCCAAGCCTTCAGGCCATACATCGGTAGCAGAATTCATCAGGATCCAGGCACTGTTTAAGGTTGATGCGTTAAGGAACACGATCTTTGAGTAGAACTCATAAGTTTTGTTGGTTTCTGCATCCAGCACCTCTACGCCTTTAGCTTTTTTGGTGTCCTTATCGTACAATATTTTAGTTACGATAGACCATGGACGTACGGTTAGATTACCGGTTGCCACAGCGGCAGGGAGCGTAGCCGACTGCGTACTGAAATATGCGCCGAACGGACAGCCTAACCAGCATTTATTACGATACTGGCAATTTATACGATCATAATGCGGAACAGTAATATTGGCAGTACGGCCAATGATCATGGCGCGCTGATTTTTGTAATGTTCCATCAAACGTTTGGCAACATCCTTTTCTACCACATTCATTTCCATCGGCGGCATAAATTCACCGTTTGGAAGAATGTCGAGGTTATCCTTATTGCCCGATATGCCTGCAAATTTCTCTGCATAGCTATACCAGGGGGCAATGTCTTTATAACGAACAGGCCAATCGGTACCAATGCCGTCTTTCGCATTAGCTTCAAAGTCAACATCGGCCCAACGGTATGACTGGCGTCCCCACATCAGTGAGCGACCGCCCACGTGGTAGCCACGGAACCAGTCGAAACGTTTCACTTCGGTATAAGGGCTGTCTTTATCACTCGCCCAATAGTCGAGGTTAGTTTCATTTAAAGGATAATCGCGTTTCAGTACCGGGTAGTCCTCGATCATCTTCTGTGTGCGTCCTCCCCTATGCGGAAACTCCCATGGGTCCTTATTCGCATTCACATAATCTTTCTTGTGCACGATGTCACGTCCCCTTTCCAGCATTAATGTTTTTAAACCTTTTTGGGTAAGTTCCTTTGCAGCCCATCCGCCCGAGATACCCGAACCAATGACAATCGCGTCATAAGTGTTTTCAGCCATAGTATTGTATAAATAAGTGGTTAATAAATATAGTTATATTGGTTGTGCGTCCTAATGTATGAACAAAAAGCTGCGGAACAAAAACCATTGTGTTTTTTTAACACAATAACCGCTTTCAGCAGCGTCAGGGGCATTTTTTATTATTTTTATTTAAGTTTTTTTTCGGCGTTTAAACGTTTACAGGGGCATTTTCAGTCTGTTTACTCATCCTGTTTTCCGTCTGGAACAACAAGTTTCAACGGCACTTTACCCCGATAGTCTGCCAGTATCGGTCCGGTATCCGCTAACTCAGATTTCCTTTCTTCAATTCGTCAATCGCGTGGTTAGCCGCGCGGGCAGTAATGGCCATGTAAGTGAGCGATGGATTCTGGCACGAGGTCGATGTCATACAGGCGCCATCGGTAACAAAAACGTTTTTGCAGGCATGTACCTGGTTCCACTCGTTCAGTATCGATGTCTTCGGATCTTTACCCATACGGGCGCCGCCCATTTCGTGAATATCCAGCCCCGGCGCGCGGTGATCTGTATTACCATGGATATTTTTAAAGCCTGCCGAAGTAAGCATTTCTGTCAGCTGCTCAATAAAATCCTTTCTCATTTTCTCGTCGTTGTCGTCATAATCAACCGATATATTTAACAACGGCACGCCCCAATCGTCTTTCAGTTTTTTATCGAGCGTTACATGGTTGGTTTCCTTGGGTATGGTTTCGCCCATAAACTGCGCCCAAACACCCCATGGACTTAAGTCGCCGGTAACCAGGCCTTCTTTCAAATTCGCTCCAACACCTTCATATTTGTGCTGCTGGTAACGGCCGGCACTGAATGTACACGCGTAACCACGCAGAAAATCGGTCTCCTGTTTATGCAAATTCCTGAAGCGCGGAATGTATCCGCTTGTAGGCGAGCGGCCATCTGTAGTCCATTCCTTAAAGCCGTCGTACTGGGCGTTGATGTTGGCCGAATA
Organism: Mucilaginibacter sp.; assembly: GCA_036569325.1. Taxonomy (GTDB): domain Bacteria; phylum Bacteroidota; class Bacteroidia; order Sphingobacteriales; family Sphingobacteriaceae; genus Mucilaginibacter. The sequence continues at coordinate 19,727 of DATCQV010000211.1, read as the reverse complement.
ATTATGGAAGGCTACGTATTTGCCGAGAACGCCGCTGTCGTTACCAAAGCCGTTAGGAAAACGGTTGGATGTGGAGTTCAGTAAAACGAGGTTGGTATTGATGGCGGCAGCATTTACGAATATGATCTTTGCATAATACTCGATGGCTTCCTTTGTATTGGTATCTACTATACGTACACCTGTTGCCTTGCCCTTTGTTTCGTCGTAAATGATCGATTGCACTACCGAGTGCGGCCTCAGAGTCATGTGGCCTGATTTTTCGGCCCAGGGAATGGTTGACGCATTGCTGCTGAAATAACCGCCGAACGGACAGCCGCGCTGGCAAAGATCGCGGTTGCGGCACTGGCCCCGGCCCTGATCCAAATGGATCTGGTTGGGTTTTGACAAATGCGCACAACGGGCACTGATCACATAGCGGTCTTTATAATTTTTACGGAGGTGATCGCCAAAATATTGTTCAACGTCATTCAATGGGAAGGCCGGTAAAAATTCGCCATCAGGCAGTTGCGGAATGCCGTCGCGGTTTCCGGCAATGCCTGCAAATTTCTCGACGTGACTGTACCAGGGCGCAATATCTTTGTAACGGATAGGCCAGTCAACAGCAAAACCGTCGCGGGCGGGGCCTTCAAAATCAAAGTCGCTCCAGCGCTGGGTTTGCCTTGCCCATAGCAGCGATTTACCGCCCACCTGGTACCCACGGATCCAGTCGAAAGGCTTTTGCTGAATATAGGGATGCTCCTTGTCTTTCACAAAAAAGTGCTGTGAATCTTCACCAAAGGCATAACAGCGGCCTACGATGGGGTTGTCTTCCATCACCTTTGCAGGCAGCTGGCCGTGGTGTTCAAACTCCCAGGGCATCATATTGGTAGTAGGATAATCCTTAATGTGCTTTACATCGCGGCCGCGTTCAAGTACCAGCGTTTTTAAGCCTGCTCCGGTTAATTCTTTGGCAGCCCAACCACCGCTTATGCCCGAGCCAATTACAATGGCATCAAATGTGCGTTCCTTAACGCTGTCGATATTGAGATTGGCCATGGCTATGCGGTTTTCAGTTTCAGCTTGCTAACAGGGTAATGAACATTATATCTTCCGGGCACCAGTTCGTAAACAATCTCTTTAGTCATGAAATATTGCGAAGTGGTATAGGCGTTTATGGTTTGCCATTTTACACTAAAGTAAAAATTGGTTACCGGATCGGGAGGAGTATTCTGAGCCGACTTAGGTCTCGGTTTTTGCGCATCCTTTTCAATGGCGGTTAGAATGGCTTCGCGTTGTTTCTGATCAAGATCGCCAAACTCTTTGCCGTGTTCCTTTTTAATTTTTTCGGTAAACGCCTTCATTCCTGCAGCAAATGATTCCTGGTCCTTTTTGTTGAAACAATCGTCTATCATTTTTAAAACAAAGGCAGGCAGTTTCAGATCTTTTGCACCCGGCGTAGTGGTTTTGGGTATAACGGTCTCCGCCATATCGGCTACGAGCCGCTGCCCGTCCTCATCAATATCGATGTGTTTCAGCTTCACATACGAGGTACCGTCGGTGTGAACGCATGACGGCAATAACACCGCTCCGCCTATCACCAGAGCCAGATTTTTCAGTACGGTACGCCTGTTCATTTAGGGTTTGAATTGGGTTTGCAAAAAAATCATGTATAATTAACATTTATTAATATAAAATGCAAAATATGCACGGTATTTTTTACCGTACATATTCAATATCGGCTCAAAAACAGCGTTTTGAGGTTTACAATCAATCTGCTTTGTTACAATACAACGTTATTGACCGGTTCGGAAGTATTAAAAGCCCCATTTGGTCATCACTTTCACATCGGTTATCAGGCACTCAACCGGATCTTTGCCCTGGTATGATTCCTGCTCGATGATGAACTGCGAAGTACCGCCTTTGCTGCGTGCAGTTTTAGCAATTTCTTTGATATTTAATACGCCCTGTCCAAGGATGGTGCTTTCATAGCCATGCCCCATTTCGCCATTGTTAGTAGCCTTAATTTCGTCCTTAACGTGCATCAGCTCGAAACGGCCGGGGTATTTCTTAAGAATTTCCATGGCATCGCCGCCCGGTACACCAGTCATGTTACCGGTATCCAGTTGCTGCGCTACCAGTTTTTTGTCGGTATTGTTCAAAATAAAATCGTACAGGGTGCCATCGCCTACCTTGGTACTGAACTCAAAATCGTGATTATGGTAGCCAAAGGTCATGCCGTGTGCTTTGCATAGCTCGCCGCATTTATTAAATTGCTCCATAAACCGTTTCAGACCGTCCATATCGGTGCGCAGGTTTTCATCCAGCCACGGGCTGATCACGTAGCGCTGGCCAACTTCGGCGGCATCCTCAATGGTATATTTCCATTTATCGGTAAAGTCGTTCTTCGAGGTATCCCAGTCATGGGCGGTCATCACCGTATGGCCGCTCGGCATCTGCATCGACAGGTCGTTCAATATCTTTTTAAACTCCTTAGCCGAGTAGCCATAAAATTTACGGTTAATATAATTGGCGTGTTCCACATGTTTTATTTCGCCTTCGCTTAGCTTTTTCAAGGTGCCCATCGGGTCTTTGCCCATGGCGTCGCGAACGCTGTACAACTGCACACCAAGTCTTGTCAATTTTTTAGGTTCGGCGGCCAGTAAGGCATTAGGTAATAAAGCAGCGCCGGCAACAACCATTGCGCTGTTCTTTATAAAATTTCTGCGTGATGAATCCATTGTTTATTCAGGTTTTTAGTTAGTTGCTATTGGGAAAACGGGGAATAATAAATCGCTGTTGCTTACGAAGGCCAGGTGTTTGCTGTCGGGCGCCCATGAAGGGGTATTGATGGTACCCTGCCCGCCATACAGGTAAGCTATCACTTTTGAAGGACCGCCGCCAACCGGCATCATTCTCAAATAAACGTGCTTGTAAAAAGGGTGATCGCCGGGGGCAACCTCGCTTTTAAGGAACGTAATGTAAACTATCCATTTGCCATCGGGCGATACATGCGGAAACCAGTTATTGTAATCATCGTTAGTAAGCTGAGTTTGCTCGCTGCCATCGGCTTTCATACGATATACCTGCATCAGGCCGCTGCGTACCGAGTTAAAGTAAATGTATTTACCATCGGGCGAGTATTCGGGACCATCATCTAAACCGGGGGTGTTGGTCAGCCTTTCTTCGGGACCGCCCGCTACAGGGATGCGGTAAACATCATACTCATTGTTTCGTGCGCCGCAGAAAACAAGGTATTTACCATCGGGCGACCAGCCATGCATGTATGACGGGCCAACCTGGGTCATCCGCTTTGGTTCTCCGCCTGTGGTTGGTACGATCCAGCCCATTGACGGACCGGATTTATTGACGCTGCTGCTGATAGTTACCCATTTACCGTCGAACGACAGCACGTGGTCGTTATTGTTATTATTTATCGAGCCTGTATTGAACACGGTTGGCATATTTGTTTTCAGATCGAATTTATACAGCAGGCCATCACTGTTGTAAAGCAGGTTCTTGCCATCAAGCATCCAGTTTGGCGCCTGAAGCGATTTTGGCGATTGGTAAACGATGGTGCTGTTTTGATTGGCAATATCCAGGATCTCTATTGCGCTGCCCAGATACTGACGATAAGGTACCAGCGAAGCGGGAGCAGGTGTTACGATACGTACGTTATTGAAAACTGCCTTTTCGGTCACGTTGGCGTTGTGCGAGCAGATGAAGATCCCCACATACACCTCGTCGCCCAGGTCAACATCGCTTACTTCATCTTCGGTAAAAAGATCGCCTTTACGCGCTACCGACATGATATATTTTCTGCCATGCCTTTCCAGCTGGATAACATCAGCATGCGTAACAGTAGATTTCTTTTCTTCGGTGACGCCGCCATTTGTTTTGCGGAATTGCAGCGAGGTTAAGCCATCGCCATGTACTACGGCGTTTATTTGCTTCGATGTTGAATCGAGCGAGGTGCGCACCATAAAACCGATCTTACGATGGTCTTCAACACCCTTTCCTATAAAGGCAGCATTGGTGCGTAAAATAAAGTCGCCCTTCATTTTCTTCCACACAAAATGGAAACCGTCGGCATTTGCCCAGATATTGTTGCCCGAACCTGAAAGGTGGTAGGTTTGGTCTTTAGCGTTGTAAGTTCCGGTACCTTTATGTTTAACCACGCCCACATCGCCCTGGTCGTCAAAAATACCGATGGCATTTTGCGCCCGGGCAATATTATTCCCGAAAAACAAGGCAGCAAGAAAAAGTAACAGGCAGGATGCTTTTTGTTTCATTTGAATTTAGGGTTTACGAAGAATGAATTGGTTTACTAAGTTAAAAATCCATTTGTAAATGAGGTAATACTTTTTTAACAATTGCGCAAATAATCTGCAGTTGAAACAGGATAGTTACATAGCTATAGCTGCAATTGAAAGATAACTACAGACGCGCGGAGTGGTCTGCAGCGAGCGCTGATCTGATAATATTAACTTCTGAAATTTGCTTTTAAATTAAGATGAGCCAAAAACCACTTCGTTTATTATCAAAAAAAGCCCTGTGGAGCAGGGCTTGCATTATTTATGTATTAAGAAAGGATGCAAATTAGCTAAGCCTACGCATAAGTTTTGGTGAGGGGAAGATTAAAGTAAAATGTACTACCCTTCCCCACTGCCGATTTTACCATCAGTTTACCGCCATTCAGTTCTACCAATTCCTTGCAAAGCAGCAGGCCTATGCCTGTGCCACGTTCGCCGGAGGTTCCAGAATGCGAAAAATGAGTGTTAATGGAAAACAGCTTATCTATTTCGCTGCGGTCCATACCTTTGCCTGTATCCGTTACGCTTACTATTAAACCGTTATCTTCAATCATAGTAGCAAGGGTTATGGAGCCATTGCTATCAGTAAATTTAATGGCATTGCTTACCAGGTTACGCAAAATAACTTTGATATGGTTTTCATCGGCCAATACCGACTGACCGGCAAAGGCCTTATTTGAAAATTCTATTTTTTTTGTTTGCAGGTGATGCGTAAAGGTTTGTTCCATTTCAACGCCAAGCAGGAATATATCTACGTTAGAGCGGTTAACATTGCGCCCTTTGATCTGGCTGCCGGCCCATTCGGTAAGGTTCGACAGGGTAAGTTCCGCGCCTTTTATGATGGGGCTGATCTCTTTCATCAGGTCGTTTACTTCGGCGGCGGTCAAATATTCATCGTTGAACATTTCAATAATGTTGCTCATATTGGCAACCGGTGTACGCAGATCATGCCCTATAACGGCCAATAGTTTATCTTTAAGACCGTTGACAGATTGCAGGTTGTTTGTTTGCACTTCTATCAGCGCTTTCTGATCGAGCAGGGCCTTGTGCTGATCTTCCAGCTTTTTATTCAGCAACTTCTTTTGCTTGTATAAATAATAAATAGCAAACAACACCGATATGAGCACTACCATGGATAAGGAAAGGATCAGTATAAGCTTTGTTTGTGCCTTTATTTTTGCTTTGTTCTCGCCATCGGTAACCTCCATCTGCTTAATGCGGTTCAATTTGGCATTGAGGGCGTAATAGTTTTGTATCAGCTTAATAGTTTGAAGCCGGGCCTGGCTATGCAGACTATCGTTCACAACACTGTACCGTTTTTGAAAAGTAAGGGCAAGCTTTAAGTTACCGGCCAGTTCATAGCTGTTTACCAGTTCTCTGTAACCATCCAGCCATGCACTGGCAACACCGATGGTATTGGCAAGAGCAATGCCTCTTTGTGCTAAAGCAACAGCAGCTTTATCGTTATGCAGAAGATTATATATAGCCGCAAATTCTACATACGTTTTGGCCTGCAGGCGTTTATTTAGCGGATTGAAGCTCTTTTTTAATGCAACACTATCGTAATGCAATGCCATTTTATAGTCGCCTTTGTTTTTGTAGATGCTGCCAAGGCGGGCGTACAATACCGCAATATTTCCTTCAGCTTTGATGCTTTCATCAAGACTCAATGCCCTGTTTGCAGCAGCTATAGCCCTGTCAAATTTTTTGAGGGCGCAATAAACATAAGCGCGTTCGCTGTAAACGTCGGCCTCGCGGCCTTTATCGTCACCGGCAAGTTTGAGCGATCTGTTCAGGTTTTGAAGCGCCTCGTCGTAATTACCCAGATCGGCATAAGTACGGCCAAGCGCATTGTAACAGTCGGAAAGCTGAAGCGGATAATGTTTAGATAAATTATTTATAGCCGAATTTAAATAAAACAGGCTGATGGTATAATATGACTGTGACCAGTAAACTAATCCAATATTATAAAAGCTACGCGCTTTCCCCAATCCGTAATTTGCCCGTTGAGAAAGCATTAATGCATTTTCTGCAAGCACACGGGCCGAATCTGGGGCGGTTAAATAAATATCTGACGCTCTATTATTCAGGTTGTCGATACCCGAATAAAGGGCTTTGGTATCGGAGTTTGGGAAAAGAGGAGCCTGAGCATGCACAGCTTTTTGAGCCATAGATAGCTTGCATGACAACAGGAAGATAATCAATGGTATAAATCTCCTCATATCTGCATTAATACGGGGATGCCGCTGTAAAGGTTGTGAATGGTATTTATTACCGCTGCAGCCATAATATAAAAACCTGTTTTATTTTGAGGCGAATAGCCTGTTAGCTGCAACATTATTATGACATTAACCCTTATATGCAACATTATTATGACATGGGAATAATATATTAAACCGTAGCTATATATTCATGGTCGATAGCATTTTAAAGTGCTTTGGAATATGAAAACTCCCCTACTTTCGATTCTTTTTCTATGCCTGCTCTTTATCACGGCATCAGCCCAGCAAACGCCGAAACCTGCCTCGCGCGAGGTGTTCGGTACCGTTGTTGACAGTACCGGTGCCGTACCCGCAGTGAACGTTAAATTAACTTCGGGTACCGACAGCGTAACGGTAACCACCAATTTAAAAGGTGTATTTGATTTTCCCATCGTAACCTCAAAAAACTTCAAAATAACCGTAACCGGGATAGGCTATCAAACCTTTACCCGCAGGTACGTAATGGACGACAGCAATAAACCCATCAAGCTCGACCCCATCAAACTGAAAACCGAAACCAACCTGCTGAAAACTGTTACCATAAACGGCGTTATCCCCATAACGATCAAGGAGGACACTATTGAATACAAAGCCGCCGCCTACAAAGTGCGTGACGGTTCGCCGGTGGAAGATCTGCTAAAAAAACTGCCGGGCGTAAGCGTTGATGCCAACGGAAACGTTACGGCGCACGGCAAACAGGTATCGAAAGTTAGAGTGGATGGTAAAGACTATTTTACGGGCGATGTGCAAACCGCAACTCAAAACCTGCCTGCCGATATTGTGGAAAGCATACAGGTGATAGATGATTACGGCGACCAGGCCAATTTAACCGGAATAAAAACGGGCGATCCTGACAAGATCCTGAACATTACCATACAAAAGGGAAAAAAGAAAGGACAGTTTGGGCAGGGAACCGTTGGTGTTGGTAATGACGACCGGTACCAGGCAAAACTCTCGGCCAATGCCTTTAATAATGACCAGCAGGCATCGCTATTGGGAACAATTAATAATAATAACACCAATGCCTTTAACCTTGCCCAGGCAGGCGGGAGCGGTGGCCGCGGCGGGCGCTCAGGCGGTGGTGGCGGCGGCAGCAGCAGCGGTGTAAGCACTGCCAACGGGATAACCATCAACAAATCGATAGGTTTGAATTACCGGGATGCCATCGGCAAAAAGATAACGGTTTATGGCAGTTATAGCTTTGCTGATAAAAACACCACTACAACCAGCACCTCGCAGCAGCAGGACGTTTTTCAGTCAGGCGCGCTGATCAATAATGATAATACGACCGACATCAATCATAGCATCAACCACCGGTTCGACTTCAATATGGAATATAAGATAGACACGCTGAACTATCTTAAACTGAACCCTAATTTTTCGTACGGCTCATCGCACGACAATAACAGCGATATATTTAATAACATGCGTAACGGAGCAGTAGTTAACGGTACCGAATATTCGCTAACCAATTCAACGGCTCCGAGCGGCGGTATCACCGCGCTGTTTAATCACAAATTCAGGAAAAAGGGACGAAATCTGAGTATCACTACCGGCTACAGCTACGCTAACCACGACCAGGATTTTAACGATAAATACACCACCGTACAGGATAGTATTGTGAATCCGCTTTTTCAGCAGATCAATACCAACAGCAACACCAGCAGGTTCAATGCACGTTTCTCATACATTGAACCCGTTGGCAAAAGCACCTACCTGGAAGCGAGCTATGCCTACACCTATTCAAATACCGATAACGATAAATACAATTACCGCATAAACCCGGTAACCGGCGTGCAAACTTATGTGGATTCGTTGAGCACCCTTTACAATTACCAGTTTGTAACCAACCGGTTTGGCTTAAATTTCCGTGGCGTAAAAACGAAATACAATTATACCATCGGTCTTTCCGCGCAGCCATCAACCTTGACGGGCGAATCGCATGATTTCCGGACCACCACCAATACTTTTAACTGGGTTCCGACAGCACGATTGGTGTATAACTTTGAGCGAAATCATACATTAACTATCAACTACAGCGGCAACAGCAGTCAGCCGAGCTTCGCGCAGTTGCAGCGCCAGCCCGATTATTCAAATCCGCAGAATATCGTTTATGGTAACCCCGACCTGAAGCCATCGTTCAGCAACAGCATTAACCTGCGTTATAACCAGTTTGATATTGCCAGCGGGAACTCGTTATTCACCAATCTTAGCTTTAATACCATTGAAGATCAGATTGTGGCTAACACTTCGCCCGTGGTGGCTACAAGTGGCGCGGGTGGCACAACCGGCGCAGACGGTACATTAGCCACCAGCACCAGGCAGGAAACTCATTACCTGAATACAAGCGGTTATTACTCGATGAACGGTAATTATGCGTTCTCCAAACCGTTCGACAACCGCAAGTTTACGGTTACCCTTAACGGCGGCGCCAGTTACAACAACAACGTATCGTACATTGAAAATCAGCGTAACCTGGGTAAAAACTGGGTATTTAACCAGGGCGCAAGGCTCCGGATCGATATCGATAGTATAATGGACACGGAAATCAACGGTAATTATGCTGTTAACAATACTAAGTACAGCCTGCCATCGTCGATAAATACCAACGCCAAAACATGGACAATTGGTTTAGATGGCCGGAATTATTTTTTCTATAATCTCATACTCGGCTACAATCTTTCGCAAACCATTAACCAGGGTTTTAGCAGCACGGTTAAGGCCAACCCTACCCTGTTAAGCACTTATGTTGAATATCAGTTCCTAAAGAAAAACATCGCTTCGCTGCGCTTCCAGGGGTTCGATCTGTTTAATGAGAACACCGGGGTTACGCGTACGGTAAGCGGAAATCAGATCATCGACACCCGCACCAACAGGCTCGGCCGCTACTTTATGCTGAGCTTTACTTTACGCCTGCAAAAATTCGCAGGTTCGCAGCCCCGAAGCGGTCGTGGAGGTGGCAGAAGGGGCGGCGGCTTTGGAGGCGGAGGCGGCAGACGGGGCGGCGGTTGATTTTATTTTTTGAATTTGCTTTCACAATTTCGATATTGGCAAAAACCAATAAATGTGAAACGCTTCCTGTTTGTTATAATTTGCCTGCTTTGCCTTAAACCGGCGTTTGCCCAGGATACGGTTGAAAAGAAAAACTGGATCACCAACTCGGTAATTGAGCGCTTTAAGGTATTGAAAACTGCGCCGGACGTAAAGGTGGGTTTATACCAGGCATTTTTCAAACGCCGCACATTAATTGCCCGCGGCGAATTTACAAGCGGCATTAAAACCGGCATCTGGACGTTTTACGATGACGACGGCAAGCTGAATGAAAAATTCAACTATGATAAAGGCGAAATAATTTACGAGGCGCCGCTGGATACAGATACCAATCTGGCGTTTTCATTTGATGCGAAGATCGACTCGGCCACGAGAGTTACCCGGCCCATTAAGATTGGCGGTACTTATTACGGTATGCTGCCTTACATTAACAAGTTCATAGTGCCGTTTGAGACCGATGGTATCAATATGGATTATTTTGACGCGGTAGTAGAGCTGCTGATTAGTCCGGGCGGACGGCTGGCCGAATATAAGGTACATCTGGCGTCGAAATTTTATAAATACACGCAGGTTATCAGTTTGTCCACCGCCTTATTTAAGGAAGAAGACAAACAGTTTATTCCCGCTACGTTAAACCGGCAACCGGTGCTGGCGCGTATATTTATCAGGTGCACGCTGAATACTGACGGGACTTTGGAGTATTATTAAGACTTAACCTGTATTTCTCAAACTAATTGGAAGCCTCCCAGCAACAAACCATAAAGTCAGGCGTCGAAAAAGCGTTAAACCGCATTCATAAATTTTCGGCTGATCAGGTTGAAATGGTGATCGGTTCAACCGAGAGCCGGGTATTGAAAAGACGCGAGCTTATTTTAGCGCCGGGCCAGGTTTGCAGTTTCGTGGCGATCGTAATATCGGGTAGTTTGCGATTGTTTAATGAGACCGGCGAAAAAGAGAATACGCTGAACCTGTTCTGCGAACATGATTTTGCTGCCGATCATGAAAGTTTCGTAAGTCAAAAGCCATCGGTAAACAGCATAGAAGCGCTGGAGGACACGCTTATTTGCCTTATCAGTATTCACCGGCTGCACGCACTCATTGGAAAAAATCAGGCGTTTTTTGCCATTGGCCGGGTAATGGAAAACTGGACAAAGGCAACAGCCCTTACCATCAACTCCGATTCGCCACAGGTGAGCTTTGAAAAACTGATGGAACTGCACCCTGACTGGTTTTTACGCTTTCCGCAAAAATATCTCGCCTCCTACCTCGGTATGGCCCCCGAAACCTTCAGCCGCATGAAACGGAAGAGTTTGATTTCTTGATCGTGGTCAAGTGCCGTTTTGCTTGCACCACCTACCTTCATCGCAAGCAAAAAAATTAAAAGGCACATGAAAAATCAACCAGCTTATTACAGCGGGCGGGCACTCGTCTTATCGGCAGTGCTCATGACGGTTACCATGATAATGCACCCCGCCGGCGGCACTTTCGAACACCTGCAGCACATCGCTGCGATGATCATTATTACACACTCGCTCGCTATATTATCTGTTCCCATAGCCCTGTTCGGCTTTTGGGGATTGACGAAAAAACTATCCGTTGATGATCCGCTTTCTGTCGGTGCTTTCATCACGGTATGCATAGGCATGTTTGCCGTTTTAATGGCGGCAGCCTTTAACGGACTGGCGCTTCCGCTTTTTATAGAACAGTTTCATGATCCTTCTGCCGGGATCCGGAACTCGTTAACGCTGCTTTTAAGTTACAATAACGCGCTTAACCATTCTTTCGATTATATATTTATTGCCGGCATTGTTATCGCAGTAACTTTATGGTCGGTAGTGATCATTAAGACAAAAGCGTTTCCGGTCTGGGTTGGCTATTTTGGAATTTTCACCTGTGTGATGGTTGTTATCGGAATGACAGCAGGATTCATTTTTGTAAACCTTACCGGGTTCAGGGTATTTACTGCCGGACTTGTGGTATGGATGATAATAATCGGCATTATGCTTAAAAAGCAGGTACCGGCCGTGCCAGAAATTTGATCATAAAAAAAGCGACGGGACATTATGCCCATCGCTTTTTTGAATAATGTTTATGTTTTTTTACCAGAAGAAGGTGTATAAGAAGGTAAGAATAACAGCAATTACTATAGCTCCTATAGCAAAGCTCCTGTTCGTTTTAAACATATTTACATCTACCTCTAAACCGGCAGTCCGTAAGCCCCTTGCATATTCTATCTTCGATATAATATACATACCTACCATACATATCACAAACACAAAGCCCATCCTGTCAAGGAACGGAATTTCGTAAACACCATCGCCATTTAGTTTTGAAAAGCCGAACGGCGACAGGAAAGAAAGGTTAGTCCAGTAAGGTAAGAACTTGAATATAATGGCGAATATTAAACCGCCCACGGTTGCGAATAACGCGGCATTCGAGGTTGCCTTTTTCCAGAAGAAACCTAAAATAAACATGGCAAATATACCCGGAGACACAAAGCCTGTATATTCCTGTATGTATTGGAAACCTTGTTTACCCTCACCCATCAGCAGATCGCCAATTACAAATGATAGCAACACGCCTAATACCATCGAAACTACAACCGCAACTTTACCGGTATTAACCAGGTTCTTTTCTGTAGCCTGAGTGTTTATTGCCTTTTTGTAAATGTCGAGCGTGAATATGGTGGCAATACTATTGGCCTTACCTGCTAAGGAAGCCACGATAGCAGCTGTTAACGCCGCAAATGAAAGCCCTTTTAAATAGTCGGGCAACAAGTTAAGGATCGACGGGTAAGCCTTGTTAACATCCAGCACACCTTTTGAGCTCAGCATTTCCTGGTGGAACATGCCCTTTTGATAAAGCACATAGGCAGCGATACCAGGCAACACCACGATCACAGGCATCAGCAATTTCAGGAAAGCGGCGAATAAGATACCTGACCGGGCCGTTTTAAGATCGGCACCAAGCGCTCTTTGTGTAATGTACTGATTACAACCCCAGTAATTTAAGTTAGTGATCCACATACCACCGATAAGCACCGAAAGGCCCGGCAGATCAAGATAATTTGAATTCTTTTTACTGAAGATCATCTGGAAGTGGTCGCTGGCACCTTCACGAAGCAGTCTGAAACCATTCCAAAGGCCGGTAGTTCCGGATTTTTCGCTGATCAAATGCAGGGCGATGTAGGTTGCTGCAAGTCCGCCTAATACCAGGAAAAAAACCTGGATAACGTCTGTGTAACCAATAACCTTCATACCGCCCAGTGTGATAATGATGGAGAATATTGCCAGCAAGCCGATCACCAGTTTCAAATCCAATCCTGAAATACCCGCAATGGCCACGCCACCCAGATAAAGGATAGACATCAGGTTCACCACAATATAAAGCATCAGCCAAAATATGGCCATGATCATAGCTACCGTACCATTATACCGCTGATGAAGGAACTGCGGCATGGTGGCGATCTTATTTTTAAGATAAACAGGAATAAAAAATACTGCTACGATAACCAATGTGGCAGCCGCCATCCATTCGTAGGTACTGATGGCCAAACCCATCTTGAAGCCCGAACCACTCATCCCCACCATTTGTTCGGCTGAAATGTTTGAAGCAATAAGCGAAGCGCCTATAGCCCACCATGTTAGCGAACCTTCGGCCAAAAAATAGCCTTTTGATGTACCGTCGCTTTTGTTTTTCCGCTTGTAAACCCACCATCCATAAAAGGCTACGATTACAAAATACACAAGAAAGACGATCCAGTCGCCGGGAGAGAGGGTTTTCAGGCTCATATTTATTTAATTAGGTTTATTTGTTAGTTTGACAATTATAAACTATATATATCTATTTATCAAATTTTCTATATATTCTTGTTTACCGCTTGTTGCCGCCGGTTCGCCATTGTCGATGGCGTAGCTGCGCAGATCTTCCAAAGACAATTTTCCCTCTTCAAATTCTTTCCCTCTCCCGCTGTCGAATGAGGCATAACGATCTTTTCTCAGCTTCAGGTATTCTGATTTTTGAAGGATGTTATCCGCGGTGATAAGCGCGCGGGCAAAAATGTCCATACCGCCAATGTGTGCGTGGAACAGATCGGCCGGATCTGTCGAGTTACGGCGGATCTTGGCATCGAAGTTGATACCGCCGCCCTGGAAGCCGCCGGCCTCTAAAATGATCATCATAATTTCGGTCACTTCGTTAATATCGTTCGGGAATTGGTCGGTATCCCAGCCGTTCTGGCTATCGCCGCGGTTAGCATCTATCGACCCCAGCAAACCTGAATCGGCAGCAACCTGCAATTCATGCTGAAAGGTATGACCGGCCAGTGTGGCGTGGTTAACTTCGAGGTTCAGTTTAAAATCGTTCAATAGGTCATATTTCTGCAGGAAACCTAACACGGTAGCCGCATCATAATCATACTGGTGCTTGGTTGGCTCGCAAGGCTTTGGTTCGATGAAGAAAGTACCTTTGAAGCCTTGTTTACGGGCATAGTCTTTTGCTGTGTGCAGGAAACGGGCAAAATGCTCCTGTTCGCGTTTCATGTCGGTATTCAGCAGAGTCATGTAACCTTCGCGACCGCCCCAGAAAACGTAGTTCTCGCCGCCAAGCGCAATTGTTGCATCCAACGCAGCCTTTACCTGTGCAGCAGCATGCGACAGTACATGAAAGTCAGGATTAGTGGCAGCTCCATTCATGTATCGGCGGTTACTGAACAGGTTCGAAGTACCCCAAAGCAGTTTCACTCCGGTTTCGGCTTGTTTTTGTTTGGCGTAATCGACCAATGCCTGTAAGCGACGATCATTTTCCTTTACATCGCTGGTGTAATCAACCACGTCAACATCGTGAAAGCAATAATAATGCATTCCCATTTTAGTGATGAACTCAAACGCAGCGTCCATTTTATCTTTCGCGCGTTCAACCGCATCGGCCTTTTCATTCCAGGGGAAGATGTGGGTTGGCTCGCCAAATGGATCGGCGCCGTTGCCGCAGAATGAGTGCCAGTAGGCACAGGCAAAACGCAGGTGATCTTTCATTGATTTACCTGCAACTATTTTATTTTCATCGTACCAGCGAAACGCCAACGGGTTGTCTGACTGTACGCCTTCAAACTTGATCTGTCCTATTCCTTTAAAGTATTCTTTCATATTGATATTTGATTTGATGATTTTAATTTGATTTTACCGATTTTACAGACTTACGAGGTTTTAAAAACTTCGCAAGTCTTCCGGTTTATTTATTTAACTAAATGTTCTGCTAATAGACTCTTCCACTCACCGTAAGCTCCTTCTAAATGATTCCCTGCCGGTTCTACCAATTGCACCGGATGCGTATGCTCAAACGCCTGCTGCGGCGATGAGAATACCTTAGCACCAATGCCAGCACCAAGAGCGGCTCCAACACTGCCATCGTTCTTGTATAATTCAACGGGCACGCCGGTGATATTTACAAAGCTTTCGGTAAACAGATCGCTTAAAAACAGGTTGTTCTTGCCAGCACGGATTACGGTAGGATTCATGCCATTGCTGCGCATAATATCGAGGCCATAGCGCAATGCAAATGCAATTCCCTCCTGAACGGCTCTTACCACGTGTGCTTGTGTATGGATATTCAGATCGATATTATGGAAATGCGCGCTGACGATCTTATTATTCAGCATTCTTTCGGCGCCATTACCGAAAGGTAAAACGTATAAGCCTTCACTGCCTGCAGATGCTTCAGCGGCCTTGGCGTTTAGTTTTTGGTAACTTTCTGCCCCGCCGAAAATCTGTTTCAGCCAGCGGTACATGCTGCCTACGCCGTTAATACAAAGCAATACGCCCAGGCGTTGTTGTTGCTCGGTATAATTTACGTGGGCAAACGTATTCACACGCGATTGCTGGTCGTACCCTAATTGATCGGTAACGCCGTAGATCACGCCCGATGTTCCGGCGGTGGCGGCTACCTCGCCGGGATTCAATACATTTAATGAAAGTGCATTATTAGGTTGATCGCCTGATTTATAGGCTACCGGGATACCAGGCTTTAAATTTAAACTTTGTGCTATTGAAGATGAAAGTTCTCCATGCGGTGAGAAAACTTCTTTAATCTCCGGAAAGAGACTATTATCAAAACCAAAGTAACCGGTAACATCTTTTGAGATGGCATTCTCTTTAAAATCAAAGAACACACCTTCTGATAAAGCCGATATAGAAGTAGTGATCTCGCCGGTAAGCTTCATTGCAATGAAGTCGCCGGGCAGCATTATCTTGTCGATCTTTTCGTAGATCTCCGGCTCATTTTGTTTTACCCAGGCCAGTTTCGACGCGGTAAAGTTTCCGGGAGAGTTGAGCAGATGCGAGAGACATTGCTCCTCGCCTATCGCGGCAAAGGCCTTATCGCCTATCTCAACAGCACGGCTGTCGCACCAGATGATACTGTCGCGCAATACTTTCTGATCTTTATCAACCAAAACCAAACCATGCATCTGGTAGGCAATGCCGATGGCGGCGACATCTGCGGGATTGTAAGCGCCTGTTTTATTGCAAAGGCCGATAGCTGTTTGGGTATGTTCCCACCACATATCGGGCGATTGCTCGGCCCAGCCTGGTTGCAGGGCAATAATAGACGATTCCTCGTCGGGGTATTGGGCCGACGCCAGCACCTTTTGTGATGCAGCATCCACGACGGAAACTTTTATGGAAGACGTACCTATATCGATACCTAACAGCAGCATAATATTTGATTTGACCCGAAGATGGGCTGTTTATAATTCGATTTACAGCGACGAATTTAAATTATTTTTTCAATATGCAATCGATTGCAGAAAAATATTTTATCATCTTTACAAATAGTTATGAATTCCAGGAAACGCGTCACCATTTATGATATTGCCCAAAAGTTGAATATTACGGTTTCTACCGTGTCAAGGGCGTTAAGCGATAAACAATATGTAAATGCGGCGACAAAGAAGCTTGTATTGGAAACCGCGGCCGAGCTTAATTACAAGCGTAGTACGCTGGCCCGCAACCTGCGTATGGGCCAAACCAAAACCATTGGCGTGGTGGTACCGCGTATTAATCAGAACTTTTTCGCTAATGTAATTGCTGGTATTGAGGATATTACCTACCAGAAAGATTACAACCTTATTATCTGTCAAACCGACGAGCAGCACGAAAAAGAGGTAAAATGTATCAATACGCTGATTAACCAACAGGTGGATTGTATCGTGATCTCGGTTTCGGCCGACAGTTATAATTACGACCACTTAAAAGCCGTAACCGGGCATGGCATCCAATTGATCCAGTTCGACCGCGTAGCCGAAGAGTTAGATACACTGAAAGTTATCAACGACAATGAACAAGCTTCGTTCGAGGCAGTAACCCACCTCATTAACCAGGGCTACAAAAAAATAGCCTTGTTGGAAGGCCCGCAAAACCTGAATATCTTCCGGCAAAGAAAAAGCGGTTATCTAAAGGCGCTGGAAACCGCAGGCATTGCAGTGAACGATACCTATATTATTGAAAATGCCTGGACCAAAGAACTTGGCGCCGAAGCAACAGAAAAATTACTGAGGTTGCCCGATGCACCCGATGCCATATTCGCTTCAACCTCCGATTTCTCTGCCCTCGGTGTACTCGAAGTGGCTAATCAGCTTAAAATAAAAGTGCCTGAACAATTGGGCATCTGCGGATATTCTAACGAAGCGTTTACAGAGATCACCAGTCCGTCTATTACTACAATAGATCAGTTTAGCGTGGATATGGGCAAGGCTGTAGCGAATTTATTTTTTGACGATCTGGCGAGTGAAGGAAAAGGAGATACTGCTAAGGTGATCAGCATCAAGCCGGAGCTGATCATAAGAGGATCGAGCTTTCGACAGAAACAAGAAAACAAGAATCAAGAGCCAGGATAAAGAAAGAACTCTTGACTCTTGACTTCTTGATTCTTGAATCTATTATAATCTTAGTGGTGGTGCCCGCCCGGACCATGCACGTGGCCATGGGCTAATTCTTCAGGAGTTGCTTCGCGAACGTTCAGTATCTGGCCTTTAAAATGTAGTTCCTGACCAGCCATCGGGTGATTCAAATCTACGATCACTGCATCTTCGGCCAATGACACTACCTGACCGCGAAACTGGTGACCTTCGCTGTTTTGCAGGTCTAATACATCGCCAATCTCAGGCAGGCCTTCAGTAAACATTTCGTTTGGAAGGTTAGCTACGCTTTCGTCGTCGTATTCACCATACGCATCAGCCGGACCGATACGGAAATCGAACGAGTCGCCGGTTGACAGCCCTGCAAGGCTGCTTTCAAATCCGGGGATCATCTGGCCTACACCATATAAAAAAGTAAGCGGCTGCTCTTCTGTTGCTTTATCCTGTAAAACTTCGGCGCCGTCCTGTTCTACGTACAAGTCATAAGTTAACGACACTACGTTTTGTGGGTTGATCTTCATTTTAAGTATGTATTTATTATCTGTAAAATCGATGGCCCGTTAGCCGGCAATCGTTATTTGTTTCAATGCTTCTTTCACGTCTGTTACGGGCAGGCCACAGGTTTTATCCTTACAGATAAATATTTGTGTGCCAGCGCCAAACTTATCCTCCAGCAAAGGTAAAGTTCCTTTTTTACCGCCCAACATTATTTTATTGGGAATGTAGCTGCTTTCTATTTCACTGCGCTTTCCCTCAAAGTCATCACCTGCTATGGCAATTTCATAAGTGCCGAACACCTCCTCTGTCAACAGCATGATCCAGTTGGAATAGCTTGAACCGTACCTTGCCATGTAAGGGACGATGTTTCGTAACAGTTGTCCTGTTATTTGCAGGTATTCTTCCTTGTCAAATAACAGGCCAAGTTTTTTCAAGTTTCGGGCCATCACCGAGTTTGATGCCGGGATCACGCCGTCCATAATTTCCGATTTGCGGGCTATCAGTTGCTCATCATCGCTTGCGGTGAAGTAAAAAATGCCTTTTTCGTCCTCATAGAACAATTGTATGGCCAGATCGATCATGCACTTGGCCTGCATCAGCCACTGCTCGTCGAAAGTAATTTCATACAAGGCAATCAGCGCATCAGCCACATTGGCATAGTCGTCGAGGAAAGCCTCTGCTTTGTCATTACCTGTCGGGATGTGTTTGAAAATGCGGTTGAGGCGACCTTCCTTATTAACGAGGTGGGTAAGAATAAAATCTGCATTTTTCAGTGCCAACTCTAAATATTCCCGTTTATTGAAAGCGCGGTAAGCATCACACAGCCCCTTCAGCATCAGACCATTCCATGAGGCCAGTATTTTATTATCCAATCCCGGGCGGATGCGGTAGCTGCGGGCGGTGAACACCTTTTGTTTTGCTGCTGCTACCTTTTCCTGTAATCCGGTTATAGGGAGACCAAGCTTTTCGGCAAGCTGTTCATCTGTATCGCGGCGGAAAAGCACATTGGAATGTTCCTCTTCCCAGTTACCGCGTTCAGTGATGTTATAGTAGATACAAAACAGTTCAGCATCATCACCTAATATTTCTTCAATATCGGATTTAGTAAAAATGTAGAACTTGCCCTCCTTTCCCTCACTATCGGCATCCAATGCGGAATAAAAGCCAAAGTTCGGCGCCATCAGCTCGCGGCTGCAAAATTCGATGATCTCATCTGTTATCGTACGATAAAGTTCATCGGGTTGCCAGGTGTAACCTTCGGAATACAGGCTTATGAGCTGCGCGTTATCATACAGCATCTTTTCAAAATGTGGTACGTGCCAGTGATCGTCAACTGAATACCGTGCAAAGCCGCCGCCTACATGGTCATAGATACCACCGAAAGCCATTTTATGCAGCGTAAGCTTAACGGCATTGGCAACTTCGTCGTCGCCGGCTAAGTGGGCATAACGCATCAGGCATTGCCAGTTATTGGGCATAGGGAATTTAGGCGCAGAGCCAAGTCCGCCCTCCTCCGGATCGAAATATTTTTTCCAACTGGTGATGATGGTTTCCAGATCGGCACGGGTGTACTCCTGCTGTTCTTTAACAAACGGAACGGACTCATATTGCTGGATACCCGTTGTCAATCGTTCGGCGTATTCTTCAGCTTCGTTCGGCTTATTTTTATAGAAATCGGCGAGATTGAAAAGCAGGCTTGTCCAGTCATTTTTACGG